>JAYSEE010000009.1:0-10860 GCA_041914045.1 Ferrovibrio sp. | reverse complement strand
GACAAATATGTGCGCGATGCCGATGGCTATTACACCTATTCCGGTCGTTCCGACGACATGCTGAAAGTCAGCGGCATCTGGGTTTCGCCTTTCGAGGTGGAATCCGCCCTGCTGGCCCATGAGGCGGTGCTGGAAGCCGCCGTGGTGGCGCATGAAGATGCCGACCGGCTGATCAAGCCTAAAGCCTATATAGTGACCCGCCAAGGCGTGAGCGGCGATGGCGTGCTGATCGAAAGCTTGCAGGTTTTCGTGAAAGGCCGGCTGGCGCCGTACAAATATCCGCGCTGGATCGAATTCGTGGATGAATTGCCCAAGACCGCGACCGGCAAGATCCAACGGTTCAAACTGCGCTGATGATGCAAAATATCGAGATTGCCGGCGGCCGCGTCGAGTATCAATTCATCAAGGGCGCGCGAGACGGGCCCGTTCTGGTCTTCCTGCATGAAGGCCTGGGCAGCGTGGCGCAATGGCGCGATTTTCCGGCGCAACTGGCCGCCGCCAGCGGCTTGCCGGCGCTGATCTATAGCCGCATCGGCTATGGCGGCTCCAGCCCCTGCGCCCTGCCCCGCCCAATCGGCTACATGCATGACGAAGCCGAGCATGGCCTGCCCGATCTGCTGCGCGCGCTGCGCATTGATGATTACATCCTGATCGGCCATTCCGATGGCGCATCCATTGCGCTGATCCATGCCGGCAGCACGCGACTTGGTTTACGCGGCCTTGCTGTAATGGCGCCGCACAGCTTCGCGGAAGACATCTCGATCCGCTCGATTGCCGCCGCCGATATCGCCTATCGCACCGGCGACCTGCGCGAACGGCTGCTGAAGTATCACGGCACGAATGTGGATTGCGCCTTCCATGGCTGGTGCGACAGTTGGCTCAACCCGGATTTCCGGCATTGGAATATCGAGAGCTATCTCGATGCAATCGACAAGCCCTTGCTGGCGATCCAGGGCGAAAGCGACGAATACGGCACGCTGGCGCAGATAGATTGCATCATCGCCCGCGTGCAAGGCGCGCAAAGCCTGATCCTGCCCGCTTGCGGCCATTCCCCGCAGCGCGACAAACCGGCGGAAACCCTGGCGGCTCTGCGCGATTTCGTGGTCGCTATCGCGGGCTAATCCAATATTGCAATCACCGGGCAATTCACCACGAAGCCGGCCGGCGCGAAGGGCGCGCCGCCTGGGCCGGACAATGCGCCTTGTTGCAGCAGGCGGTAGATCGCGGCCTGATCGGTCTGGCGGCGATCCTGCCCCGCCGTCTTGGCCGCCGCACTCCATTCCAGCATCGAAATGCTCCAGAGCGGCGAATAGCCGCTGGCGGTTGGTCCGCGCGGAATCGCGGTGAGGATATTGCCTGGCGCATGCAAGCGATGCGATTGCGCGAGCCGCGCCGGCTGCGCCATGCCGCCGCGACGGATGAAATGCAGCAAGCCCTGGGCTTCCATATCATCCTGCGCATCGCGGCCATTGAGCATGACCAGCAAGCCGATATCGGCATCGCCGGCATCCAGGCCCGGCACATAAATGGCGCGTTCCAGCACCGCTGCCGCCGGATCGGACGCATCGGTGGAAATATAAAGCACGCGCTTGCCATCGGCATATCCGCTGCTGAGCAGCAGAGTGACGGTACGCCGCGCCGTATCAATGGCCAGCACGCGATCCATTGCATCGCTATGCCCGGCATCGCCATGGCCGGCAAGATCGAACGGCCCCTCGCCCACCGCCACGATGGGCGCATTCAACACTGGCGCCGATTGGCCGCCAAAACGCACGAACGGCGTATAGCCGGACTGCGCCACCGCCCCGGGCTGCACGGAATTTGGGGGAAAGTCCTGGCCCGGCGCGGCCGCATAGCGGCGGGCCGGACTGAAATCCGGCGCGGCGGGAAACACGGTTGCATCGCCGCGCTGGCTGACCTCGGCCACCAGCCCGGCCCGCGCCAACAGCGGCGCATGCGCCACGCCGCGCTGCATGGCATCCGCGCGGTCCGATGAATCCGTAACGATATACCAGACGGTCTTGCCGCCGGCCTCGCCCTTGAACAGCGGCAAGGTTACGCGGTTATTGCCGGCATCCACCGAAAGCGCCGAAGCCAAAACGATATTTTCGCGCGGCAGGTCAGATGGCGGCGGCGCGGCGGATGGCGGCATGGCAGCGCAGGCGGCAAGCCAGCAGAGCAAGCCAAGGAACGGAAAACGCCCAAGAAGCTGGAAAGACATTGGCGCAGCTTTCATTCCGGCGCGGCGCGATGCAAGCAAAAAGGCCGTGATGAGCCGGCGGGGCGCGGGAAACTTCAGGCCTTCTTCTCCCAGCCGCGTTCGCCCTGTTGCCAATAGGTGAGCGCATGGCCGGCGGCCTTGGCGGCCTTCCAGCGTTCGCGGGCGGCCTGCACGGCATCGTCGTCATTGCCGTCGAACATGTCGCAGACGCGCTGGTAATCCTCATAGGCCGCGCTGTCCGCGCCATCCACCAGGAACAGCACATCGGCCTTGTTGGGGCGTTCGTCGCCAGCCGTGAGGTAGATCGGCTGGCGATCCGCATGGCCGTCTTCCGCCAAGCCATGCGGCAGGAAAGCGGCCTTGTCGAAGGTCCAGAGTTCGCCGTTCAGCGCGGCGGCGCGTTCCGGCGTGCCGCATTTCACCACCGCGCGCCAGCCGCGCTCCAGGCAGCGGCCGAGCAGGTCCGGCAAAGCCTGCTCCAGCCGCCGCCGGGTGAGATGGTAGAACAGAACCTCCGTCATGGCCTTGGCGCCGTCACCCCCCATACTTGGCATCACCCCTCGTAATGATCATGCACCAGGCGATTGAGCAGGCGCACGCCGAAAGCCGTGGCGCCCTTGGGCACGGTGGGCTTTTCGCTGTTGCTCCAGGCGGTGCCGGCGATATCGAGATGCGCCCAGGCGGTGCCGTCCTTCACGAAACGCTGGAGGAATTGCGCGGCCGTGATCGAACCCGCGCCCGCGCCGGGGCCGGCGATGTTCTGCATGTCGGCGATCGGCGAATTCAGCGCCTTGTTGTAGGCCTCCGACAACGGCAGACGCCACAGCTTTTCATCCTCGGCCTTGCCGGCCGAAGCCAGGCGTTCGGCCAACTCGTCGTTATTGGCGAACAGGCCGGCATGCTCATGGCCCAGCGCGATGAGGATCGCGCCGGTAAGCGTGGCGAGATCCACCATGATCTGCGGCTTGAAGCGTTCCTGCGTGTACCACATGGCATCGCACAGGATCAGGCGGCCTTCGGCATCGGTGTTGATCACCTCGATGGTCTGGCCGGACATCGAGGTGACGATATCGCCCGGGCGCTGGGCATCGCCGTCCGGCATATTCTCCACCAGCGCCACCACGCCGATCACGTTGGCTTTCGCTTTGCGCCCGGCCAAAGCCGCCATGGCGCCGATCACCGCGCCGGCGCCGCCCATATCCCATTTCATGCCTTCCATGCCGGCGGCCGGCTTGATGGAAATGCCGCCGGTATCGAAGCAGACGCCCTTGCCCACGAAGGAGACCGGAGCCTGGCCCTTCTTGCCGCCCAGCCATTGCATGACCACGAGCTGCGATTCGCGCACGCTGCCCTGGCCGACGCCGAGCAGCGCGCCCATGCCCAGCTTCTTCATCGCCTTTTCGCCCAGCACTTCCACCTTCACGCCCAGCTTGGTCAGCTTGCGGCATTCGGCGGCGAGGCTTTCCGGGAAGATCACATTGGCCGGCTCGGACACCAGATTGCGAGTGAGCGTGACGCCATCGGCAATGGCGGCAAGCGGCTGATAGGCGCGCTTGGCGGCGGCCACCGCCTCGGTGAGCACCCTGGCGGTTTTCAGCGAAGGCTTTTCGCTGTCCTTCAGCTTGGTGCGGTATTTGTCGAAACGGTAGCTGCCCAGGCGCAGGCCATAGGCCGCGCGCGCGGCGGCCTCGGCGGGCGCGGCCTTGGCGCCGGCCGGCAGGTCGATGGCGATCGCCAGGGCGGTTTCGCCGGTGGCCGCCACGCGGCGCGCCGCCTCGCCGGCCAGCGCCTCGAAGGCCTCCGCCTTCAGGTCGGCCGGCTTGCCCAACCCAGCCAGCAGAATCCGGCCCAATCCAAGGCCGGGGCCGAGGATTTCCAGCCATTGCCCCTTGGCCCCGGTGAAACGCGGCGCGCCGGCCAGGGCGCGGCCGATGCCGCCGCCCAGCATCTTATCCAGCGTCTGGGCGAAAGCGCCCAGTTTGCGGCCTTCGGCGGCAGTGAGGACAAGCGCGCCCTGCTTGGGGCGGGCCAAAGCGGCGAAATCAATCTTCATCGGGCGAATCCTGGGGTTGAAACGGTTGTATCCTGCCGCACTATAACGGCCCCGGAGCGGCGGGATCAATCGACCCGGAAGGCTCTGTGATACAAGCGGAATATGGTCGGCGCGGGTGGCGCTGAGTCGCGTTTTGGCTATACTCCGGAGCCATGCGGGGCATCACCCAATATATCCTGCGCCAGATCGCCTGGCCGCTGCTCTTTGCCGCCCTCACCCTGGCCGGGGTGATCTGGCTGACGCAATCCCTGCGTTTCATCGACCGGATCGTCAACAACAACCTGGGTTTCGGCTCGTTCTTCTACCTCACCATGCTGGTGCTGCCGAACGTGACCGGCATCATCCTGCCGATCGCCGCCTTCTGCGCCACGCTCTATGCCTATAACCGGCTGGCAAGCGATTCCGAACTGGTGGTGCTTTCGGCCTCGGGCTTCAGCCGCTTCAGCCTGGCGCGCCCGGCCATGCTGGTGGCGCTGCTGGTGATGGCCGTGCTGTATGCCATCGGGCTCTATATCGGCCCGCTCTCCGCCCGCACCTTGCGCGCCACGCAATTCGAATTCCGCTCCAGCCTGGCCAGCATGGTGATCCTGGAAGGCGTGTTCAACACGCCCTCGCCCAACCTCACCGTCTATGTGCGCGAGCGCGAACCTTCCGGCGAGATGAAGGGCATCCTGGTGCATGACAGCCGCGACGCCAACCGCCCGGTCACCATGATGGCGGCGCGCGCCGCCCTGGTGCTGACGCCGCAAGGCCCGCGCCTGCTGATGCAGGACGGCAACCGCCAGCAGGTGGAGCCCGGCCGGCGCGGCCTGAGCATCCTGTATTTCAACGAATATGCGCTGGACCTGAATCTCTACATCAAGCCGGAAACCGAGGGCTGGCGCGAGCCGCAGGAACGCTTCCTGCATGAATTGTTCAACCCCGATATGAGCAATGCCGACGACGCGAACAATAAGAACAAGCTGCTGGTGGAAGGCCATCGCAGGCTGGTGACGCCGTTTTACGTGCCGGCCCTGATGCTGATCGCCATCGCCGGCGTGATCGGCGGCGAATTCAGCCGCCGCGGCCAGGGCCGCAGGCTGGTCGTGGCGGCGACCTCTGGCATCGTGCTGCAGGTGCTGAGCCTGGGCGTGGCGCAGATCGCCACCAAAACGCCGGCGCTGATCCTAACGATGTATGCCGTGCCGCTGCTGGCCGTGGGAGGCGCGCTTTGGCTGCTGCGCGAGCCCAATCGCCGCATCGCGCCGCATACCGGCATGGCCATGGCCGGGGGAGCGGAGTAATGCGCATCTCCTGGACGCTTGCCTATTATCTCGGCCGGCAATACCTGCTGGCCATCGCCGTGGTCTTTGCCGTGCTGGTGGTGCTGGCCTACAGCTTCGATACGGTTGAATTGCTGCGCCGCGCCTCGGGCCGCGCCGATGCCTCGCTGGATACCGTGTTCGCCATGTCGCTGCTGCGGCTGCCCAATCTCTCGATCAAGCTGGTGCCGTTCGCGGCTCTGTTCGGCGGCATGCTGGCGCTCAGCCGCCTCACCCGCAGCCAGGAACTCACCGTTACCCGCGCCGCCGGCGTATCGGTCTGGCAATTCCTGGCGCCGGCCTTGATGCTGGCGCTGCTGATCGGCGGCTTCATCGTCACGGTCTATAATCCGCTATCGGCCGCCATGCTGGCGCGCTACGAGTCGATCGAGGCCAAGGTGCTGCGCGGCCGCGCCAGCATGCTGGCGGTTTCCAGCACCGGCCTGTGGCTCCGCGAAGCCGATGCCCAGGGCCAGGTGGTGGTGCATGCCCTGCGCGTGGCGCAACAGGGCGTGGAACTGCGCGACGTGATCCTGTTCTACTACGAAGGCACCGACCGCTTCGTACGCCGCGTGGATGCTTCGGAAGCCTATCTGCGCGAAGGCCATTGGGAATTGCGCGACGCCGTGACCAGCTATCCCGACCGCGTCGGCGAAACCGCCGCGGTGATGCGCATCCCCACCACGCTGACCTTCGACCGCATCCAGGAAAGCTTCGCCTCGCCCAACACGATCTCGTTCTGGCAATTGCCGTCCTTCATCGCCTCGATGGAAAATGCCGGCTTCTCGGCGCTGCGCCACCGCCTGCATTTCCAGACCCTGCTGGCCGTGCCGCTGCTGCTCTGCGCCATGCTGCTGATCGCCGCCAGCTTCAGCCTGCGGCTGACCCGGCGCGGCGGCACCGGCGCATTGCTCGGCCTTGGCGTCGGCGTCGGCTTCCTGCTCTATTTCAGCATCGAACTGGTGCAGCCTTTCGGCCTGAACGGCACCTTGCCGGTGGCGCTGGCCGCCTGGGCGCCCACCGGCATCTGCCTGATGCTGGGCATCTCGCTGCTGTTCCATCTGGAAGACGGCTAGACGATGCGGGGCTGGCTTGCGGCATCAATAGCTCTGGCGGCGCTGCTCGGCGCCCTGCAATGGTCTGCGCCCGCCAAGGCGCAGCTCGGCGGCAGCCAGCCCGTGCTGGTGACCGCGGACTCGCTGAAATACGATCAAAATCTCGGCCTGATCACCGCCGAGGGCCATGTCGAACTGGTGCAGGACAAGCGCACCTTGCTGGCCGATCTGGTGAATTACAGCGAACGCGACGGCAAGGTGATCGCCAGCGGCAATGTGAGTGTAATGCAGGAGGACGGCACGGTGCTGTTCGCCGATTACATGGAACTCACCGACAACATGCGCAACGGCTTCATCCGCGACGTGAGCATGCTGCTGGAGGATAATTCGCGCGCCGCCGCCGCCAGCGCCCAGCGCGTGGACGGCAACCGCACCGTCATGCACAAGGCGGTCTACACCGCCTGTTCGCTCTGCGCCACCGATCCGCAGCGCCCGCCGCTCTGGCAGGTGAAGGGCGAGCGCGTGGAGCATGACCAGGTGGCGCAGGAAATGGTGTATCGCGACGCCACGCTGGAATTGTTCGGCATCCCGGTGCTGTATCTGCCCTATTTCAGCCATCCCGATCCCACCGTGCAGCGCAAGAGCGGCTTCCTCTCGCCCGGGGCCTTCACCAACAACTTCTTCGGCTATACCGCGCGCACGCCCTATTTCTATGCGATCGACGACAGCAGCGATCTGACGCTGACGCCGCAATATTCCGAGAAGGAAGGCCCGTTCCTGATGGGCGAATACAACTTGCGCACCGCCACCGGCGAATTGCGCATGGACGCCTCGGCAACGCAAAGCTATGCCCGCAATGCTGTCGGCCAACGCACTTCGGAGCAATATTGGCGCGGCCATTTCCGCGCCGACGCCGCCTTCCGCACCGGCGACGACACCACCACCGGATTCAACATCTTCCGCGCCTCCGACGATACCTATCTGTCGCGCTATCAGATTCCCAACCGCGCCAGCAACACGCTGATCAGCCGGCTGTTCAGCGAGTCGATCAACAACCGGCATTTCTTCGCCGCCAACGCCTACAGCTTCCAGGGCCTGCGCAACACCGACGACAACGCCACCACGCCCTTCGCCGTGCCGCTGCTGGATTATTCCATGGTCGGCGAGCCGAATTCCCATGGCGGGCGCTTCGCGGTGGATGCCGGCATGGCCGCGCTCTACCGCACCGGCGGCACCGATACGCGGCGGCTTTCCACCACCATCTCCTACAGCCAGCCTTATTACGCGCCCAGCGGCGAGGTTTACACCGCCACCGCCGCGCTGAAGACCGACGGCTATTGGGTGAGCGAACTTTACGAGCAGCCCTTCCTGCGCACCGACCAGCGCGATGCCGAATTCGCCTTCCGCTCCATCCCGATCGTGGCGCTGGATTGGCGCTATCCGCTGGTGCGCGACGACGGCAGCATCCGCCAGTTGATCGAACCCATCGTGGGCGTGGTGGCCTCGCCTTATGGCGGCAACCCGCGCAACATCCCCAATGAGGATTCGCTCAGCTTCGAATTCGACGAGACCAACCTGTTCGCCATCAACCGCTTCCCGGGGCAAGACCGCTTCGACGGCGGCCCGCGCGTGAATTACGGCCTGCGAGGCGCGGTCTATGGCAGCCGGGGCGGCTATTCCGAATTGATGGTGGCGCAATCGCTGCGCGCCAAACAGGACGACACGCTGGGCTATGGCACCGGCGCCAGCGATCAGCTTTCCGATTACGTAAGCCGGCTGACGCTCACGCCCAACAGCTACCTCAGCCTGGTCAACCGCATGCGGCTGAGCCCGAATACCAGCCTGTCCGTGCAGCGGCACGAAACCACCGTCTCCGTCGGCCCCAAGGCGCTGCGCTTCAATGCCACCTATGCCGACCTGCGCGGCGGCACTTTCGAAACCGGCCTGAGCGAACGCGAAGCGATCAGCGGCGGCTTCAAGGCGCAACTAGGGCAATTCTGGAGCCTGGAAGGCCGCCATATCCGGGACCTTGGAGACAATGGCGGCTCGCTGCTAAACTTCCTCGGCCTGCGCTATACCGACGAGTGCTTCGACATCATGCTATTCGCCGAACGTACCTTCACCGTGAACCGCGACATCCAGCCTTCCACCACCGTGGGGCTGCGTTTCCGGCTTGCGAATTTCAATTGAGCCGCGCGGAGCCGACCATGTTGACCATTCGCCGCCTCGCCCTGATCGTTGCCTGCTGCCTGCTGCCGCTTGCCGCCGCCATGCCGCCCGCCCTGTTCACCGCCGGGCCAGCCGCCGCGCAGGAGAATGCCTTGCGCATCATCGCCGTGGTGAACGACGACGTAATATCCGCGCGCGACATCCTCGAACGCATGCGCATCACCCTGGTCACCACCGGCATGCGCGATACGCCGGAGCTGCGCCGGGCCTTGCGCGACCAGACCCTGCGCGCGCTGATCGACGAGCGCCTGTTCATGCAGGAAGCCAAGAAGCGCAACATCAGCGTCAGCGACGAGGACGTGAACCGCGCCGTGGGCCTGCTCGAACGGCAGATGAATATCCCGCCGGGCAGCTTCGCGGATACTTTCTCGCGGCAAGGATTGGACCCGGACGTGATGATCGGCCAGATCCGCGCCGACATCACCCGCGCGCGTCTGGTCCGCGCCCGCTTCGGCGCCACGGGCGGCACGATCGGCGAGAAGGAAGTGGACGAGGCGGTTGAGAAACTGAAAGCCCTGGCCGGCCAAACCGAGGAACTGCTCGCCGAAATCGTGATCCCGGTGGACAGCCCGGATCAGGAGGAGCAGGCCAAGCAGACCGCCGAACGCGTGCTGGAGCAATTGCGCGGCGGCGCCCCCTTCCCCGCCCTGGCCCGCCAAGTCAGCCGAGGCAGCACGGCATCCGCCGGCGGCGATCTGGGCTGGGTGAGGCGCGGCACGCTGGACGACGATATCGAAGCCGCCGCCGCCAAGCTGGAGCGCGGCCAGCTTTCCGAGCCGGTACGCGCGCTGGGCGGCTATCACATCATCCTGCTGCGCGACCGCCGCCGCATCGCGGTGGCCGACAACAGCGACGCCAAGATCACGTTGTCGCAAATCATGCTGGGCCTGACGCCGAACAGCAATGCGCGCGAGATCGAGACTGTAAGCAGCCTCGCCCGCCAAGTGCGCGAGACCATCGCGAGCTGCAACGACGTTGAGCCGCTGGCCAAGGAATTGAAGGCAGCCGGCTCGGGCAGCCTGGGCACCGTGCGGCTGGCCGATCTGCCGGAGAATTTCCGCAATGCGGTGACCGACCTCAAGGCCGGCGAAACCTCGCAGCCGGTGGTGACGCAGCGCGCCGTGCATCTGTTCACGGTCTGCGACCGGGAGCAGCCCAAGGACGCCATCGACCGCGAGCAGATCCGCAATACCCTGTTCAATCAGCGGCTGGTTCTGATGGGGCAACGCTATCTGCAGGATTTGCGGCGCGACGCCACCATCGAATTCCGCTGACGGCGCGCTTATGACGTTCGCATCCGACATGCCGCCGCTTGCCCTCAGCATGGGCGAGCCGGCCGGCATCGGCGCGGAAATCGCCCTGAAAGCCTGGGCGCAAGGCGCGGCGGCGAAGCTGCCGCCCTTTTTCATCATCGCCGATCCCGATCATCTGAGCGGCGAAGCCGCGCGCCATGGCATCGCCGCGCCGGTGCATCCCATCGCCGAGCCGGCGGAAGCCAATGCGGTTTTCGCCAAGGCGCTGCCGGTGCTGCCGATCCGGCTGGCGGCCAAGCCGCAGCCGGGCAAGCCCGATGCGGCGAATGCGCCGATGACCATCGCCGCCATCGAACGCGCGGTGGAACTGGCGCGCAACGGCGCGGCCGGCGCGGTGGTGACCAATCCGATCCACAAGGCGGCGCTTTACGCCGCCGGCTTCAAGCATCCCGGCCACACCGAATTCATCGCCGATCTCTGCGGCGTGCGGCATCCGGTGATGATGCTGGCTGCGCCGGCATTGCGCGTGGTGCTGGTCTCGATCCATGTCTCGCTGCGCCAGGCCATCGACAGCCTGAGCAGCGACGGCACCCGCGCCGAGGCGGAAATCGCCGCCGCCGCGCTGCGCCGCGATTTCGGCATCGCCAAGCCGCGCCTCGCCGTCGCCGGCCTCAATCCCCATGCCGGCGAAGCCGGCGCGTTGGGACGCGAAGACGCCGCGATCGTGCAGCCCGCCGTGCGGGCGCGG
>JAYSEE010000008.1:0-29893 GCA_041914045.1 Ferrovibrio sp. | reverse complement strand
ATGACGGCGCCACCGCCTGCGGCGAAGCGGTGCTGATGGCCCAGCGCGTGACCAAGCGGCAGAAGGCCGTGCTGTCGGGCGGCCTGCATCCGCATTATCGCGGCGTGGTGGAAACCCTGATGCGGCAGACCGATCAACCCTATCTGGCGGCGCCGATGGATGCCGAGGGGTCGGAAGACCTGGAAAGCCTAATCGACGAGCAGACCGCTTGCGTGGTGGTGCAGAATCCCTCGCTGTTCGGCCATGTGCGCGATCTGCGGCCGCTGGCCAAGGCCTGCCAAGCCAAGGGCGTGCTGCTGATCGTGGCGGTCAGCGAAGTAGTGTCGCTCGGGTTGATCACGCCGCCGGGCGAGATGGGCGCCGATATCGTGGTGGCGGAAGGCCAGTCGCTGGGCGTGCCGCTCAGCTTCGGCGGGCCTTATGTGGGCCTGTTCGCGGCGAAAGAGAAATTCCTGCGCCAGATGCCGGGCCGGCTTTGCGGCGAAACCGTCGATCAAGACGGCCGGCGCGGCTTCGTACTCACCCTGTCCGCGCGCGAGCAGCATATCCGCCGCGAAAAGGCGACCTCGAATATCTGCACCAATTCCGGCCTCTGCGCGCTCGCCTTCACCATCCATCTGTCGCTGCTGGGCGAAGCCGGCTTCACCCGGCTGGCCGAGATCAATCATGCCAAGGCGGTGGAACTGGCCGGCAAGCTGGATGGCCTGAAAGGCATCAAGTTGCTGAATGGCAACTTCTTCAACGAATTCACCCTGTCGCTGCCCAAGCCGGCGGCGCAAGTGGTGGAAGCGCTGGCGAAGAAAGGCATTCTCGGCGGCGTGCCGGTATCGCGGCTCTGGCCCAATGAGAAGGCCGCCGAGCATCTGCTGCTGTTGAGCGCCACCGAGATGAACACCGAACACGATATGGCGGCGCTGCGCAGCGCCCTGGAAGAGGTGCTGTGATGCTGAACAAGCAAGGACGCCAGACCACGCCGCATGCCGGCAGCGCTGCTGCCGGCGGCTACGCCACCATCGGCGGCCATAAAGGCCTGGAGCATGAAGAGCCGTTGATTTTCGAACAGGGCGAAGCGGGCCGCAGCGGCGTGGACCTGCCCGCGCCGGCAGATGTGGTCGAACGTCTGGGCGGCCTGCGCCGCAAGGGCACGATTGGCCTGCCCGGCTTGTCCGAACCGCAGGTGATCCGGCATTTCGTGCGCCTCAGCCGCAAGAATTTCGCCATCGACATGGGCGTGTTCCCGCTCGGCTCCTGCACCATGAAGCATAATCCTCGCCTGAACGAAAAGCTGGCGCGCTTGAAGGGCCTGGGCGATCTGCATCCGATGCAGCCGGAAAGCACCGTGCAGGGCGCGCTGGCGCTGATCGACGAGTTGGCCGGCTGGCTCAAGACCCTCACCGGCATGCCCGCCGTGGCGATGTCGCCGGCTGCCGGCGCGCATGGCGAACTCTGCGGCCTGATGAGCATCCGCGCCGCGCTGATCGCGCGCGGCGATGCCCGCAAGCGCATCCTGGCGCCGGAATCCGCCCATGGCACCAACCCGGCCACGGCGGCGATGTGCGGCTACACGGTGGATCCGATCCCCGCCACCGCCGATGGCCGCGTGGACCTGGAAGCCTTGCGCGCCAAGCTGGGGCCGGATGTGGCGGCGATCATGCTGACCAATCCCAACACCTGCGGCCTGTTCGAGCGCGATATCCGCCAGGTGGCGGATATGATCCATTCCATCGGCGGATTCTTCTATTGCGACGGCGCGAATTTCAACGCCATCGTCGGCAAGGTGCGGCCGGGCGATCTCGGCGTCGATGCCATGCATATCAACCTGCACAAAACCTTCTCCACGCCCCATGGCGGCGGCGGCCCGGGCTCCGGCCCCGTGGTGCTGTCGGATGCGCTGAAGGATTTCGTGCCGCTGCCCTATGTGATGCACGATACGCAGGGCTATCGCCTGGTGGAGCAGGATGAAAGCGGCAAGAGCTTCGGCCGCATGAAGGGCTTCCATGGCCAGATGGGCATGTTCATCCGCGCACTCGCCTATATGCTCAGCCATGGCGGCGACGGCCTCAAGCGCGTGGCGGAAGATGCCGTGCTGGCGGCCAATTACGTGATGGCTTCGTGTGACGACGTGATGAGCCCGGCTTTCCCGGGCCCCTGCATGCATGAAGCTTTGTTCGACGATGCCTTCCTGAAGGATACCGGCGTCAGCACGTTGGATTACGCCAAGGCGCTGATCGACGAGGGCTACCATCCGATGACGGTGTATTTCCCCCTGGTGGTGCATGGCGCGCTGCTGGTGGAGCCCACCGAAAGCGAAAGCAAGGATGCGCTGGACCATTTCATCATGGTGCTGCGCGGCTTGGCCGAACGCGCCCAGACCAAACAGGCCGCCGAATATTTCCACGGCGCGCCCTATCTGGTGCCGCGCCGCCGGCTGGACGAAACCCAGGCCGCCCGCAAGCCGGTACTGCGCTGGAAACCCGCCCAGGACAATCAGGCGGCGGCGGAATAACACTTTCCTTTATCGTCATTCCGGCGTAAGCCGGGGTGACGATAAAGTGCAAGCATGTCCCCGCCCAGCCCCTCCTCTGCCCCCGCTCCCTCCGCTGCATTGCCGATCTGGCCGGTGGTGATCGCCACCCTGGCGACGCAATCCTTCACCACGCTGTGTTCGATGTCGCTGTCGGCCATCGCGCCCGATGCGGCGCATGGGCTCGGTTTGCCGGCGTCCCTGGTCGGCTATCAGGTCGGCATGGTCTATATCGGCGCCATGCTGTCGTCGCTGATCGGCGGCGCGGTGGTGCATCGCTTCGGCCCGACGCGCAGCAGCCAGATCGCGCTGTGGATGACGGCGGCCGGCTGCGCGCTGTCGGCGCTGTTCGGCCTGCCCGGCGTGCTGATCGGCGCGGTGGTGATCGGGCTGGGCTACGGCTTCACCAATCCCGCCGCCGCGCTGCTGATCAGCCGCGCCGCCACCGCCGGCAGCACCAATCTGATCTTTTCCATCAAGCAATGCGGCGTACCATTCGGCGGCATGCTGGCCGGCCTGCTGTTGCCGCCGATCACCCTGGCGCTGGATTGGCGCTCCGCGCTGCTCGTCTGCACGCTGATCTGCCTGATCTGGAGCGCGATGCTGCAACGCTACCGTCCGCGCTGGGACGATCAGCGCCAGCCCGGCGCGCCGATCTTCGCCAACCCGCTGGAAGGGCTGCGGCTGATCTGGGATCATCGCATCCTGCGCTGGCTGGCCCTGGCGTCATTGGCCTACAGCGCCGTGCAGCTCAGCCTCACCGGCTTCCTGGTCACGTATCTGGTTACCGAAATCGGCATGACCCTGGTTGTGGCCGGCGGCGTGCTGGCCGTGGTGCAGATTTGCGGCGCGGCAGGCCGCCTGAGCTGGGGCTGGATCGCCGACCGCCTGCGCTCGGGCTTGCGCGCCATGATCCTGAACGGCCTGATCGCCATTCCGGCCTCCTTCGCGGTTGCCGCCATCGCGCCGGATTGGCCGATCATGGCGGTGTGGCTGGCCGCCGGATTGTTCGGTTTCTGCGCCGTGGGCTGGAACGGCGTGTTCATGGCGGTGATCGCGCGCCAGGCGCCGCCCGGCACCATCGGCCATGCCACCAGCGGCGTGCTGTTCCTCACCTTCGCTGGCGTGTTGGCCGGACCTTCCGCGCTCTCCACGCTGCATGAACAGGCGCAAATCAGCTATGCCAGCGGCTATGTGCTGATGGCGGCCATCACCATACTAGGCATTGCCTGCCTGATCGTCGCGCGCCGCGGCGTGCGGCCCTGACGGAATGGCGCGAAAGTTTTGAAGCCGCCGAAGCGGCTTTCGCCGCGCTGAGCGAAGCCGGCAAAAACAACCATGGCGATGGCGGAGCCTTTCAGAGCCCGGCGGTTCGGCGAATTGCTGCAAGCCGATGCAACGGCTCAGCGCAGATCGCCGAGCCTGAAATTCAGCGTCATGCGCTTCGGCTTGTCGCCGAAATCCGGCGGCAATTGCAGCGGCTGCGCCAGATACATGCCGCGCAGGAAGGATTCCATCGCCACCCGCAGGTTGCGGTTTTGCGGCAGTTGCATTGCGCGCCAGGTCTCGGCGTCCACCATGCGCGACATGTCGAACGGCAAGGCCTTGTCGAAGGGCGGCGCCATCATGCCGTTGGGCAGCACTACATAGGCACCGTATATCTGGATGCGCTCGAATTGCGGCGCATCGAAATCAATGAACATGTGATCGACGAACTGGCTGAGGAAATAGTCGCGCTCGCTCTGCACCATTTCCGGCGCGCTGCGCACGGCGGCCACCGCTTCCTCCGCCGTCATCGGCTTCCGCTGCGCGGCCGCGCTGGGGGCGGACCGCTGCGGTAGCGGCTCCGCCTTAGGTTGGGGCTCGGCCTTGGCCTGGGGTTCGGCCCTGGGCGGCGGTTGTGATTGTATGCGCGGCTGCAGTCTGGGCTTGACCTCTACTTTCGGCGGCGGCGCGGCGGATTCTTCGGCTACCCGGCCGCGCTGAAGCTGCGGCGCTTCGGGCGGCGGTGGCGGCGGGCTTTGCACCTGCGGAGGCTGTGGGGCCGGCGGAGGCTGTGGGGACGGCGGAGGCGGAGGCGGCGCAGGCTTGGGCGGTTCGGGAATCACCATGGTGATTTCCAGCGGCGCCGGCTCGGCCGGTTTGCGCCCGAGCAGCCAGGGCTCCTCCAGCAGCAGCAGAACCGCCAGCGCATGCAGCAGCAGCGACAGCAGCAGCCCGGCCAGGATCAGCCGATTGGACCGCTTGTCGTCGAATCTGTCATGCTCAGGTGCAATGATCGCTTGACGCATGGGAATAGGTGGAAGCCGAGCCATTTTTCGCCAGGGACCCGGCTTTATCCGGGCCCCAGAGGCGCGCTATATAATTGCCGCCTTTTAGGAATCCGTAAAATGCTTGGGAGAGAAACCGTGACCGAGCCCGTTCTTTACTCCACGCAGGATGGCGTGGCTATCCTCACCATCAACAATCCGCCGGTGAATGCGCTGGGCCAGGCCGTGCGCCAGGGCATCCTGGATGGCCTGAAGCGCGCCAACGACGATGCCGCCGCCAAGGCCATTGTGATCGTGGGCGGCGGCCGCACCTTCATTGCCGGCGCGGATATCCGCGAATTCGGCAAGCCGCCCCAGGCGCCCGACCTGAATTCCGTGCTGGCCGGCATCGAAGCCTCGGCCAAGCCGGTTGTGGCGGCCATCCATGGCACCGCCCTAGGTGGCGGCCTGGAAGTGGCGCTGACCTGCCATTGGCGCGTAGCCGTGCCCAGCGCGCAGATGGGCCTGCCGGAAGTGAAACTGGGCATCCTGCCCGGCGCCGGCGGCACTCAGCGCCTGCCCCGCCTGGTGGGGCCGCAGATGGCGCTTGAAATGATCACCAGCGGCAACCCGATCCCGGCCAGCAAGGCCCTGGAAGTGGGCGTGGTGGACCATGTGGCCGATGGCGAACCCACTGCCGTGGGCGTGGCCTTCGCCGCCAAGGCGGTGGCCGAGCAGCGCGCCGTCACCCTGGTTAGCCAGCGCAACGAAAAAGTCAGCGGCGTCGATCCGCAGCTCTTCGCGGATTTCCGCAAGGGCATGGAAAAGAAGGCCAAGGGCTTCTTCTCGCCCTGGCGCTGCGTGGACGCAGTGGAAGCCGCCTGCACCCTGCCCTTCCCCCAGGGCTTGAAGCGCGAGCGCGAACTTTTCACGCAATGCATGGAAAGCCCGCAGCGCGCGGCGCAGATCCACGCCTTCTTCGCCGAGCGCGAAGCCGGCAAGATTCCCGGCCTGCCGGCGGATGTGAAGCCCAAGCCGATCAAGTCGGCCGCCGTGCTCGGCGCCGGCACCATGGGCGGCGGCATCGCGATGAATTTCGCCAATGCCGGCATCCCGGTGAAGATTCTCGAAGTGTCGCAGGAGGCGCTCAGCCGCGGCCTGGGCGTGATCGAGAAGAATTACGCCACCAGCGTGCAGCGCGGCTCGATGAAGCAGGAAGCCATGGACCGCGCGCTGAAGTTGATCTCCGGCACCCAGCGCTACGAGGATATCGGCGATGCCGATATCGTGGTGGAAGCGGTGTTCGAGGAAATGGGCGTGAAGAAGGAAGTGTTCGGCAAGCTCGACGCCGTAATGAAGCAGGGCGCGGTGCTGGCCTCCAACACCTCGACGCTGGATATCGACGCGATCGCCAATTCCACCAAGCGGCCGCAGGATGTGATCGGCACGCATTTCTTCAGCCCAGCCAATGTGATGAAGCTGCTGGAGAATGTGCGCGGCAAGGCCTCCTCGCCGGAAACCATCGCCACCGTGATGCAACTCGGCAAGACCTTGCGCAAGGTGCCGGTGCTGGCCGGCAATTGCGATGGCTTCATCGGCAACCGCATGCTGCATGGCTATCTGCGCGAGGCCAATTTCCTGCTGGAGGAAGGCGCCTCGCCGCAGCAGATCGACCAGGCGCTGGAAGCCTTCGGCCTGGCCATGGGCCCCTTCCGCATGAGCGATCTGGCCGGCCTGGACGTAAGCTGGCGCATCCGCAAGGGCAAGGCGCATCTGCGCGACATGACCGAACGCTATTCCCCGGTGGCCGACCGGCTCTGCGAATTGGGCCGCTTCGGGCAGAAAACCGGCGCCGGCTTCTATAAATACGATGGCCGCAATCCGCAGCCCGACCCGCTGGTGGAGGAGATCATCCTGACCGCCGCCAAGGAGCAGGGCATCCAGCGCCGCCCGATCTCGGACGAGGAAATCGTGCAGCGCTGCATGTATCCCCTGGTGAATGAGGGGGCGCTGATCCTGGAGGAAGGCATCGCCATCCGCTCCAGCGATATCGACATCGTCTATCTTTTCGGCTATGGCTTCCCCGTTTACCGGGGCGGGCCGATGTTCTGGGCCGAGCAGATCGGGCTCGACAAGGTGCTCGCCACGATCCGGGAATTCGAAAAGCTGCACGGCAAGGCCTGGACCCCTGCCCCGCTTCTGGTGCGCAGCGCCGAAGCTGGCAAGGGCTGGCCCCGGGGGTAACTCCAGGGCTGATCCTTCAAGCCGTCCGCAGCCCGCCAGAGGTTACGCACGGCTGTCATGTCCGAAGTACTTGCACCAAACAAACCGAGCGCCGACCCCATCGGCGCTCGGCGCACATTCGCCATCATCGCGCATCCGGACGCCGGCAAGACCACGCTGACCGAAAAGCTGCTGCTGTTCGGCGGCGCGATCCATCTGGCCGGCGCGGTGAAGGCGCGCGGCGAAAACCGGCGCGCCCGCTCCGACTGGTTGAAGATCGAGCAGCAGCGCGGCATCTCGGTCTCCACCTCGGTGATGAATTTCGAATACGAGGCCTGGACCTTCAACCTGCTCGACACGCCGGGCCATGAAGATTTCTCGGAAGACACCTACCGCACGCTGACCGCCGTGGACAGCGCGGTGATGGTGCTCGACGCCGCCAAGGGCATCGAAAGCCAGACCCGCAAGCTGTTCGAGGTTTGCCGTCTGCGCGACATGCCGATCATCACCTTCGTGAACAAGATCGACCGCGAAAGCCGCGATCCTTTCGAATTGCTCGATGAAGTGGCTTCCACCCTGGCGCTGGAATGCGTGCCGGCCAATTGGCCTGTCGGCATGGGCCATGATTTCCGCGGCTGCTACGACCTGTTCGGCAAGCGCCTGCTGCTGGTGGGCAAGGAAAACAAGAATCTCGAACCCGAAGTGGTGATCCTGGATAACGGTCTGGACGATCCGCGCGCGGCGGACTACATCCCGGCCAGCCAGCTTGCCAAGCTGCGCGAGGATATCGAATTGATCCAGGGCGCCTGCCCGCCTTTCGATATCGAATCCTATCGCCAGGGCCATATGACGCCGGTTTATTTCGGTTCCGCCTTGAAGAATTTCGGCGTCGATGAATTGTTGAAAGGCCTCGGCCGCTTCGCGCCGCCGCCGCGACCGCAGCCGTCTTCGGCGCGCATGATTGATCCGCGCGAAAAGCCGGTTACCGGCTTCGTGTTCAAGGTCCAGGCCAACATGGACAAGAACCATCGCGACCGCGTGGCCTTCATGCGGCTCTGCTCGGGCCATTTCAAGCGCGGCATGAAGCTGAAGCAGGTACGCAGCGGCAAACCGATCACGGTGAGCAACCCAACACTGTTCTTCGCCCGCGACCGCTCGCTGGCCGAGGAAGCCTGGCCGGGCGACATCATCGGCATTCCCAATCACGGCACTTTGCGCGTGGGCGACACGCTGACCGAGACGGAAGATCTGCGCTTCACCGGCATCCCGAATTTCGCGCCGGAAATCCTGCGCCGCGTGCGGCTGTCCGATCCGATGAAGGCCAAGCATTTGCAACGCGCGCTGGAAGATCTGGCCGAGGAAGGCGTCACCCAGGTTTTCCGGCCGCGCTTCGGCTCGGACTGGATCGTCGGCCTGGTCGGCCCGCTGCAATTGGATGTGCTGGCGGCGCGGCTGGCCGAGGAATACAACCTCGAGGTCGGGTTCGAAACCGCGCCCTACGAGACCGCGCGCTGGATGTCGGCCGACGATCCGCGCGATGTGGAGCAGTTTATCGAGCAGAACCGGGCCAATATCGCCGATGACCGCGACGGCGCCCCGGTCTTCCTGGCCCGCAATGCCTGGGAACTCTCCTACACCGAGAAAAAATCGGATAAGATCCGCTTCCATGCCACACGGGAACGCTCATAGCCTTCGTTTCAGCCGCCGCGCCTGCCTCACAGGGGCGCTGCTGCTGGCTGCCGCGCCCGCGCTGGCGCAGGAAGGCGGCGGCAAGAAAAAGGGCGGCGATCCCAACAAGCCGGTGGAGCGCCCGCCGGTCAATACGCCGCTGCTGCTGATCGAGGCGGTCACCGCCCCGGTCGCCGGCCCGCCCGACCGCACCGTCATCATGACCTTCACGGTGGATTGCGGCAGCGTGGAAATGGCCCAGCAGGTCGATCCGATGATCGCACGCGTCTATAACGCGGTGATCCTGGAATTGAACCGCGAACCGCTGGGCCGCAATGGCCAGGTGAATGACGCGGACCTGGAAGCGATGAAGCGCCGCCTGGTGTTCCAGATCAACCGCGCGCTGAAAGGCCCCACCGTGGCCGGGATATATATCCGCAGCCTGCAGGAAGTGCCGCGGCGCGGTTAAGCCTTTTCGTCCTCATCGTCGTCGCGCGAAAACAGAATCGCCTTGGCGCGGATATCGTCCACGCTGGCGAGCAGGTCGTCGATCTTGCTTTCCAGCAAATCCGCCGCCTTGCGCGCCAGGGCCAATTCTTCTTCCACCGCTTGCAGCATCGCCTGGCGCGCCGCCCCGATCACCGCGCCATTGGGCTGGGCCGGAAAGCTCACGCATTTATGGGCGAAGCGGCGCACGGCGGAGGCGCTAGGCAGATGGCCGAGCAGCAGATGAGCCGGCAAGGCCAGCACTTCCCAGCCGGCCGCGCCGTGATAAGCGCCGAAATCGCCCTTGCGGAACCCCTGCACATGGCGCGACCCATCGCCGGGCAACGGCAGATCGGCCGCATCCCAGCCGAAAGCCAGGAATTCCTGCTCGGCTGCCGCGATGCTTTCGGCTTCCGCCATATCCTGCTCGCTCATTGCACGCCTCCTGCCGCCAAGCCCGCCGCTGCCGCATTCGCGCGCAGATGCGCCGGATTCAAGCTGCCAACCACCGCCGCCGTCACGCCAGGCACAGCCAACGCTTCGCGCAAAGCCGCATTCGCATCGGCGGCATGGCCGCTGGCCAGCGCCTTTTTCAGCAATACGCCCTTGCCTTGCGCCGCCGCCGCCCGGATGGCCGGCAACTGGTCGGACTCGGCGTTATTATAGGTCAGCATCAGCAGGTCGGCGCAATCGGCGAATTGCAGGTTGCCGGCCAAAGTCTTGCCGGAAAAGCCGGCGGCGCCGATCAAGCCTTCCACCTTCAGGGTCTCCAGGGCCTTCAAGGCCGGCAGAAAGCGTTCACCGGCCTCGTCGATGCCATCGGAATGCAGCAGCACGGCATCGAGATAATCCAGCCGCAGGCGTTCCAGCGAAGCCAGCACCGAAGCGCGGATGCCATCCGCCGAAAAATCGAAGCGCGAAACGCCATCCTCGAACCATTCGCCGGCCTTGCTGACGATCACCCAGTCCGCGCGTTTCAGGCCGAGCTGCGGCAGCAATTGGCCGAGCCGGCTTTCGGCCAAACCATAGGCCGGCGCGGTATCCAGCAGATTGATGCCGAGATCATGGGCCAGCCGCAGCAGATCGACGATGGCGGCATCGCTTGGCAGTTCGAAGCCTTGCGGATATTTCACGCCTTGATTGCGGCCGAATTTCACCGTGCCGAGGCCGAGCCGGCTGACCAGCGGTCCGTCGCGATATAGCGGCAATCTCAGCGCCATGCCGCGCGCTCCCAAACCGGCTGGGCATAAGGCGCTTCCGGCCAAGAGCTGTAATCCGGCGCGGCATCGGGCCCCGCCGCCGGCAATTCCGCCAGGATCGCATCGACCAGGCGCGGCGCCAGCGCCAATTTGGTCGGCCAGGCGATTATTGCATTGCCATGGCGGCGGAAAACCGGACCATCGGGCTTGGCCCCGCTTTCGGTGGCGCCTTCCGCGCGATCCACCCGCCAGCCGGCGAAGCCGCAGCGCGACAGATCGCATTGCGGCAGCAAAGCCGCGAATTCCGCTTTCGCCGTGGCGATCAACGCCGCTTCATCCTGCGCCACGCCGGCCTCGGCGATCTGCCCGCCGACATACCAGACGATTTCATCGCCGAGATGATGACTGGTCACCGTCACGCGCGGCTTGTCGCTGCTGTCGAAGCAATGGGCATGCAGCAGCCCCGGCGCGTTGCGGATCATCAGCATATGCAGCGGCCGGGTCTGCGCCGCATCGCTCGGCTGGTTCAATTGCCGCAAGGCCCGCGCATTGCCGGCCCCGGCGGTGAACACGAATGTGCGGGCCTGAATCGCGCGGCCATCGCTGTAACGCAATGCCGCAACATCCCCGACGGCATCGCGCTCCAGCGTGAAATCCGCCAGCACGGCGCGGATATGCGCGCGCAACGGCTCGGCCAGATTGCGCAGCAGACTAGGCACATCCAGCACGATTTCATCCAGCCGATACACCGCGCCCACATGCGCCGGATCGCGCAGCACGGCCGGCCAATCCTGGGCTTCGAGCGCATCCACGCGGCCGCGCAGCATGCGCGCGCCGAAAAACCCGGTAATGCGGCTGGTCAGGCTTTTGCGCACCCAGAATAGATGATGCTCGGCGGCCACCTGGGTGGCACGCAGATTGATCTCGCCGTCTCCGCGCAGGCAATCGCGCCACAGCTTCGGCATCTCGGCCAAGGCCGCGCTGGCCTGTCCCAGCTTGAGATCGAGGGCGTATTTCAATCCGCCATGGATGATGCCCTGCGAAGCGATGCTCTGGCCGCCGCCGAGTGCGTCGCTTTCGAACAGCATGGCGTTGCGGCCCTGCTTGCGCAGACGATTCAGCAGCCACAGGCCGGCAATGCCGCCGCCGATGATGGCCACGTCCAGCGACGCTCCGGCCGTCACACCGATCAGCCTTTCAACTTGGCAATAATATCGCTGGTATGCAGGCCCGGTACTTCCGCCGAGACGCGCACCTCGCCGCCATAGCCGCGCACCAGTTCCGCGCCGACCACGCCATCCAACCCGTAATCGCCGCCCTTGATCAGCAGATCGGGGCGCAGGGCCTCCAGCAGCGGGATCGGCGTTTCATCGTCGAACACGATCACCATATCCACGAAACTCAGGCTGGCCAGCAGCCGGGCGCGATGCGCCTGGTCCTGCACCGGGCGATTGGGGCCTTTGCTCCTGGCGATGCCGGCATCGGAATTGATCGCCACGATCAGCTTGTCGCACAAGCTGCGCGCCTCGCTCAGCAAGGTGAGATGCCCGGCATGCAGCAAATCGAAGCCGCCATTGGTGAAGCCGATGCGCTCGCCGCGCCCCCGCCAGGCGGCAGCCATGGCCTTGGCGCGCGGCAAGTCGGCGATCTTGGCTTCGATGCCATGCGGATCGGGCATATGCAGAGCGGCGCGCAATTCCTCGGGCTGCACCGTGGCGGTGCCCACTTTGCCCACCACGATGCCGGCCGCCGCATTGGCAAGCTTGGCCGCCATCGGCAGATCGTGCTTCACCGCCATGGCAAGGGCCAGCGTGGCGATCACCGTGTCGCCCGCGCCCGATACATCGAACACTTCGCGCGCCTCGGTGGCGAGATGCAGGGCCGAGCCGTCGCTGCCGGCCAAGGTCATGCCGCCGCCGCCGCGCGTGATCAGCACATGGCCCACGCCGCAAGTCTCGATCAGTTTGCGCGCCGCCGCCAAAGCCTCGGCATCGCTGCCGCAGGGCAGGCCGCTGGCCAGCGTGGCTTCCTTGCGGTTCGGCTTGAGCAAAGTCGCGCCGCGATAGCGCGTGAAATCGTTGCCCTTGGGATCGACCAGCACAGGCTTGCCGGCCTTCGCCGCCGCCGGGACCAGCGCGGCCAGCAGCGCATCGCTCACCACGCCCTTGGCGTAATCGGAAATGATGACGGCATCCACGCGCGCCAGAACTTCCAACGCCGCTTCGATCAGCGTTGCGCCGGCTTCCCGGCCCGGCGAAGCCACGCGCTCGCGATCCACGCGCAGCAATTGCTGACGCCCGCCGATGAAGCGGATTTTCTCCGCCGTCGGCCGTTCCGGATCCACCACCAGCAAAGCCTCGATGCCAGGCACATGCAGGGCATCGTTCAATTCCTGCGCCGCCGCATCGTCGCCCACCAGGGCGACCAGCACGCAGCTTGCGCCGAGCGCCGCGATATTGCGCGCCACATTGCCCGCGCCGCCGGCCATCACGATATCGCGCGATGCGCGCATCACCGGGATCGGCGCTTCCGGCGAAATGCGATCCACCTCGCCATAGACGAAGCGGTCCAGCATGGCATCGCCCACCACCAGGATGCGGGCGGCTTTCAGGCCATCGGGATCGGGCGGCGAGTGGGTCATGCGCCTATTGCGGCGAGCGTTTCGCCAAGATGCGTTGCAAGGTGCGGCGATGCATCTTCAGGCGGCGAGCGGTTTCCGACACATTGCGGTCGCAGAGTTCGAACACGCGTTGAATATGTTCCCAACGCACGCGCTCGGCCGACATCGGCTCTTCCGGCGGCGCCGGATGCGCGGCATTGGCCGCACGCAGCGCACGATCCACATCATCGGCATCGGCGGGTTTCGGCAGGTAATCCACCGCGCCGGCCTTCACGGCGGCCACGGCGGTGGCGATATTGCCATAGCCGGTCAGCATCACCACGCGGGCATCCTGCCGCACCGAGCGAATCGCGCTCACCACATCCAGGCCGTTGCCATCGGTCAGCTTGAGATCCACCACCGCATAGGCGGGCGGGCGGCTGCGCGCCAATTGAATGCCCACGGCCACCGATTCGGCGGTCTGCACGGCATAGCCGCGCTTTTCCATCGCCCGGGCCAGGCGCTGGCGCAGCGGTTCGTCGTCATCGACGATCAACAGGCTCATATCGCTCATGGCGGCAATGTACCCGAGGCGGCGGGCGAAGCAACCCCCATGACCGTTTTGGCCCAGGCATTCGCCAATTCATGCCGCGGCCATGTGACGCGCACCTGCGCGCCGCCGCCGCGCCGGTTGGAAAAGCCGATGCTGGCGCCGCTGCGCCGCAGCAGATTCATCGAGATGAAAACGCCCAGGCCCATGCCGCCGGCCTCGGGCCGGCTGGTGGTATAGGGCTCGCCCAGCGCGGAAAGGATATCCACGTTCATGCCCGGGCCGTCGTCCAGAATATCCACGCGAATGCGTTCGGCATCCCAATCCACCTCCGCCACCACTTCGCTGCGGGCGAATTCCATGGCGTTCTGGAAAAGATTGCTCAGGCCCTGCACGATCTCTGGCCGGCGCGGCAGATTCGGCGCCTCGCCGCCGCCCTTGAGCTGCACGGTGAAAGTCACGCCCGCGCGGCGCCAGGGTTCGGCCGCCATGGTCAGCAGATTGGCGATGCCGAGATCGGCGAAAGCCTCGTCATCGCCCTGCTCGGCCGGCTTGCGCGAGATGCGGGTGAGAATCTCGCGGCAACGCTGCGCCTGACTCAGCAGCAGATTGATATCCTCCGCCAACGGATCGTCGGGTTCGATCTCGCGACTGAGTTCCTTCGCCACCACGGCGATGGTGCCGAGCGGGCTGCCCAGTTCATGCGCCGCCGCCGCCGCAAGGCCGCCTAGGGCGGAAACCTGCTGCTCGCGCGCCAAAGCCATCTGCGTGGCGGCCAAGGCATCCGACATGCGGCGGGCTTCCTCGGCCACCTGCCAGGCATAGGCGGCGATGAACAGCATGCCCAGCACCAGCGCCACGAAAACGCCCATCTTGTAGGTGAAGGGCAGCGTAAGGCCCCCGTCATCCCAGGGCAGCGGCAGATGCCACAGCGCCAGCACGCCGATCAGCATGAAGGCTTGCAGGCCAAGCAGCACGGTGGAGCGCAACGACAGAATGGTGGCCGAGATCGTCACCGGCACCAGGATCAGCAGCGCGAAGGGATTCTCCACGCCGCCGGTGAGATAGAGCAGAGCCGCAAGCTGCGCCAGATCGAAGCCGAGATAGCCGGCCGCGCCGCGTTCGCTCAGCCGCTTGGCGCTCGGATAGATCAGGAACAGCGCGATATTCAACGCCGCCGAAACGCCCACCACCAGCAAGCAGGAAATCAGCGGCAGACGGAAGCCGATGCCGAAATGCACGAAAAGCAGCGCCAACACCTGGCCGACGATGGCGATCCAGCGCAGCACCACCAGGGTTTGCAGGCGGACGCGGCCCGATACGTCCTCCTCGGCCTCGCGGCTGAGCATCAAACGGTTGACCACGCTTTGCACGATTGTCGGCGCATTGCTGTTCATCGCCCGGCGGCCTCAGCGCATGTCTTCATGCCAGGTGCGGCCATCGCGTTCGATCAGGCCGATGGCGGCCGAAGGACCCCAGGAACCGGCGGTATAAGGCTTGGGCGCATCGCCCTGGCTTTCCCAGCCGGCCAGGATCGGCTCCACCCAGTTCCAGGCCGCTTCCACTTCGTCGCGGCGCATGAACAGCATCGGATTGCCGCGCACCACATCCATCAGCAGCCGTTCATAGGCATCGGGCTGACGATCCTGGAAGGTTTCGGCGAAACTCAGATTCAGCGGCGCCTGGCGCAGCCGCAGGCCGCCCGGCCCCGGCACCTTCGCCATCATATGCAGCGAGATGCCTTCATCCGGCTGCAAGCGGATCACCAGCCGGTTGGCCACCACATCGCGGCTGGCGCCGGGGAAAATCAGATGCGGCACCGGGCGGAATTGAATGACGATTTCCGAGCGCCGCTGCGGCAGCCGCTTACCGGTGCGCAGATAGAACGGCACGCCGGCCCAGCGCCAATTCTCGATCTCGGCCTTCACCACCACGAAAGTTTCGGTGCCGGTTTCCGGCCGCGCCACTTCATCGGCATAGCTTGCCACGGCTGCGCCATTCACCGCGCCGGCGGCATATTGTCCGCGCACCGTCTTGGCGGCGATATCGCGCTCGCCTATGCGATGCAGCGCTTGCAGCACCTTCAGCTTTTCGTCGCGCACCGCATCGGCCTCGAAGGCCACCGGCGGCTCCATTGCCACCAGGCAGAGCAATTGCAGCAGATGATTCTGCACCATGTCGCGCAACGCGCCGGACTGGTCGTAATAACCGCCGCGCTTTTCCACGCCGATAGTCTCGGCCACCGTCATCTGCACATGGTCGATCACGCCGCGATGCCAGATCGGCTCGAACAGCGAATTGGCGAAGCGCAGCGCCATCAGGTTCTGCACCGTCTCCTTACCGAGATAATGATCAATGCGAAAAACCTGTTCCTCGGGGAAAACCGCGCCCACCGCATCGTTGATCGCCTTGGCGGAGGCCGAATCCTTGCCGATGGGCTTTTCCAGCACCACGCGGGCGCAGGGCTGGTTCAAGCCGGCCGCGCCGAGCTGACGGCAGATCGGGCCGAAGAAACGCGGCGCCACGGCCAGGTAATAGACCGTCACCTGCCCGCAATCGAGCCGCAGCCAATCGCGCAAGGCGGCGTAATCCTCTGCCGCCTCCACATCCAGCGACTGATAATCCAGCCGCTGCTCGAACCGCGCCCAAACCTGCTGATCGAAAGCGCCGGGCGGCAGATGGCGGTCCAGCGCCTGGGCAGCCAACTGGCGGAATTCGGCGACCGGTAGTTTCTGGCGCGCCGTGCCCAGGATGCGGGCATCGGGCTCCAATTGGCCGGCGGCATCGCGCAGGAACAGGGCGGGCAGCAGCTTGCGCAGCGACAGGTCGCCGGTGGCGCCGAAGACCACGATATCGAAGGAGAAGGAGCCGCCTGGATTAGCCATGAAGGGCAGCCTGTCACGCCTCCGCGGTCGCCGCAATGGGTCGAATCCATCGCGACTCCGAGGCGAATCCGCATCGACTCGGAAGCGACTCGAGAGAATCTTGTGGATAAGGCCGCAAGCCGGATTGACCGCGCGGCCCTCGCAATGCTTACTTCATGTAGGGTCTCGGTCCAGAAATGGGGGCTAGATATGGTGTGGACAGACGAAAAGATTAAAATGCTCGAGCAGCTCTGGGAAACCGGACAGTCGATCACCCAGATCGGCAAGGCGCTGGGCATGACGCGCAACGCCGTGGTGGGCAAGGCCCATCGCATCGGCCTGGCAAAGCGGGCCTCGCCCATCGTGCGCAGCGACAAGCCGGCCGCGCCCAAGCCCGCCCCTTCGGTGCATCACCATGCCCAGCACCACGCGCCCCAGCATCATGCCCCACGCCAGGCGGCCTCCCATGGCTCCGGCAACGGCGCAGCCAGTGCGCCCGCCGCCCGCGAGCCTTCGGCCAACCCAGGCCCAGCCAGCCATGGCCCGGCGTCGGAAAAGCCCGCGCAGCAGCTCTCGGCCGCCATGCTGGCCGCCCTCACCCCTACCAGCGGCCCGCGCTGCAAATGGCCGATCGGCGACCCGAAAAGCGCCGAATTCGACTTCTGCAGCAAGGTAGCTCTGCCCGGCAAACCCTATTGCGCCGAACATTGCGCCCAGGCCTATACCAACTGGAACCCGGAAAGCGCCGTGGAAGCCGTGAAGGCCGCCAACGCCGCGTAAATCCAGCCTTATTTCCGTAAAGAGCCCCACTGGAGCAATCCGTGGGGCTTTTTCGTTATCCCCCGCCGCACTGGCTCGATGGCCGGCAGCATGCTATAGGCTGCGCCATGCCTTTGAAAGCACGAGCTTTTTAAGTTGAGCGACGCCCTGATTCCCACAGCTGCCGCATCCGACCGGCCTGCCGGTTCCGGTTGGTTGATCCGCCGCCTGCTGGCCGAGCATGTGCGGCCCCATCTCGGCACGCTTATGCTGGCCGCCTTCAGCATGGCCGTGGTGGCCGCCGCCACAGCCGGCAATGCTTGGCTGCTGAAGCCGATCCTGGACGGCCTGTTCGGTCGCGGCAATCCGGACTGGCTCTATGCCATTCCGGCCATGGTGGTCGGCGTTGCGGTGATCAAGGGCTTTTTCGGCTATCTGGAAAGCTCCACCATGGGCGGCTTCGGCGAGCGCATCATCGCCGACACCCAGGTTCGCATGTATGCCAAACTGATGCATGCCGATCTCGCCTGGCTGCACCGCGTGCATTCCGGCAAGCTGATCGCCAGCTTCCTCTACGATGCGCAATTGCTGCGCGAAGCCGTGGGCAAGGCGCTGACCGGCATGGTGAAGGACAGCATGAGCCTGCTCTTCCTCGCCATCGTGATGTTCATGCAGTATTGGCAGCTTTCGCTGGTGGTCTGCGTGGTGTTTCCGCTGGTGGCGATCTTCTCGCGCCGCCTGGGCCGCAAGACCCGCAAGGGCTCGAAGCGCAGCCAGGAAGAAACCGGCCGCCTCACCACCATTCTGTCCGAGACCTTCGAGGGCGCGCGGCTGGTGAAAGCCTATGGCATGGAGGAGCGCGAAACCGAACGCGCCCGCCGCTCGGTGGAGGATCGCCTCGACCATGTGATGAAGGTGATCCGGGCGCGCGCCGCCGCCAGCCCCAGCACCGAAGCCCTGGGCGGCATCGCCATCGGCATCGTGGCCTTCATCGGCGGCCAGCAGATCATCGCCGGCACCACCACGCCCGGCACATTGGGCAGCTTCATCGCCGCCGTGCTGATGGCCTATCAGCCGCTGAAATCGCTTTCCACCATGAATGTATCGCTGCAAGAGGGCCTGGCCGCCGCCGAGCGCGTATTCGCCGTGCTGGACCAGCCGGCCAGCATCGTGGATGCCGCAGACGCCAAGCCGCTGCAGGTGACGCGCGGCGAAATCGCGCTCAGGCATGTGGATTTCGCCTATGACCCCGAGCATCCGGCGCTGACCGATATCAGTCTCATTGTGCCGGCCGGCTGCAAGGCGGCCCTGGTGGGCGCTTCGGGCGCGGGCAAATCCACGCTGTTGAATCTGATTCCGCGCTTCTACGACGCCAGTCGCGGCAGCGTGTCGATCGACGGCCAGGATGTGAAGAGCGCGACGCTGAAAAGTCTGCGCGGCGCGATTGCGCTGGTCAGTCAGGAGCTCACCCTGTTCGACGATACCGTGCGCGCCAATATCGCCTATGGCCGGTTCGATGCCGACGATGCCGCCATCGAGGCTGCCGCCAAGGCGGCGGCGGCCGATGATTTCATCCGCGCGCTGCCCGATGGCTATGATACCCGCGTGGGCGAGAATGGCGTGAAGCTGTCCGGCGGCCAGCGCCAGCGCATCGCGATTGCGCGCGCCATGCTGCGCGATGCCCCGATCCTGCTGCTCGACGAAGCCACCTCGGCCCTGGACAGCGAAAGCGAAAGGCTGATCCAGCAGGCGCTGGCCCGCCTAATGCGCGGCCGCACCAGCCTGGTGATCGCGCATCGGCTATCCACCGTGATGGATGCCGATATCGTTTTCGTGCTCGACAAGGGCCGGCTGGTGGAACAAGGCAGCCCCGCCGAATTGCTGCGCCAGGGCGGCATCTTCGCCCGCCTGCATGCCACGCAGTTCGCAAGCCAGGGCTGAGCCATGGCCGGCACGCTGAAACGCATCCTGCAAAGTTCCTGGGCGGTGCGGCTGGCTGCCGATGCCATTGCGCTGTATGTGCGGCTGGTGCGCGTCACCTCGCGCTGGGAAACGCGCGGCGAGGAAAACATCCGCGCTTTCTGGGACAACGGCAAACCCTGCATCGTCGCCTTCTGGCATGGCCGCCTGCTGATGATGCCGCCGGCCTGGCGGACGGAACGCAAGATGCATGTGCTGATCTCGCAGCATCGCGATGGCGAATTGATCGCACGCGCCATGGATCGCTTCGGCATCCTGTCCATTCGCGGCTCGTCAGCCAAGCGCGGACAGGATAAGGGCGGCGGCGCGGCCTTGCGCGGCATCGTGCAGACCTTGAAGCGCGGCGATTTCATCGGCTTCACGCCCGATGGCCCGCGCGGCCCGCGCATGCGCGCCAGCCTGGGCGTAGTGGCGGCGGCGCGGCTGGGCAAAGTGCCGGTGGTGCCGATCTGCTATGGCGTGGCGCGCCGCCATGCCTTCCGCTCCTGGGATCGCTTTCTGCTGCCCTGGCCGTTCAATCGCGGCATCACCATCTGGGGCGAACCGATTGATGTAAGCGATACCCATGAATCGCTGGAGGAAGCCGCCCTTCGCGTGGAAGCCGCGATGAATGCCATGGCCGATGAATGCGACCGCCTCTGCAATGCGGAGACCATCGCTCCGGCGGAAATTGTATTAGACGATGCCGCGCGCGCCTGATTTCTGGGCTGCCGGCAGCCGCTCGGCCCTGCCTGCCTTGCTGGCGCCGCTGGCCTGGCTTTACGGTGCCGCGCAAAGCAGCCGCCGCAGCAGCGCAAAGCCGGTGGATATCGGCATTCCGGTGATCTCGGTCGGCAATCTGGTGGCCGGCGGCGCGGGCAAAACGCCGACGGCGCTGGCCCTGGCTTTGCTGGCGCGCAAGCTCGGCCGCAATCCCGCTTTCGTCAGCCGCGGCTATGGCGGCAAGCTGCAAGGCCCGCTGCAAGTCGATCCGGCCAAGCATAGCGCCGATGATGTGGGCGACGAACCGCTGCTGCTGGCCGCCCGCGCCCCCACCTGGATCGGACGCGACCGGCCCGCCGCCGCCTTGCAGGCGAAAGCCGCCGGCCATGACCTGATCATCGCCGACGATGCGCATCAGACCCACGCGCTTGCGCGCAAGCTCAATCTGCTGGTGGTGGATGCCGGCTACGGCTTCGGCAACGGACGCCTGCTGCCGGCCGGTCCCTTGCGCGAAAGCATCGCCGATGGCCTGGCGCGCACGGATGCCGTGATCCGCATCGGCCAGGGCGATGCGCCGAAAAGCTATGGCGCGCTGCCAATATTCCAGGCCAGGCTGCGGCCCGATCCCGAGGATGCGGCGGCCTTCAAGGGCCAGCGCATGCTGGCTTTCGCCGGCATCGGCCGGCCGGAAAAATTCTTCCAGAGCCTGAGCGAAACCGGCGCCGATCTGGCGGCCATGCATGCCTTCGCCGATCATGCCGCCTATACGCCCGACCGCGTGATGCGCCTGGTGGAAGAAGCCAGCAGATTGAATGCCCTGCCGGTAACGACCGCGAAAGACTTGGTGCGGTTTCCGCCCGAGGCGCGCGCCATGGTGCGCTGCCTGCGCGTGGATCTGGATTTCGATGACGAAGCCGCTTTCGCGGCTTTCCTGCGTGAACGGCTGGATCATGCTTAAGCTGCGCGCCGAGCCGCATGAATACGTCGCCTATTGGGGCGCGCGGATCGCGCTTGGGCTGTTCGGGCTGTTGCCGCTGGATCGCGCCTCGGCTTTCGGCGGCTGGCTCGGCCGCAAACTCGGGCCGCGCCTGCCGGTGCATCGCGTGGCCGTGAAGCAATTGCAGCGCGCCATGCCGGAACTGGACGATGCCGCGCGCGAAGCCGCCCTGCTCGGCATGTGGGAGAATCTCGGCCGGCTGCTGGCGGAATACGCCCATCTCGGCGAGATCGAGGTCGGTAAGCATATCGAATTGGTCGGCGGCGAGCAGATTCGCAATGTGACCGAAAGCGGCAAATCCGCCATCTTCGTTTCCGGCCATTACGGCAATTGGGAATTGATCAGCCATGCCGGCCGCCATTACGGCCTGCCCATGGTGCTGGTCTATCGCGCCGCCAACAATCCGCTGACCGAGGAATTGCTGCAAAGCCTGCGCGCGCCGATCGGCGCCAAGCATGTGCCCAAGGGCGTGCGCGCCGCGCGCGCCTTGCTGCAAGCTTTGCATGGCAATGAATCGCTCGGCATGCTGGTGGATCAGAAGCAGAATACCGGCCTGCCGGTGCCGTTCTTCGGCCGCGATGCGATGACCGCGCCGGCCGTGGCCGAACTGGCCTTGCGCATGCAATGCCCGGTCATCCCGATCCGCGTGATCCGGCTTGGCGGCACGCGCTTCCGCATCGAAACGGAAGCGCCGATGCAATTCCAGACCAGCGGCAACCGCGAAGCCGATACGCTCGCCGCCTTGCAGCAGATCAACCGCTTGCTGGAAGGCTGGATCCGCGAGCGCCCGGACCATTGGTTCTGGGTGCATCGCCGCTGGCCGAAAGAGTAGGCCCTACTCGGCCGCCTCTGCGCCTTCGCGCGACGGATCGTAAGCCAGATTCGGCGCCAGCCAACGCTCCATCTCGGGCAGCGCGCGGCCCTTGCGGCGGGCATAATCTTCCACCTGATCGCGCTCCACCCGGCCGATGCCGAAATAACGCGCCTGCGGATGGCTGAAATACCAGCCGCTCACCGCCGCCGAAGGCCACATGGCGAAACTTTCCGTCAGCGTGATGCCGGCCTTCTCGGTGGCATCCAGCAATGCGAACAAGGTCGCCTTCTCGGTATGATCCGGGCAGGCCGGATAGCCCGGGGCCGGACGGATGCCGCGATATTTCTCGGCGATCAAATCCTCGTTGCTCAGCGTTTCGCCAGCATCGTAGCCCCAGAATTCCTTGCGCACGCGCTCATGCATGCGCTCGGCGAAGGCTTCCGCCAAACGGTCGGCCAGCGCCTTGGCCATGATGCCGGAATAATCGTCGTGCTTGCTCTCGAATTCGCGCTTGATCCATTCGTCCAGGCCCACGCCCGCCGTTACGGCAAAGGCGCCGACATAATCGGCCAAGCCGGTTTCGGCGGGCGCCACGTAATCGGCCAGGCAGAAATTCGGCTGGCCATCGGCGCGCTTCATCATCTGCTGGCGCAGCATATGCAGCCGGCCGGCCTCGCCCTTGCGTGCATCATCGGCATAAAGCGCGATATCGTCATGCTCGATGCTGTTGGCAGGCCAGAAGCCGATCACCGCGCGCGCCTTGATCGGCTTTTCCGCCAGCATGCGCTTCAGCATCGCCTGGGCATCGGCGAACAGATTGCGCGCCGCCTCGCCCACCACATTATCGGTGAGGATATCGGGATAGCGGCCGCGCAATTCCCAGGAGGCGAAGAAGGGCGACCAGTCGATGCGCTCCGCCAGTTCTTCCAGCGGGTAATCGTCGAATGCCCGCACGCCGAGGAATTTCGGCTTCGGCGGCTGATAGCCGCTCCAATCCAATTTCATCTTGTTGGCGCGCGCACCGGCGAGCGTCTGGCGCGGGCCGGCATTGCGTTCGCGATTATGGATTTCGCGGATGCGGCTGTATTCCTCGGCGATCTCGCTGCGATAGGCATCGGCATCGTTGGCCGATACCAACTTGCCGGCCACGCCCACGGCGCGCGAGGCATCGGTGACGTAAACCACCGGCCCCTTGTAATTCGGCGCGATCTTCACCGCCGTATGCACCTTGGATGTGGTGGCGCCGCCGATCATCAGCGGCAGGTTCAGGCCCTCGCGCTGCATCTCGCTGGCGACATAGCACATCTCATCCAGGCTGGGCGTGATCAGGCCGCTGAGGCCGATGATATCGGCGCCCACCTTGCGGGCTTCCTCCAGGATGCGGGCGCAGGGCACCATCACGCCGAGATCCACCACCTCGTAATTGTTGCACTGAAGCACCACGCCCACGATATTCTTGCCGATATCGTGCACGTCGCCCTTCACGGTGGCCATCAGCACCTTGCCATTGGTCTTGGCTGGGCCCTGGTTCTTCTCGGCTTCGATGAAGGGCAGCAGATAGGCCACCGCCTTTTTCATCACGCGGGCGGATTTCACCACCTGGGGCAAGAACATCTTGCCGGCGCCGAACAGGTCGCCCACCACGTTCATGCCATCCATCAACGGGCCTTCGATGACTTCCAGCGGCCGCGCCACCAGATGCCGCGCTTCCTCGGTATCGGCGTCGATGAAATCGGCGATGCCATGCACCAGGGCATGGGTCAGGCGTTCCTTCACCGGCTTCTCGCGCCAGCCGAGATCGGCTTCCTGCTTCTTGGCCCCGGCCTTGTAATTCTCCGCCACTTCCAGCAAACGCTCGGTGGCATCCTTGCGGCGATTGAGGATCACATCCTCCACGCGCTCGCGCAGCTCCGGCGGAATATCCTCGTAAACCGGCAACTGGCCGGCATTGACGATGCCCATATCCATCCCGGCCTTGATGCCGTGATAGAGGAACACCGCATGCATCGCCTCGCGCACCGGCTCGTTGCCGCGGAAGGAGAACGAGACGTTCGACACGCCGCCCGAGATATGCGCATAAGGCAGGTTCTGCCGGATGCGGCGCGCGCCCTCGAAGAATTCCACGGCGTAATTGTCGTGTTCCTCAATGCCGGTGGCCACCGCGAAGATATTGGGATCGAAGATGATGTCTTCCGGCGGAAAGCCCACCTTCTCGGTCAGCAATTTGTAGGCGCGGGCGCAGATTTCGAATTTGCGGTCGGCATTGTCGGCCTGGCCCTGCTCGTCGAAAGCCATCACCACCACGGCCGCGCCATAGCGCAGTACCTTGCGGGCCTGCGCTAGAAACTGCTCCTCGCCTTCCTTCAGGCTGATCGAATTGACGATGGCCTTGCCCTGCACGCATTTCAGGCCGGCCTCGATCACCTCCCATTTCGAGGAATCGATCATCAGCGGCACGCGGCTGATATCGGGCTCCGAGGCGATCAGGTTCAGGTATTTCACCATCGCCGCCTTGGAATCCAACATGCCCTCGTCCATGTTGACATCGAGCACCTGGGCGCCGTTTTCCACCTGCTGGCGCGCTACGGTGAGCGCCGCGTCGTAATCGTCGCTTAGGATCAGCTTGCGGAAACGCGCCGAGCCGGTGACGTTGGTGCGCTCGCCCACATTGATGAAAACCGGCATCGGGCGCGGTGTATTGGCTGCTTCGCTCATGGCGGGACTCACGCGGCTGGAACGGCGAAGGGCTCAAGGCCCGAGAGGCGCAACTGGCGCGGCACTTGCGGCGGATGGCGCGGCTTCAGGCCGCGCACGCTGTCGGCAATGGCGCGGATATGGTCTGGCGTGGTGCCGCAGCAGCCGCCGACGATATTCACCAGGCCATGCTCGGCCCATTCGCGCAGATGCGACGCGGTCTGCTCCGGCGGCTCGTCGTATTCGCCGAATTGATTGGGCAGGCCGGCATTGGGATAGGCGCTCACTTTCACATCCGCCACCCGCGACAATTCGGCCACGTAAGGCCGCATCTGCTGCGCGCCGAAAGCGCAATTGAGGCCGACCGAGAATGGCCGGGCATGGCGCAGGCTGTTCCAGAAGGCTTCGGTGGTCTGGCCGGAAAGCGTGCGGCCCGACAGATCGGTGATGGTGCCGGAGATCATGATCGGCCAGCTTTCATCCAGCTCGTCGAACAATTCATACAGCGCGAATACCGCCGCCTTGGCATTCAGCGTGTCGAAGATCGTCTCCACCAGCAGCAAATCGGCGCCGCCGGCCACTAGGCCGCGCGCCTGCTGCTTATAGGCATCGCGCAATTGGTCGAAACTGATATTGCGGAAATCCGGCCGGTTCACATCGGGCGACAGCGACGCCGTGCGGTTGGTCGGGCCGATGGCGCCGGCCACGAAGCGCGGCTTGGCCGGATCGCGCGCGGTATATTCGTCGGCGGCCTGGCGGGCCAGCTTGGCGCCCTGGAAATTGATGTCGTCCACCGCCGCTTCCAGATGGTAATCGGCCTGGCTGATCCAGGTGCCGGAGAAAGTGTTGGTCTCGATGATGTCGGCGCCGGCATCGAGATACTCCTTATGCACCGCCAGGATCACATCGGGCCGCGTGATGTTGAGCAGATCGTGATTGCCCTTCAGGTCGCTATTCGCGCCCTTGAAGCGGTCGCCGCGATAATCCGCTTCGGTCAGCTTGCGCCGTTGCAGCATGGTGCCCATGGCGCCGTCCAGCACCAGAATATGATCGGCGGCCGCCGCATTCAGCAGCGCGCGGCGCGCCTCGCGTTCCGCGCGACTGGCGGCCAATTCGGCTTTCAAAGTCTCGAACACGATCACGCCTCCACTTGCGCCGGTCTGACGCCCAGCACATGGCAGATGGCATAGGTCAGGTCGGCGCGGTTCAGCGTGTAGAAATGGAATTCGTCGATGCCGGCGGCCTGCAAGCGGCGGCATTGCTCGGCGGCCACATGGGCGGCCACCATGCGGCGCGTCTCGGCATCGTCATCCAACCCATCGAAGATATCGGCCAGCCAGACCGGCACGCTGGCGCCGCAGGCGGCCGAGAAGCGCACCACCTGACGGAAATTCGTCACCGGCAGGATGCCCGGCACGATCGGCACGGTGATGCCGGCCGAACGCGCGCGATCGAGAAAACGCAGGAAGGTGTCCGGGTCGAAGAAATACTGCGAGATGGCGCGCGTGGCGCCGGCATCCACCTTGCGCTTGAGATGCTCCAGTTCCTGGCGCGGCGAGGCGCTGTCGGGATGGCCTTCGGGATAGCAGCCCACGCTGATTTCGAAATCCGCCACGCGCTTCAGCCCGGCCACCAGTTCGGTGGAATTGGCATAGCCATGCGGATGCGGCGCGAAAGCCTTGCTGCCTTCCGGCGGGTCGCCGCGCAGGGCCACGATATGATTGATGCCGGCGGCATGATACTGCCGCGCCACCTCGTCCACTTCTTCCTTGCCGGCGCCCACGCAGGTGAGATGCGCCGCCGGCTTCAAGCCGGTTTCGCGCGCGATGCGCACCACGGTGGCATGGGTCCGCTCGCGGGTGGAGCCGCCGGCGCCATAGGTGACGGAGACGAAACGCGGCTGCAACGGCGCCAGACGCAGCACGCTGCGCCAGAGGCTATCCTCCATCTCCTGGCTCTTGGGCGGAAAGAACTCGAACGAGACTTTCAGCGGCCCATGGCGGCGCGCGGCGAAGGCATGTTCGGCAGGGGCGGTGGGATCGAGATAACTCATGCGGCGCTCCGGCGCTTCGATGGCGATGCTTGGGATGTTGAAACTTCGGCGCGCTTACGGGCGCGCCAGACATGAACGGTTAGCGGCTGCCCCGGCAGCACCACCGGCGGCGTGGAATCCAGATCGGCGGCCTGGCACCATTGCCGCACTTCGGCATCGGCGAAGCCGAGGCGGCGATGGGCATGGTCCTTGCGCAGGAATTCCAGGTCATGCGGGGCGAAATCCACCACCAGCAGCTGTCCGCCCGGGCGCAGCACGCGCGCCGCTTCCGCAATCGCGGCCTGCGGGTCGTCGGCGAAATGCAGCACCTGATGGATGATCGCGGCATCGTAGCTCTGCGCCGGCAGCGGCAGGTTATACATGTCGGCTTGGCGCACCTGGGCGTTGCGGATGCCGGCGCGTTCCAGATTGGCGCGCGCCACGGCAAGCATTTCGCGGCTCATATCCACGCCCAGGCCGCGCTGATACTCGCCCGTAAGGACTTCCAGCAGCCGACCGGTGCCGGTGCCGATATCCAGCAGGTCTTGCGCCGGCGCCTCGATAAGCAGCTTGGCCAGAGCCGCCTCCACCTGGGCCTCGTCGATATAGAGCGAGCGGATTTCCGACCAGCGCGCGGCATTGTCGCGGAAATAGGCCTCTGCGGCCTCGGCGCGGGCGCGCTTCACCGCCTGCAAACGCTCGCCATCCCGGCCCAGCGTGGCATCGTTGGGCGGCAGCAAAGCATTCAAGGCCCGCACCAGCGGCGCGCCGGACAGCCGTTCGCCCACCCGATAGAACGCCCAGGTGCCCTCCGGCACGCGCTCCAGCAGGCCGGCCTCGCAAAGCAGCTTCAGATGCCGCGACACCCGGGGCTGGCTCTGGCCGAGAATCTGCGTCAGTTCCGTCACCGTCAGTTCGGCCTGGGCGCATAGCGCCAGCAGCCGCAGCCGCGTCGGCTCGGCGGCGGCGCGCAGGGCGGCCATCAGGGTATCGAGGTTCAGGCTCACATCGGCGTTCATGGCGCGATACATAAACATATGTTTATATGATTGTATAGGGCTTTCATCGGCCGATCCCACCCTATTTGTCGCTGCGGTCACGAAAAAGCCATCGCGATGGCCTTGGGTATTCCTTAAACCCCCTTTATAACCATGCGTGAGCTGACCCTTCGCGCCCCAAATAGCCTGTAAAGATGGGACTTTAGCCTATATGCGCCGAATCACCGCCTCTGTTGCGATCCGAGCCATCCGCATGCCGCGCTTCACCGCTTGGCTGTCCGCCACCGCCGGAATGCTGATGCTGGCAACCGCTATTCTGGCCTCTCCGGTGCACGCCGTCAGCGCGGATGCTTTCGTCCGCGAAGTCGGCACCGAAACCCTGCAGGCGCTGGGCGACCGCTCCATCGACCAAGCCAAACGCGAGGCGGTGATGCGCAAGCTGCTGGTCGAGCATCTGGATATGGAAGCCGTCGGCCGCTTTTGCCTCGGCCGCTTCAGCCGCAGCATGAACGAAGCCCAGCAAAAGGAATATCTGGCCCTGTTCCAGGATTATCTGGTGAAGGTGTATTCCGCCCTGCTGGCGCAATATAACGGCGAAACCCTGAATGTTCAGGATGGCGCCCGCGAGATCGAAGGCGCGCAATTGGTCACCTCGCAGATTCTGCGCCAGAACGGCCCGCCGATCCGCGTGGAATGGAAACTGGTGGACAAATCCGGCCAGCCCAAGCTGACCGATGTGGTGGTGGAGGGCGTGAGCATGGCCTTCACCCAGCGGCAGCAATTCGAGTCGGTGATCCAGAATAATGGCGGCCGCGTGCAGGCCCTGCTGGATGCGATGAAGAAGCAAATCAGCCGTTAACCCGATTTCGTTAACCTTGCGCTAACCATAATCTTCAAAAATCGCCGGCCTGCTATTATATTAGCTGAATGGCCAACAGCATCACCCTACCCGGCAATGCCTTCGACCGCGCCACCCTATCGGCGCCGGTTTCGCCGCGCGCGGTTTCCACCCTGGAACGCCTGGTGGGCGAAGCGCCGGCCGGGGCCGAGGTCGGCTTGCAGGATTTGCTGCAGATAAGCTCGGCGATCGCCGCGCAGCAAAGCGCCGACAGCGCCGATCCGCAAACCGGGCAGGATCGCTTCTACAACGCGCCGATCACTTACGATGGCTTCGGCAATGGTCGCCGCCGCTCGCCCACCGACATGGCGTCGCTGTTCATTCAGGCTTAAATCCAGCGCAATGGCCAGCGCGGACCGCCGGGGCGGACGCGGCTCCAAACCCACAGGCAGATCATCAGGAGCGCCAGCGCATAGAGCAGCGGATCGAGCAGGAAGAACCAGCCCGCCTTGATGTTCAGCACAATCAGCGGATTGGCCCCGGCCGGCGGATGCATGAAGCGGCCAATCTTCATCGCCGCCGCCAGCAAAGCCACCCCCGCGCCCATGCTCCAGGCATCGCTGCCCCAGGTATGAAGCAGCACTAGGCCGATCACCGCGCCAAGCAGATGCGCCGCCAGCATCGGCAAGGGCCGCGCGCCGTCATGCTCCGGATAGCAGAAGGTAAGGATCGCGGCGCTGCCGATGGAGGTCAGCGCCAGGCCATGGGCGGCATCAATCAGCGTGAGGATCAGCGCCAGAGTCGGCACGATGCCGAGCAATATCCACATGCCGTCGATCAATGCCGCACGCTTCATGTCGCGTCCCCTATTTCGCGCCGCTCTATTTCCCGCTGCCGGCAAAGAGCGGCCGTTGCCGCGTCTCCGCCCCCGATGGCAACGCAGCAGCCGTATCCTGCATCCATACCGCCAGATCGCGCCAGACTTTCGCGGCCTGCAAATCGCGCAGCAGCATGTGCCAGCCGGTATCGTAAAGCGCCACGCGGGCGCGGCCATCCAGTGCAGCAACAAAACGCTCCACCGGCGGCTTCGGAATCACCTCGTCGCGCAACCCATACAGCACCAGCAAAGGTGGCGGATTTTTGCCCAACCTGCCCGGCGAAGCGGCAGCCATGTCCATCAAGCCGACCAAGCCATGAATGGCATCGGCGCGAGTGCGCTTGATCACCAGCGGATCGGCGCCCAGACGACGCAGCATCGGGATGTTGTCGGAAGCCTGGATGCCCAGGCCGCGACCGGTGAAGGTCATCCATGGCAGGCTGTAGCTCACCAAGCTCAACGCCGCGCGATAGCTCAGCGGCATGCTGGCGCGGCCCCACACCGCCGGGGCCGACAGCATCACGCCATCCGGCCGCGCCGCCATCTCCTGACCCCGCGACAATGCCGCCAGCGCCACCGCGCCGCCCATGCTTTCGCCCAGCCAGTATATCGGCAGGCCGGGATGCCGCTGGCGCAGCAATCGGGTCAATTGCAGCAGATCGTCGGCCAGCACATCGGCGCCCGGCCACAGGCCGGTGAAGGGCGAAGCGCCGAAACCGCGCTGATCCGGCGCATAAGTAGCAATGCCGTCATGCTTCGCCCAATAGGCTGCCGGCTCGGCGAAGGCGTTGCCGTAATCGTTGAAGCCATGCAGGGCGATCACCACCGCGCGCGGCCGCG
>JAYSEE010000007.1:0-29933 GCA_041914045.1 Ferrovibrio sp. | reverse complement strand
TGGGCAGTCTGTTTCTGATGGAAATCGAAGGCGACGGCGATGCGGCGCGCTATCGCTATCGCCTCTATGGCACGCATTTCACCGAAGGGCGCGGCTACGACCTGACCGGCCGCTATCTCGACGAACATCCCGACCAACATGTCGCGCTGCATGCCAGCCATGCCTATCGCATCATGCAGCACAAGCCCTATGCCATGCTGGGCCGGCGCAACATCCTCGACACTTACGGCCTGCCGATGCAGTTGGAGGTGCTGATCCTGCCGCTGGCCGACGAGCAGGGCCGCATCCGCTATTTTCTCGGCGGGCAATATCACGCCCGGTTGCCGGTCGATGCCGCCAGCCAGCGGCGCGGCGAGGCCAGCTATGCCTGCGGGCCGGCGGAAATTCTGCTGGAGGAATGCGCCAGCGATCCCGATCTGCGCCGATTGCTGATCGATTGGCAAACCTGGCGCGGCGACCGCCGCATGCCTTCGCGCGCCGATTTCCGCCCCGAGGTCGTCAATTACCTGCTGGGCCGCTTGCTGCTGCTGGATGTGGAAACCGATCCGGCATCGGGCAAATCGCGCCTGCGCTACCGCCTGGTGGGCAGCAACATGACGCGGGATCGCGGCTTCGACCTGACCGGACGTTTGCTGGAAGAGCATCCCGATCCGGCCTTCGCCGCCACCGCGCCAGGCATCTATGGGCAGGTCGTGGCGGCGCGGCAGCCGCTCTGGATCAGCCTCAACCGGGTCAGCGATCTGGGCCTGCCCTATCGCTTCGACGCCTTGCTCCTGCCGCTCTCCAGCGATGGCGAAACCGTCGACAAGGTGCTCAGCGCCCAGGTATCGCATGGTTGATCCGGCCCTGGTTGATCCGGGGCAATCCGCCGCTTTATAATTCCAGCCTCAGAGCCGGGACGGCCCGGCTTTCTCCCTCATATCCGGCTGGGACGACCCAGCCAGCATTCGATTGCGGAGGCGCGCGATGGCGTGGCTGATTCTGTTCGTGGCCGGCTTGGCCGAAACCGGCTGGGCCGTGGGCCTGAAATATACCGAGGGCTTCTCGAAATTCTGGCCCAGTGTTTTTACCGTCGCGGCGATGATCGTCAGCTTCTGGCTGCTGGCCTGGGCGCTGAAAACCCTGCCGCTGGGCACCGCCTATGCGGTCTGGACCGGCATCGGCACCATCGGCACGGTGATTTTGGGCATCCTGCTGTTCGGCGAAAGCGCCGATTGGCTGCGGCTGGGCTGCATCGCCTTGATCGTCGCCGGCATCGCTGGCTTGAAGCTGGCGACGCCGATTTAACGATCAGGCCGATTTAACAATCAGCAGGGCGCCCTCGGCGGCTTCCACCACCACGTTGCTGCCCGCAGGCAGGTCGGGGCCGCTGACCGGCCAGACCGTATCGCCCAGCCGCATTTCGCCGCGCCCGTTGCGCAGATCGGTTTCCAGCACGCCGCGCTGGCCGATCAGCCGCGCCGCGCCGATATTCACCGGCGCATCGGCCTCATCATTCGCATGGCGGCGGCGCCAGAGCATCGCGGCGGCAAGCCAGGCCGCGCCCAGCCCGGCGAAGATCAGCACCTGCCAACCTTCCGCCAGATCGGGCAGCAGGAACAGCAGCCCGGCCATGCAGGCCGCCGACAGCGCGAACCAGATCAGCACCGCGCCCGGCACCAGGATTTCCAATACGCCGAGGATGGCGGCCAAGACCAGCCAATGCCAGGGTTGCAGATCGGGCAGGCTCATCATTCGCTTCCCCCGCTTCTCCCGTTTCTCCGGGGGCTCACTCCGCCTTGTTGCCCCAAGGGCCGGCTTTCTTCGCGGCGATTTGCGCATCCTTGGCCAGTTCGGCGATGCCGGCCAGCGAAGAGATCACGCCGGTGGCTTCCATCGGCATCAACACCAGCTTTTGATTCGGGCTGGCCGCCAGCGCGCCGAACGCTTCGACGTATTTCTGCGCCACGAAATAATTCAGCGCCGCCACATTGCCTTCGCCGATCGCCGCGCTCACCACGGCGGTGGCCTTGGCTTCCGCTTCCGCAAGGCGTTCGCGCGCCTCGGCATCGCGCTTGGCGGCTTCCAGCCGGCCTTCGGCATCCAGCACCGCGGCCTGCTTCTCGCCCTCGGCGCGCAGGATGGCGGCCTGCTTGGCGCCTTCGGCGGTGAGGATTTCCGCACGCTTTTCGCGCTCGGCGGTCATCTGCTTGGCCATGGCATCCAGCAGATGCTGCGGCGGCTGGATGTTGCGCAATTCGATGCGCGTGGCCTTGATGCCCCAGGCGAGCGTGGCCTGGTCGATCACGCTGAGCAGGCGGCGATTGATCTGGTCGCGCTGCGACAGCACTTCATCCAGATCCATCGCGCCGATCACCGAACGCACATTGGTCATCGCCAGACTGGACAGCGCGAAAACCAGATTCTCCACTTCATAGGCCGCCTTCACCGGCTCCAGCACCTGGAAGAACACCACGCCATCGGCGGTGACGGTGGCGTTGTCGCGCGTAATCACTTCCTGGCTGGGAATATCCAGCACGGTTTCCATCAGCGACAGCTTGCGGCCGATGCGGTCGATATAGGGGATGATGACGGAAAGGCCCGGGCTGAGCGTGCGGATATATTTGCCCAGGCGTTCCACGGTCCATTGCTGGCCCTGCGGCACGGTCTTGACGCCGGCCAACACAGTGGCCAGCACGATGACCAGGATCACCAGAGGTACGATCAAACCCACCGACATGCCGGCCTCCCCGCTATGGCGCCATTCAGCATCACATTGCTATGGCTGCACGAAAATACAACTGCCGGCAATGAATAATTCCGCCTACCAGGTATCCACGAAGCGCCGCGCGCCGCCCTTCAGGCGATCCGGCGGCAAGGCGCGCAGGCCGCGCAGAATCCAAGCGCGGCTTTCCGCCGGATCAATCACCGCGTCGATTTCCAGGAACGACGCCATGCTGGTGGCCTTGCCCAATTCGTATTGCTTGGCCAGCAGCTTGGAAAACAACGCCGCGCGCGCGGCCTCATCGGCTTCGGCCGCCAGCTCCTTGCGATAACCCAGCCGCACCGCGCCCTCCAAGCCCATGCCGCCGAATTCGCCGGTGGGCCAGGCCGCCGTGAAGACCGAGGCATGAAAGCTGCCGCCCATCATCGCCATGGCGCCGAGGCCATAGCCCTTGCGCAGCACCAGCGCGAAGATCGGCACGTCGATATTGGCGCCGGTCACGAACATGCGGCTGACATGGCGCACCTGGGCCTGGGTTTCGATATCCGGCCCCACCATGAATCCGGGCGTATCGCAGAGCGACAGGATCGGCAGGCCATGCATGGCGCAAAGCTGCAAGAAGCGCGCCGCCTTGTCCGCCGCCTCGGCATCTATCGCGCCGCCGAGATGGCGCGGATCGTTGGCGATCAGGCCCATCGGCCGGCCTTCGATGCGGATCAGCGCCGCGACCATGCCGCGCCCGAAATCGCGCCGCAATTCCAGCACGGATTCGCTGTCCGCCAAGGCGGCGATCACCGCGCGAATATCGTAAACCCGTAAGCGGTTTTCCGGGATCAGGCCGCGCAGCAGACGCGGATCGCCGGCTTGCCAATCGGCGCGCGGACCTTGGAAATAACTCAGATAACGCTTGGCGACCTGCGCCGCCTCGGCTTCGTCGCGCACCACGATATCCACCACGCCGTTCCTGCGCTGCACGGATATCGGGCCGACCGCTTCGGGCGGATAGACGCCCAGGCCGCCGCCCTCGATCATCGCCGGGCCGCCCATGCCGATATTGGCATCCTCGGTGGCGATGATGGTGTCGCAGCAACCGAGCAAAGCCGCATTGCCGGCGAAGCAGCGGCCGGCCACGATGCCGAGCAGCGGCACATCGCCGCTCAATTGCGCGAAACGGCGAAAGCTGTGCAGATCCAGCCCGGCCGGCATATTGGCATCGGTATCGCCGGGCCGGCCGCCGCCGCCCTCGGCGAACAGCACGGTGGGCAGGCGCAGATGCAAAGCCACATCCAGCATGCGGTCCAGCTTCTTATGCCCCATCATGCCCTGGGTGCCGGCCAGCACGGTGAAATCGTAAGCCATCACCGCGCAGCGCGACGCCTGCTCGGGATAGGCATCGCCATTCACCGCGCCGAGGCCGCAGATGAAGCCATCGGCCGGCGTGTTGCGCATCAGGTCGTCCAGATCGCGCCGGCGGCGCTGCGCCGCCACCGCCAGCGCGCCGTATTCGATGAAGCTGCCTTCGTCGCACAATGCCGCGATGTTTTCGCGCGCCGTGCGCATGCCCTTGCCATGGCGACGCGCCGCCGCATCGGGCCGCGCGGCATCCAGGGTCAAGGCATGGCGCGTCATCACCTCGGCCAGATCGGGGCGGATCTGCTCGGGATCGAAAACCGCCGCCGCCGCGCTGTCGGTCTGCGCGGCTTCATCCACTTCGATCAACAACACGGCCTCGCCCTCGCGCGCCACCGCGCCCGGCTGCAACAGAATTTCCCGCAGCAGCCCGCCCTGGCTGGCGGTGAGCGCATGTTCCATCTTCATGGCTTCCAGCACCGCCGCCACCTGGCCCTTCGCCACGCGGTCGCCGACCTGCAACGGCAAGGCCGCCAGCCTGCCTTGCAGCGGCGCCAGCACGGCGATGCAGCCATCAGGGATCGCGGCATTGCGCACGGCATCCTGCTCTGGCGCATCCGCTTCGCCGCCCACGGCATGCAAGGGCGCTTCGGCATCAGCATTCAGCAATTCGGCGAGATGCCGTTCGACGAAATTGGTATCCATCGCGCCCATCGCCACGCGCGGATGGCGCAGCAAGGCGCTGAGCAGCGCGATATTATGCGCCACGCCCGCGATGCGGGTTTCCCGCAAGGCCCGCGCGGCCTTGGCCGCCAGGGCGGAAAAATCCTCGGCGTCGCTCTGCACGATCAGTTTCGCCAGCAGCGAATCGTAATCGCCGCTCACCCGATAGCCGGCATGGGCGGCGCTGTCCACGCGAATGCCGCGCCCGGCCGCCGGCTCGAACACCGCGATGCGCCCCACGCCAGGCTTGGCGCCGCCATCGGGCAGCAGGGTTTCGGCATTGATGCGGGCCTGCAACGCCATGCCGCGCGGCGTCGGCGCTTGCGCAAGGCCGAGTTCGGCCAGGCTGGCGCCCTCGGCGATATGCAATTGCAGGGCGACGAGATCGAGCCCGGTGATGGCCTCGGTTACCGTATGCTCCACCTGCAAACGCGGGTTGGCTTCGATGAAGGCATATTCGCCATCCGCGCCGACCAGGAATTCGAAAGTGCCCAGGCCGCGATAGCGCAGGCTGGCCGCCATGCTCAGCGCATCTTCGATCAGCCGCTTGCGCAAGCCGGGATCAAGCCCTGGGGCGGGCGCGATCTCGATCAGCTTCTGGCGCTGGCGCTGCAAGCTGCATTCGCGTTCCCAGAGATGATTCACCGCGCCGCTGCCATCGCCCAGCACCTGGATTTCGATATGCCGCGCGGCGGGCAGCAGACGCTCCACATACAGCGCGCCATCGCCGAAAGCCTTTTGCGCTTCGGCGGCGCAAAGCGCGAAGGCGGCTTCCAGTTCCGCCGCGCCATGCACCGGCCGCATGCCGCGCCCGCCGCCGCCGGCCCGCGCCTTCACCATCAGCGCGCCGCCCGGCCCGAGGCGTTCGAGGAACAATAGGGCTTCGGACAGACTGGTGCCTTGCGGCGTGTCGCCCGCCGTGCCGGCCAATACCGGCACGCCGCATTGCGCCGCCAGGAAACGCGCCCGCGCCTTGTCGCCGAGGATTTCAAGCTGCTCGGGCGCGGGGCCGACGAAAATCAGCCCCGCCGCGGCGCAGGCGCGGGCGAAGCCGGCATGTTCGGACAGGAAGCCATAACCCGGATGCACGGCCTGCGCGCCCGCCGCCTGGGCCGCCGCGATGATCGCCGCGCCATCCAGATAAGCGGCAACGCCGCCATGCGGCGCGGCCCGGCTGGACAGGGCCACGGCGCGATCCGCCTTCAGCGCATGGCTGGGCAATTGCCCGCCATCGGCCTCGTCGCTGGCATGGACAGCCACGCTTTCGATGCCAAGCTCGGCCGCCGTGCGCGCAACGCGAATGGCGATCTCGCCGCGATTGGCGATCAGCAGGGTCTTGATCATGCATCCTCCCCGGGTTGCCGCAATTGTCGGAAGCAAAATCCCCAGGGTCAATGCCCTGCGGGCGCTGCCGTGGCGGCAAGCAAGACTTGCCAGCACGATAGAGCAAAGGGCAGAATCGCATGATGACAAATTTGCCCGAAACAACGCGATTGGTGGTTCTTGCTCGCCGGCCCGATGGCGCGCCAAGGCCGGAGGATTTCCGCATCGAAACGCAGTCCCTGCCGCCGCTCGGCGAAGGCATGGCGCTGGTGGCGGTTCGCTTTATCCCTGTGAGCCCCGCGCTCCGCGCCAGATTGGATGGCAATGCCAGTTTCGCTCCGCCGCTGGCGCCGAATGCTCCCATCGAGGGCAACGGCGTAGGCGTAGTGCTGGCCTCAAACGCAGCAGACCTGGCGGCCGGCGATTGGGTAAGCGGCAATCTGGGCTGGCGCGAGGCGCATGTTTTGCCGGCCAACGGATTACGCAAGCTGGATGTCTCGCGTTTGCCGCCGGAATTGCATGCCGGCATCTTGGGCAGCGCCGGTCTCACCGCTTATTTCGGCCTTACTGCCTATGGCGATGTGAAGCCGGGCGAAACCGTGGTGGTTTCATCGGCCGCTGGCGGCGTGGGATCTGCCGCGGGTCAGATCGCCGGCATCCTCGGCGCCCGCGTGGTCGGCATCGCAGGCGGCGCAGAGAAATGCGCCTGGCTGACCGGCGAACTCGGTTTCGCCGCCGCCATCGACCATACGCGCGAAGCCGATCTCTCGGTCGCCATCCGCCGTCTCTGCCCCGATGGCATCGACGTGCTGTTCGACAATGTCGGCAATGCTTTGATAGATGCCTTGCTGCCCAATATGCGCATGAATGGCCGAGTGCTGCTTTGCGGCCAAGTGGCCGACTATAACCTTGCGCCGGAGCAACGTCGCGGAATCACCCAGACCGGCTTCATCATCACGCGTCGGTTGCGTTTATTGGGCATCGCTTCGCAAGCGCATGCTGCCTCTTACGCGGAAGCCGTAAGCAAATTGAGCGAGTGGGTGTTGCAGAATCGCCTTCTGCATCGCGAGGATATGTGCAACGGTCTCGATGCGTTGCCTGCAGCATTCGCCAATTTGTTCGCACACACAAACCGGATTGGACGCATCATCGCCCGGATACATTGAATAACGTGCAGTTTGTGAACCCATGCCGATGTGGTTCGCAATATTACTACGCAGACCGGACAATTTCATTGTCTTGTAAAACCAATTGATTAGACTGCTGCAACTCTGTGATAGCCGGGTCGATCAAGGGAGAGTTACGCGCATGCTAGGCATGCCGAATTTGCGTTTGGTAGTTTCAGTCGTTGCGATGGCCCAAGCTCTCGCATTCGCCGTTCCGCTGTCCGCCGCAGCACAGGAAATCCGCTTCGGTTACGGCGACCATGATGTGTCGCCATATTTTCTGGGCAATGGTCCTGAATTGCCCGAACGTCCCGGGCTATCGGTCGAACTGGTCCGCGATTGCGCTTTAGCGGTAAAAGCGAAGCCGATTTTTCTGCGTCTGCCTGTGCGGCGTCTGCATGAAGAAATGCGTGCCGGACAATTGGATGCCATGCTTGGCGTCACCTTCACTCAAGAGCGCACCGAATATCTCGCTTATCCGATGCGGGATGGCAAACCCGATGCCAGCCGGCGCGGCGCCACCATCAGCTACATGCTGTATCGCTTGCGCGGCAGCAAAGTCGCCTGGGACGGCAAGAACATCTCCGGTCTGGAAGGCCCCCTGGGGGTCAATTCCGGCTTCGTGATGGCAAGCACCCTCCGCTCGCGCGGCGTGGATGTGGAGGAAGTGCAATACGACCGGCAGCTTTTCCCGATGCTGGAGCGCAGCCGCGTGGGCGCGGTGGCCACGCTGGAGAATATCGGCGACTATTATATCGAGCGCACCGATAGCGGCGGCAAAATCGAAAAGCTGGAACCGGCTTTGGCTACCGGGGATTATTACATCGCCGCCTCGCGGCATTTCTACGATACGCATTCCGCCCTGGTGGAGCGTTTCTGGAACTGCCTGGCGCGCGAACGCGACCGGCTCTACACATCTTTGGCGCCGAAATATCTGGAATGATCGGTCTGCGGCGAAATGTCGCGCATGCTTTCCGGCCCTGCCGAATAATTCTCCTTCAGATTGCGCCGCAACCAGGCCCGAAGATTCACAGGGTTGTGGCAAAAATCCAGTTCAAACAAACCATTTAGCGCCGACGGAGTTCCTCTCCGGGCCCTTCTGCGGCGGTGCAATGCGCCTTTTTGGAGTATCCAAACCAACAAAGAAGAGTATTTCTGTTTAATCAAACGACTTACTCTTGATTTTTACACCTGTCATCAAATTCACCCCTGGGTATAGGCCGCAGCGTATTTCGGTTTTGTTGCAGCCGACCCGGGCGCCGCTTTCTCCGGCAGCTAACTCTTTGTCCATTCTTTCCCTTTTACGCTGAAGCGGACAGGCCCGGGAGAAGCTCGGGCCTCGGCTGGGCAGTATGAACACAGAGGGATCCAGAGATGCGCGAACAAATTATGCTCGTAGTAAGCGATAAATTTTCGGCGTTCTGTGCTGGCAAGGATGTGATTACCATTTCGCAGCTGCGGCAATGGCTGCGCGGCGAGCAAGCGCCGCTTTTCAGCCAGGGCCGGATGGTGCTGGTGCCGGGCCAGGGCCTGGGCGACGACATGGCGGCGGAAATCCTTGAGCTGGCGCCGCGCGCGCCCAATGCGGGGCAATATGATTTCGGCCCTTGGTATAACCGGCCCAAGCGCGCCGGCAGCCATCTGAGCCACAAGCAGGATCCGCACAACACCCTGATCTCGGAACCCCGGCAGATCGCCGAAGATGTATTCGAGATGCATCTGATGATCGACGAGCGCGGCGAATTGATGCGCGACCACCAAAGCGGCCAGCATGTGCAGGGCATGATCCTGATCGAAGCCGCGCGCCAGGGCCCGATGGCGGTGACGGAAGCCTTCTATCTGCCGAAGGACCGCAAGTTCGCCTTCGTCTTCAACGATATGAACATCAAGTATAACCGCTTCGCCTTCCCGCTGGATGCGCGCCTGCGCTACACCGTGCGCGAGAAGGAAATCCGCAAGGGCAGCCGCTTCCGCTTCGCCGGCGATCTGGCGGTGGAGCAGACCGGCGTGCAGGCCGCCTTCTTCAGCTTTTCCTTCTCGGTTTTCGAAGCCGGGCTGGTCAGCCGCCAGGAAGGCATGCAGGCGATGGAAGCCTTGCAAGGCGGCCTGGCCACGCAGCGCGGCCCGGAAGCCGGCGATCTCGCAGCGGTTGCCTGATTCAAGCCGGGGCCGGATTCAAGCTGGGCCTGAAGCCTATAGGGTATCGCGCAGCATCCTGCCGGCGACTTCCAGCGTCGCCGGCAGATTTTCCACCGGCTGCGGCCGGCTGAACAGATAGCCTTGCGCGATCTCGCAGCCGCGCCGCCGCAGGAAATCCAATTGCTCGGCGGTTTCCACGCCTTCCGCCACCGCATCCAGCCCTAGGCCGCGCGCCATCGCCAGCACGGCTTCCACCAGCCGCGCCGCATTGGCGTCGCGCGGCGCGGAAGCGACGAAAGAGCGGTCGATCTTCAGCGCCTTGAACGGATAGCGGCGCAGATAGGCCAGCGATGAATAGCCGGTGCCGAAATCATCCACCGCCAGACGCAGGCCGATTTCGTTCAGCCGCTTCAGATTGGCCTCGGCTTCCGGCGCATCGTCCATCAGCACGCTTTCGGTGATTTCGAGTTCCAGCCGATCCGGCGCCAGGCCATGTTCGGTCAGCAATTCGCCCAAACGATCGGCGAAGCCCGGCACGCGCAATTGCCGCGGCGAAACATTGAGCGCCACGCGCGGCAGGTCGGGGTTGTCGCGCAGCAAGGCGCAGACCTCGCGCGCCGCCCAATCGCCGATCTCGCGGATCAGCCCGATCTCTTCCGCCACCGGCACGAATTGCGCCGGCGGAATCATCACGCCATCGGCGCTCTGCCAGCGCAGCAAGGCTTCCAGCGCCATCGGCTTGCCGTTGCGCAGATCCATGATCGGCTGGTAATGCAGCCGCAATTCCTGCCGCCGCAGCGCATTGCGCAGCCGCGCCTCCAGCGCCAGCCGTTCCTGCATGCGGATGTTGATGTCGGGCGTGAAGAATTGATAGCCGTTGCGGCCCAGTTCCTTGGCCTTGTACATCGCCAGATCGGCATTGCGCAGCAGCAATTGCCGCTCGCTGCCGTCTTCGGGATAAAGCGCGATGCCGATGCTGGCGGTGACGAAATGCTCTTGCCCCTCCAGCGCGAAGGGCACCGCGAAGGCATCCACTACGCGCTGCGCCACCCGCTGCGCCGCCATGGCGTTTTCCACGCCCGACAGCAGCAGCACGAATTCATCGCCGGCCAGCCGCGCGATGGTGTCGCTTTCCCGCGCGCAGGCCGCCAGCCTTCCGGCGGCTTCCTTCAGCAGCGCATCGCCGGCGGCATGGCCCAGCGTATCGTTCACATGCTTGAAGCGGTCGAGATCGACGCAGAGCAAAGCCGAGCGGTTGCGGTTGCGCTGCGACAGCACGATGGCCTGATCCAGCCGGTCCAGCAGCAGCATGCGGTTCGGCAGGCCGGTGAGCGGATCGAAATGTGCCTGCCGTCGCAGATATTCCTCGTAGGAGCGGCGCACCGTGATGTCTTCCTTCACCGCCACGAAATGCGTAACCGCGCCCAGCGCGTTCTTCAGCGGCGAAACCGTGATGTATTCCCAAAAAATCTGCCCATCGGCGCGCTGGTTGCAGCATTCGCCGCGCCATTCCTGGCCGCTGCGCACCGTGGCCCAGAGATCCTTGTAGGGATTCTCCTCCTGCTGATCGAAACGAATGAAATCCAGCCTTTCGCCCAAAGCGGTCTCGGCGCTATAGCCGCTGACCTCCTCGAATTTCGGATTCACATAGCCGATGATGCCGTTGCGGTCGGTGATCACCACGCTGATCGGGCTTTGCTGCACGGCCAGCGAAAGAATGCGCAATTCTTCTTCGGCGCGGCGGCGCTGCTGGCGTTCCTGCGCCTCGCGCAATTCGCGCTCCAACGCCGGCACCAGGCGGGCCAGGGCATCCTTGTTGAGAAAATCATGCGCGCCGCGCTTGAGCAGCTGCACGGCTTCCTCGGCCCCCACCACGCCGGACAGGATGATGAAAGGCAGATCCTGGCCGCTTTCGCGCAGCAGGTTCAAGGCCTGTTCGGCGCTGAATCCAGGCAGGCGGAAATCCGACAGCACCGCGTCCCAGGCCTTGCCGGGCTGCGGGCCTTCCTGCAATGCCGTGCGCATGCCGGCGGCGGTTTCCACCCGGCGGAAGCTGGGCGAATAGCCGCCGCGCACCAGCTCCATCACGATCAACTCGGCATCGTCTTCCGAATCTTCCACCAGCAGCAACGAAATCGGCAACTTCATACCCTAACCCCACACCGCGCGGTTCAACCGCCGCGTCCGTTCTCCCAGAAGGTGAAATGAAATGCCGCGCCCTTGCCGGGCATGCCGTCGGCCCAGACCCGACCGCCATGGCGCGCCAGGATGCGCTGCACGGTGGCGAGCCCGATGCCGGTGCCTTCGAATTCCTCGCCGGGATGCAGGCGAGTGAAGGGCGTGAACAGCAGATCGGCCTGCTCCATGTCGAAGCCGGCGCCGTTGTCGGCCACGGTATAGATCATGCGGCCATCGCGCATTGCGGCCGTGAAGCTGATTTCCGGCGCCTCCGTCTCGCGCGTGTATTTCCACGCATTCTCGATCAGGTTTTCCAGCAAAGCGGCCAGCAGCCGGCGGTCGCCCTCCACGCTCAGCCCGGTCATCACATTCACCGCCACGCGGCGCTGCGGTTCCTTCTCCTGCTGCTTATCGGCGGCCAGCCGGGCCAGCCGCGACAGATCGACGGTTTCGACGGTGAGCGAGCCGGCGGCGGCGCGCGACAGGCGCAGGAAGCTGTCCACCATCTCGGTCATGTCGCGGGTGGCGTTGCGGATGCGCGAGAGATAATGCTGGCCGCGTTCATCGAGCGTCAGGCCGGCTTCCTGCTCCAGCGCGCGGCCGAATCCCTCGATGCGGCGCAAAGGCGCGCGCAGATCGTGCGACACCGAATAGCTGAAGGCGGCCAATTCGCGGTTGGCGGCCTCCAATTCGGCGGTGCGCTGCCGCACCCGGGTTTCCAGCGCGGCATTCAAGCGCGTCACCTCGGCTTCCGCGGCGCGCCGCGCCAGATTGTCGCGTTCCAGTTCGGCATGCGCCTCCTGCAGATTCATATAGGCCTGGCGCAAAGTCTCGCACATGGCATTGAAGCTGGAAACCATCCGGTCGAGTTCGTCGGGCGGATTGCGCGGCGGGCGGCGCAGTTCAAGCAACGGCTGCGGGAATTCGATCTGAAAACCATCGACGAAACCGGCGATATCGGCGAGATGGCGCGTGATCAGCCGATGCACGATGAACAGGATGAACAGCGAGACCAGAAATGTCTTCACGCCCTGCGTGACGAGAATGACCACCGCCTTGTCGGCCAACCGGCGATACACGCCATCCAGCGTGGCCTCCACCCGCAAGCGGCCGATCAATCGCTCCTGCCCGCGATCGGTGTAGAGAATGCCGACCTCGCGGAGGATGCTGGCCTCGCCATCGGGCTCGCCCAGACTGATCAATGTATGCAGGCGGCCATCGCCGCCGATTTCATCGAGCTGCAATGCGCGCATATCGGGCAAGCGCAGAATGCCTTCGAGCTGAAGGCGCAATTGCGCATGCTCCAAACGCCACAGTCCATCGGCGATGCTGACCAGGCTGGAGCGTTCCACATCATCCAACCGCGTATGGATCAGCGCCACGTCGTTGCGGTAATCGAGATAAAGCTGCAGGCCGGTGGCCAGCAGGGTGGCCGCCGAGGAGACCAGCAAGATCAACGCCAGCAATCTTGCGCCAATGCCATGGCGCAGATCGCGCAGCCGCATCGGTTCAGCTTCAGCCATGCCCAGCCCCCCAGAGCAAGCAAGATCGACACCCCCGCCGCCATGCCTCGGCGGCTGACGGCCGGCGGCATTATTCTTCCGCGACGGCGGAAAAGCCAGAGCGTGCGCGAAATTGCTTAAGCGGCCAGGAAATCCAGCAGCGCGGCGGTATAGGCATCGCGCGCCTCGACATTGCCGATATGCGCGCAGGGCAATTCGATGCCCTTGGCGCCGGCGATGCCGGCCACGATGGCCTGGCCCATGGCCGGCGGCGTGGCCAGATCGTGCAGCCCGATCGCCACCAGCGCGGGGGCCGCGATATCCTTCAGCCGCGCGCGCAGATCCATATCTCGCACCGCCGCGCAGGCCGCCGCATAGCCGGCCGGATTCTGCCCGGCCAGCATGGCGCGGAAGCGGGCCAGCGTTGCCGGCGCGGCCGTATGGAAATCCGCCGTGAACCAACGCGCCAGCACGCCATCCAGCAAGGGCTGCATGCCCTGGCTCTCGGCTATGGCGATGCGCTGATTCCAGATTTCCGGCATGCCGATATGGGCCGAGGTGAAACTCGGCATGATGCGGCCGATCCTGGCCGGCGCATTGGCGGCCAGCCATAGCGCCGTCATGCCGCCAAGCGACACGCCGGCCGCATGCACGCGCTCGATGCCCAGGCCTTCGATCAGCGCCAGCGCATCGCCGCCGAGTTGATCCATCGTATAGGGGCCGGGCGTGACCAGGGATTTGCCATGGCCGCGCGTATCGTAGCGCAGCAGGCGGAAATGCCCGAGCAAAGCCTCGAACTGCGGCTCCCACATGCTCATATCGGTGCCCAGCGAATTGCTCAGCAGCAGCACCGGCTTGCCGGCATCGCCCTCGAAACTGTAATGCAGCTTGCCATCCGGCAGATCGAAATAACGCATGCTCGTTTATCCCTTGTCGGCCAGGCTGCGGCGGATGAAAGCATCGCTCATGCCGGTATAGCCGGCAGGATCGAACAACTTGTCCAATGCGCGCGCATCCAGATGTTTGTTCACGTCCGGCATCGCGGCCAGCACGTCGCGCAAGGAACGTCTCTCGACGACGGCCTGTTTGCTGGCGGCTTCCACGATGCGATGCGCCGCCGCCTTGCCGATGAAGCGCGCCAATCCCAGCGATGCCGCCTCGGCCATGATCAGGCCATCGGTGATGGCGAGATTGCGCCGCATGCGCTTGGCATCGACTTCCAGCCCTTCGGCGATCTCGCGCATCTGCGCCAGCGCGCCGGCGGCCAGCTTGCACAGCATCGGCAGGCTTTGCCATTCCGCCTGCCAACCGCCCAAACCGCGTTCATGCTCCAGCGCCATGCCGCCATAAAGCCCGGCCAGCAGGCCCGGCACTTGCGCCTGCGCCGCCAGCACCGCCGCGCAGCCCACCGGATTGCGCTTATGCGGCATCGTCGAGGAGCCGCCCTTGCCGGCGCCGGCCGGCTCATAGACTTCGCCGATCTCGGTCTGCATCAGCAGCGCAATGTCGCGCGCCATCTTGGCGAGGTTGCCGGTGAGCAGGCCGAGCCAGCCGGCGCATTCCACCATGCGGTCGCGCTGGCCATGCCAGGGCTGCGCCGGCAAGCCGAGCTGCAAATCCTTCGCCAGCGCGGCGCTCGCCTGCAATCCCGTGTCGCCCAGGCTGGCCAGACTGCCCACCGCGCCGCCGAATTGCAGCGCCAGCAGACGCGGCCGCATTTGCCGCAGCCGCGCGCGGTCGCGCCGCACAGCGCCGAGCCAGCCGGCGAGCTTCAGCCCGAACGGGATCGGCGCAGCCTGTTGCAGCCAGGTGCGGCCGGCCATCAGGGTTTTGCCATGCCGCCGCGCCAGGCCGGCCAGCGCGCGATCCAGCGCGGCGAGATCGGTTTCCAGCAAAACCAGCGCTTGGCGCAATTGCAGCAGCAGCGCGGTGTCGATGATATCCTGGCTGGTGGCGCCCCAATGCACATAGCGCGCGGCCTGCTTGTCGCGCTTCGCCACTTCGGCGGTCAGCGCCTTCACCAGCGGAATGGCGAGATTGCCGGCCAAACGCCCGGCCTGGCCGAGCGCGGCGAGATCGTAGCGCGCCGCATCGCAGGCTTTGACGATCGGCGCGACGGCGCGTTTGGGGATCAGGCCGGTTTTCGCCTCGGCCCGCGCCAAGGCGGCTTCCACATCCAGCATGGCCTGCAAGCCGGCCTCGGGGGCGAACAAAGCCTCCATCGCCGGACTGCCATACAGGGCGGCCAGCGGCGCAACGCCTACCATTTAGCCAATCCCAGCAGGCCATAGGAAAGCACCGGGAAGGCGATCAGAATCGCCACCCGGATGAAATCGGAAAGCAGGAAGGGCACCACGCCCTTGAAGGTCTCGCGCATCGGCACATCCGTCGCCAGCTTGTTGATGACGAATACATTCATCCCAACCGGCGGCGTGATCAAGCCTACTTCCACCACGATCAGCACGATGATGCCGAACCAGATCGCGGTCTGCTCGCGGGTAAGGCCGAAATCCAGGCCGATGATGGCGGGAAAGAAAATCGGCAGGGTGAGCAGGATCATGCTGAGCGAATCCATCAGGCAGCCCAGCACCAGATAGACCAGCAGGATCAGCAGCAGCACCAGCATCGGGCTGAGGCCGCTATTGCCGATGCTTTCCGCCAGCGCCTGCGGCACGCCGCTCAGCGCCATGAAGGCGTTGAAGATATCGGCGCCGATCAGGATCAGGAAGATCATCGCCGTGCTGAGCGCGGTTTCCAGCATGCAATCCAGCAGGCCCTTGAGCCGCATGCCGTTCAACGCCACCGCCACCACCAGCACGCCCACCACGCCGAAGGAGGCCGCCTCGGTGGGCGTGAACACGCCGGTATAGATGCCGCCCAGCACCAGGGCGAAAATGATCGTTACCGGAATCATCTCCGCCAGCGACTTGAAGCGCGCCGCCCAGCTCTGGCGCGGACCGGCCGGGCCGGCGGCGGGATTGAGCCGCACATAGATGGCGATGGCGATCATGTAACCGATGGCGGCCAGCACGCCGGGCAGGAAGGCGGCGAAGAACAGCTTGGCGATGTTCTGCTCGGTGAGGATGGCGTAGACGATCAGCGCGATGGAAGGCGGGATCAGGATGCCCAGCGTGCCGCCGGCGGCCAGCGTGCCGGTGGCCAGCGCGCCGGAATAGCCATGGCGCTTCATCTCGGGCAGCGCCACCTGGCCCATGGTGGCCGCCGTCGCCAGCGAGGAACCGCAGATCGCGCCGAACATGGCGCAGCCGCCGATGGCGGCCAATGAGAGTCCGCCGCGAAAATGCCCGATGAAGGCGTTGGCGCAATTGAACAGCGTGCGGCTGATGCCGGAGCGCGAGGCGATATAGCCCATCAGCAGAAACAGCGGAATCACCGAGAAGCTTTCCGAGGAAAGCAGGTAATACGGCCCGGTCTTGACGTAATTCAGCAGCGGCAGCCAGCCCGATATCGCGATATAGCCGCCGCCGCCCGCCAGCAGCATGGCGGCGGCGATGGGAATGCGCACGAACATCAGCGCGATCATCGCCAGGATGGCCGCGATGCCGACGGCGAATCCGCTCATGGGGTTTTCTCACGGAAGGCCGCCAGCAGAGCGGCAAGCACCATCAGCGCGAAGCATGGTACGGTAACGACGAAGCCCCACCAGATCGGCCAGCGCAGCACCATGGTTTCCTCGCCGGCCGAGCGCAGGTCGATGCCGCCCAGCGCCATGCGCCAGGCCAGGATGCCGGCGATCATGGCAAGAGCCAGATGACCCAGAATATCCAGCAGACGACGGATGCCCGGCGGCGCGCGTTCGGTGAACACGTCGACGATCACATGGCCCTTGCGCAAGGTGCAGTAAGGCAGGAACAGGCTGATGCCGGCCGCGACCAGGAAACCGGCCACTTCGATATCGCCGGGGATCGGTTTGCTGAAAAAATACCGGCCCAGCACGCTGACCACCGTGCTGAAAGCCGCCGCCAGCAAGGCGAGGCCGCCCAGCTTGGCCAGCCAGCCGAAACCGCGCTCGAAAAACGCTTCCGGCGCCCCCGATGGGGACGCCGGCGCGATTTCGCTGTTGCTGTTGCCGGCCACTATGCTTCGGCCGCTTACTTGCTGTGCTTGGCGATCAGGGCTTCGGCCGCCGCCAGCAGCTTGGCACCGTCCTTGCCGGCCTTATTCACTTCGGCCACCCAATCGGCCTTCACCGATTTCGCCATGTCTTCCATCTTGGCGGCCTCGGCGGCGGATATGGTGTGGAATTTGTTGCCCTGCTTCTTGGCGGCTTCCAGGCCCGGCTTCTCGGCATCTTCCCAAGCCTGGCCCATGCGCTCGGTGAGCGCCTTGCCGGAATTGGCGTCGATCACCTTCTTCAGATCGGCAGGCAGGCCGTCATACTTGGCCTTGTTCATGGCATAAAGGAACACCGCCGTGTAGAGGCCATGCGGGCCTTCCACGATGGTGTGGTTGTCGACCATTTCGTAGAGCCGCAGCGAGACCGTGACTTCCCACGGCACCACCACCGCCTCGAACACATTCTTCGACAGGCCTTCCGGCACCTGCGGCACCGGCATGAAAATCGGCGTGGCGCCGTATTTCGCCAGCGCATCGCCGACCTGGCGCGACGGCGCGCGGATCTTCATGCCTTTGAAGTCTTCCGCCTTGGTGACGGCCTTGCCCTTGGAATGAACCACGCCGCGGGCATGCACATGGAACAGGATCGGATGCACATCCGCGTATTCCTCGCGCGCATAGGTCTCGTAGAATTCCTGCGCCGCCTTGGTGGTGGCCCCGGCATTGGAAACCATGAAGGGCAGTTCGAACACGCTCATCAGCGGGAAGCGGCCGGGCGTGTAGCTCGGCAGGGTCCACACCACATCGGCCACGCCGTCCTTCACCTGATCGTAGAGCTGCGGCGGCCGGCCGCCGAGCTGCATGGCGGGGAAGATGCGGCTGGTGATCTTGCCGCCGGATTGCTGCTGCACGGCAGCCGCCCAGGGTTCGATCAGCGCCTTCTGCGACGGCGCCGCCGCCGGCAGGAAATGCTGAATTTTCAATTCCACATTCTGCGCCTGGGCCGGTTGACCGGCCAGAGCCGCGCCGGCCGCGATGGCGGCCGCCAGGATATACGCCCTCATGTTTCCCTCCTTGGGTTTGTCGTTTTTTAATGCTTAAACATCCAGAAAGACAGTCTCGCCATCGCCTTGCAGGCGGATATCGAAGCGGTAGACGATGCCGCCGTCGCGGCTTTCGCGCGGCGCGATCAAGGTCTGCCGGCGATTATCCTGCTCGATCAGCCGCAGCAGCGGATCGTTGGCATTGGCGGCGCTTTCATCGGCGAAATACATCCGCGTCTGCAAGCCCACATTCACGCCGCGCGCCGCTACCCAGAAATTGATATGCGGCGCCATCGGCTTGCCGCTCAGCGTGGCCAACGCGCCGGGCTTGATCGTATCGAAATGATACAGCCCGGTGCGGAAATCCGTGCCGGTGCGGCCCCAGCCGCGAAAGCTCGGATCCAGCGGCTTGTCCTGCTTGTCTTCCGGATGATTGTAGCGGCCGGCGGCATTGGCCTGCCAGATTTCCAGCAGCGCGTCGCGCACCGGCGAGCCGGTGCCATCCAGCACATAGCCCTCGATGCGGATGCGTTCGCCTTGGGTGGCCGCTCCGGTCAGCTGGTTGTGGAAATTATTCTGAAAGATATCGAAGCCGGCCTGGGCGGGAATCAACCCGATATGCACATAGGGGCCGGCGGTCTGCGAGGCGGTTTCGTCGAGATATTGGCTCATGATCGCATCTTTTCGCTTATTGGCCGCTTACTGGCCGTTTTCGAAATACGTGGCGCGGCGGCCGCGCAGCACGATATCGAAACGATAGGCCAGACTGTCGAGCGGAATCGACGCATTCATGTCGAGCGGCGCGATCAGGCGCTGCCGCGCGCCCTCGTCGGGAATGCCGTTCACCATCGGGCAATGCCGGATCAGCGGATCGCCCTCGAAATACATCTGGGTGATCAGGCGTTGGCTGAAGCCGCGGCCGAAAATCGAAAAATGGATATGCGCCGGCCGCCAATCGTTCAGCCGGTTGCGCCAGGGATACGGGCCGGGCTTGATGCTGCGGAAAGTGTAAAAGCCGCTCTCGTCGGTGAGCGCGCGGCCGCAGCCGCCGAAATTCGGATCAATGGCGGCTTTGTAGGTGTCGTTGACATGGCGGTATTTGCCACTGGCATTGGCCTGCCAGAATTCCACCAGCACGCCGGGCACCGGCTTCGCATCCTGATCCAGCACGCGGCCATGCACGATCATGCGCTCGCCGATCGGATCGCCGGTCTTGGCGTAATTGCGCAGCAGATCGTTATCCAGCAGACCGATCTCGTCGCCGGCGAACATCGGCCCCGTAATGTCGGACAGCGATTGCTCCACCGACAGCAGCGCCAGGCGCGGCGAACGCAGCACGCTGGTCTTGTAGCCGGGCGTGAAGGCCGGCGGGTGAATCAATCGGTCGCGCTGATAGTATTGTCCGGTCTTTTCCATGCTCTTAGCCTTGCTGGTGTGGGCCTCACGTTGTGGATTTCGCGGGTCCACCCCGGATCTCGCCGGCCTGGATTTCGCTGGCCCGGATTCCCTCATACGTCTGCTTGATGATCTTGATCGCGTGATTGGCGGCGGGCACGCCGGCATACACCGCCACATGCAGCATCGCCTCGCGCAAATCCGCCTCGGTGGCGCCGGTATTCTGCGTGGCGCGCACATGCATGGCCAATTCTTCGTCCTGGCCCAAAGCCGCCATCAGCGCGATGGTGACGATGGAACGCTGGCGCAAATCCCATTGCGGCCGCGCCCAGAGCGAGCCCCAGGCGCCTTCGGTGATGAAATTCTGAAAATCGGCGTCGAATTCGGTTTTGCCGGCCTCGGCGCGGTCCACATGGGCATCGCCCAGCACTTTCCGGCGCACCGCCATGCCGCGCTGGTATTTGCCATCCTTGCCGCCATTGTCGCTGGGCATCTCGGCCATGCGGTTTCCCACCCTGAATTGCTGCTCGGTTGGATAACACACTTATCCATTTGGAATGTAAAATGATATTTCCGCATCATTACATATCGAAATTGATATACAATGATGCGATGCTCGATAGCCGGATCAAGCTCCGTCATCTTTCCTGCTTCCTGGAAGTCTCGGCCCTGCGCAGTTTCGGCCGCGCCGCCGGGCGGCTGGGCTTGAGCCAGCCGGCGGTTTCCAAGGCGATTGCCGAGCTGGAGGCGATTCTGGACAACGCGCTGCTGCGGCGCAGCCGGCGCGGGGTGGAGCTGACCGCCGCCGGCGAGGCTTTCCGCCGCTATGCCGAAACCGGCATGGCCGCCTTGCGCGAGGGGTTCGAAAGCATCGGCCAGGCCAGCCGGGGCGAAGGCGGCTTCCTGGCGGTGGGCGCGCTGCCCACGGTGGCGACGCGGCTGGTGCCGGCGGCCTTGCTGCAAGCCAAGCGCGATGGCCTGGGCGCCACCATCCGGGTGCTGACCGGGCCGAACGATTATCTGCTCGGCCTGCTGAAAAACGGCGATCTGGATATCGTGGTGGGCCGATTATCGGAGCCTGGGCTGATGCAGGGCCTGAGCTTCGAGCCGCTTTACACCGATGAAATCGCCTTCGTGGTGCGGCCCGGCCATCCGCTGCTGACGGAACCGGCGCGCAGCCCGAGCCTGCGCGACATCGCCGCCTATACCGTGCTGTTTCCGACGCCGGGCGCGATCATCCGCCCCGATGTGGAACGGCTGATGCTGGGCCAGGGCCTGACCGCCTTTCCCGATGCGATCGAAACCGTCTCGCCCAGTTTCGGGCGGCGCTTTACGCGCATTTCCGATGCGGTATGGATCATCTCGCGCGGCGTGGTGGCCGACGATCTGGAGCAGGCGCTGCTGGCCGCCCTGCCGGTGCGCATCGACCGCCCCACCGGCGCGGTAGGCATCACCACCCGCGCCGACCGCCCCGCCCGCCCGGCGATGAATCGCCTGCGCGATGCGCTGCGCCACATGGCGGCGGAGTTGCGTTAGCTACTGCCCGGGCAATTGCGGTTCGCGCCGCTCCATCTTGATATGGCCTTCCAGCGATTGGATATTCTGTTCGCAATCGACGATCTTGTTGAAGATCTGCTGGCGGTCCAGCCGGTTCATGGTGGCCAGATGGTTGTTCAGGCAGTCGCGGCGATCCTGCACGTCGGTCTTGCCCGCGCGGTAATGCACCTGGGCTTCCTGTTCGGCCCGATAGCTGGACAGCGCGGACACACCGATCACGCCGGCCGCCGCGATGGCGCCCAGCACAGCCCCGCCCAGCAAGGCGGCCCGCTGCAGATCGGTCAAAGCCAAGTTGCACCCGCGAAAACAATCTGAGGTTATGCGGGTGATAGCGGATTCAGGCGCTGGCTGGCAAGCGGATTCAAACCGGTTTCGCCGCCGGCATTGCATGCAATGCGCGGCTGGCGCAATCGGGATCGAGATCGCACAGCGCGTCATACTGGCTCAGATAAATCTTTCCGCCGAAATGCGCGAAAAAGTCCGACCGACGCAGGCGATCCATCACCGGGCCTTTCACTTCCGAGAGATGCAGCGTGATGCCGCCATCGCGCAGCCGGGCATCAATGGCTTCCAGGCTTTCCAGCGCGCTGGCGTCGATCATGTTCACCGCCGGGCACATCAGCACCACATGGCGCAGACTGGGCCGCGAAGCCGCCTCGGCCAGAATCCAATCCTCCATCTGGCGCGCATTGGCGAAATACAGGCTTTCATCAATGCGCAGGCTCAGCACATGCGGACTGGTGGCCACATCATGGCGCAACACATTGCGGAAATGCTGGCTGCCCGGCATCTGGCCGACGATGGCCATATGCGGCCGGGCGATGCGCGCCAGCAGCATCAGCAGCGACAGCCCCACGCCGGCGGCGATGCCGGTTTCCACGCCCACGCCCAGCACCAGCAGCATGGTGGCGGCCATGGCGGCGAAATCGCCCTTGGAATAGCGCCAGACCCGCTTCAACGCGCCGAGATCGACCAATGAGAGCACCGCCACGATGATGGTGGCGGCCAGCACGGCGCGCGGCAATTCCTGAAACAGCGGTGTGAAGAACAGCGTCGCGACGGCGATGCCGATGGCGGTGAAGCCGCCGGCCAGCGGCGTCGCCGCGCCGGCATCGAAATTCACCACCGAGCGCGCGAAGCCGCCGGTAACCGGAAAGCCGCCGGTCAATGCGGCGGCGAGATTGGATGTGCCGAGGCCGACCAATTCCTGATTGGGCAGAATGCGCTGGCGTTTCTTGGCCGCCAGCGTTTGCGCCACCGAAACCGATTCCACGAATCCCACCAGCGATATCAGCAAAGCCGCCGGCAGCAATTGCAGCCAGAGTTCGGGATTCCAGTCCGGCAGGGCGACGGATGGCAAACCGGCGGGAATCGCACCCACCAGCTTCACGCCGGCCTGGCCCAGCGCGAACGCCTTCACCGCCAGGATGCTGCCGATCACCGCCAGGATCGGGCCGGCCTTGGCGGCCATGTCGGCGGCCAGCGGCCGCAAGCCGAAACCCAGCAGCAGCGGCTTCATGCGTTTGCGCGCCCAGAACAGAAAACCCAGCGCCGCCGCGCCGATGATCAAGGTGGGCAGATTGGTCTGGTTAAGACGCGGCAGCAGCGCCCGCAGCATCTGCGGCAGGGTTTCGCCGCCGGCATCAATGCCGAGCAGATGCTTGGCCTGGCTGAACGCGATCAGGATGCCCGAGGCGCTGATGAAGCCGGAGATCACCGGATGGCTGAGGAAATTCGCCAGGAAGCCGAGGCGCAGCGCGGCCATCAGCAGCAGCGCCAGGCCGGACAGCAGCGCCAGCGCCAAAGCCGCCTGCATATAGGCCGCGCTGCCCGGTTCGGCGACCGCGCCGACCGCCGATGCCGTCATCAGCGAAACCACCGCCACCGGACCCACCGCCAGCGCGCGGCTGCCGCCGAAAATCGCATAGGCGACCAGCGGCGCGATGGAGGCATACAGCCCCACATGCGGCGGCAGCCCCGCCAGCATGGCATAAGCCAGGCTTTGCGGGATCAGCATGATGGTGACGATCACCGCCGCCAGCAGATCGCTGATCGCCTGGGCGCGGTCATAGCGCCGGCCCCAATCCAGGATCGGCAGCAGCCCGCGCAGCTTGGCGCCGTCAAATGGCATCGCCATCAGAGCGCATCGCCGTTAAATGGCATCGACCGGAATCTTCAGATAGCGCACGCCATTGGCTTCCGGCGGCGGCATATGGCCGGCGCGCATATTCACCTGCACGCTGGGCAGGATCAATCGCGGCATGCTGAGCGTGGCGTCGCGCGCCCGCCGCATGGCGACGAAATCGGCTTCCGAAACGCCGTCATGCACATGGATATTGCCGGCCTTCTCGGCCGCCACGGTGGTTTCCCAGCGATATTCGTCGCGGCCCGGCGCCTTGTAATCATGGCACATGAACAGCCGGGTTTGCGGCGGCAGCGCGAAAATGCGCTGGATCGAACGGAACAGCGTAGCGGCGTCGCCGCCGGGAAAATCGCAGCGCGCCGTGCCGTAATCGGGCATGAACAGCGTATCGCCCACGAAGGCGGCATCGCCGATCGCATAAGTCATGCAGGCCGGCGTATGGCCGGGCGTATGCATGGCGCGGCCGGCGAGGCCGCCGATGGCGAATGCTTCGCCATCCTTGAACAGATGATCGAACTGGCTGCCGTCGCGAGCGAAGCCGGCTTCGGCATTGAACAGCTTGCCGAAGCCCTGCTGCACCTGCACCACATCGCCGCCGATGCCGATCCTGCCGCCCAGCTTTTCGCGCAGATAGGGCGCGGCCGAAAGATGATCGGCATGCACATGGGTTTCCAGAATCCACTCCACGCTGAGGCCGTTTTCCCGCACATGCGCGATCAGCGCATCGGCGGAAGCGGTTTTGGTGCGGCCCGAGGCGGGATCGTAATCCAGCACCGAATCCACCAGCGCGGCGCGGTTGCTGGCCGGATCCTTCACCACATACGACACCGTGAAGGTATCGGGATCGAAAAAGCCTTTCACATCAGGCTGCATGGCGGCGGGCTGCATGGCAGTACTCCTCTTTTTTCTTCAAGTGCCCAGGAAGCCGCGATTCCACGGCATCACGGCCAGCACCCGCGCCATGCCGCAAAAGCCGGTCAATCCGGCGAAGGTGAGGCCCGCGCCGATGAAGCCCGACAGCAGAATGAAGCGCGGATCGACGAACCAGGCCAGCAAAGCGCCGATCAGCGCCAGCCCGCCGGCGGATATCTGCACCTGACGCTGCAGATCGAGCGGCGCCTTGGCATTGACATGCACCGGCAGGCCGGCCGCCTTCCAGGCATCCAGGCCGCCTTGCAGGGCATAGGCTTCCTTGAAGCCCTTGGCGAGCAGGCGCGCGGCATGCACGGCGGTGCGGTTGCCCGAGCGGCAGGTGAACACCGCCACGCGATTGCGCTCGGTATCGAAATCATGGCTGTCGATGGCGTTCAGCGGCACCAGCCGGGCGCCCAGGATATGCTGGCGGGCATATTCCGACGGTTCGCGGATATCAATCAGCAGCGGCGCTTCGCCTTGCTGCTGCTGCGCCTGCTGCATGCGGGCATTGAGTTCGGCCGGCGAAATCTTCTTGATCTGACTCATGACAGTGCCACCCCTTGTTGCGGATCAGTGTGTTCAGGATTTGCAGAAAACATCGTAAAGCAGGCGGATCAGCTTTTTCACGCGCGGATCCTTGATGCGATAGTAGATGGTCTGCCCATCGCGCCTCGTATCCACCAGGCCATCCTTGCGCAGGCGGGTGAGATGCTGCGACAGCGCCGATTGGCTGAGGCCGACAGCCTCCGCCAATTCGCCCACCGAGCATTCCGCTTCCATCAGCCGGCACAGCGTGAGCAACCGCTTTTCATTGGCGAGATTGCCCAGGAATTCGCTGGCGGCGGCCGCGCTGGCCTGCATGCGCTTCAAATCAACGGCATTCATTGCCGCCCGCTCCGCTATATTAGACATTTCTAATTTAGAAAATTCTAATATAATAGTCAACGCGCCGCCGCCGGGATTTCAGCGCCTGTGCGTCTCAGCGGATTTTCAGCTTGGCAAGCGCGGCGAACGGGCTGTCCTTGATGATCGCTTCGTCGCGCTGGCGGCGCTCCTGCTCGCGCTGACGCTTGGCCTGGATCGCCTTGCCCGAGCGCATGAACATGTCGATCTCCGCCTCGCCCGGCGCGGGCGCGCGCTTCACCGGGCGATAGCCCAGCTTGATCAACAGCAGGCGCAATTGCTCGGCGCCGCAGCCGGCCAGGTTCATCCATTCCACCGCCGGCGGGAAAGAGCCATCCGGGCGCGGCACCGCGCGTTTGGGCGCTTCCGGGGCAGCAGGCTCAGGGGCAGCAGGCTCAGGGGCAGCGGCTTCTGCGGCGGCAGCTTCCGGGGCTTCAACAGGCGAGATTTCCTCGGCTGCGGCTTCCTCGGTAGCGGCTTCGGGGGCTGCTGTTTCCTCAGGCGCTGCTGCTTCGGCCAAGATTTCCCCGGCCTGGATTTCCTCGGCCTGGATTTCCCCGGGCCGGGCTTCCTCAGGCTGGGCTTCCGCCGTGGGCGCGGCATCCGGTTTAATCGGCTCGACCGACGCGATCGCCAGCGGACGCGGCGGATGCTTGGCATCCTGTTCGGCCTTGCGGCAGCCCTCGGCGATGCGCTGCACGATATCCAGGCGATAGGCGCGGGTCTCCACCCGCAGGAAACCGGCCGCCAGCCACCAGGCATCGGGGCGCGGCTCCAGGATATCCAGCGAGGTGAGGCCGGGCGGCGGCGGCGCCAGCGGCGTCTTCTCGCGCCAGACCGAAAACAGCAGGGTCTTCAACTGCGTCGGCTTGGGCTTGAGCAGCTTGGGCAGGAAGATATGCATCTCGCCGAACACCACGCCCAGCTTGCGCAGCGGATGCCGCGCCGCCTGATCCAGCCCGCGCAGCAGATCGTTCACCGCCTCGCGCGTCAGTCCGCCGAATTCCATGGCAAGCTGGAAGGCCAGGCCGCGTGCGGCCCCCTTCAGCTCGGCATCGCGCAGGCGATACAGATCGTTCAGATGCAGGCGCAGATGGGCATCCAGCCAGGCTTGCAGCCGTTCTTCCACCGCCTTGCGCAATTCGGCATTCAGCGCATCGTCGGCCAGCAGGCGCAGGCGCGGCTCCAAAGCCGTGGGGCCCTTCACCAGCAGGGCCAGCACCGCGCCATGGGCATGCACCGGAATTTCCTTCAACAGCAGGCCGCCTTCCGGCGACAGACCGAAACGATCATCCGGCAGTTTCAGAATCTCGCGGGCGCGCTCTTCCAGGGCCGGACCCAGCGCATGATTGGCGGCGGCGCGCAAGGCGCGCTCCTCCTCGCCGGTTTCATGCCCGGCCTGCCGGAACCGCAATCCATCAATACGGCCGATGCTTTCGCCTTCAACCATGAGCGTGTCGTCCTCCGCCAAACGCACTGTAAGGCTGCCGGGTTCCCGCAGATGCCGGGCGAAGAATGCCGCCCGCCGGTCCACGAACTTTTGAGTCAGCCGCTCGTGCAGAGCGTCCGACAGCCTGTCTTCCATCGCCCTGGTGTTTTCCTGCCAATGAGCGGCGTCGTCAAGCCAGCCAGCGCGATGGGAAATGTATGTCCAAGTGCGGATATGCGCCAGTCGCGCCGAGAGCGTATCGATATCGCCATCCACGCGGTCGATCCTGGAAAGCTGCCCGGCCACCCAATCGCGCGGCAGTTTACCGCCATCGTCGCAGAGATGGGTGTAAATCCGGCCCAGCAGACGCACATGGCCGTCGAACAGACTTTTGCGGAAATCCGGGATGGCGCAGACCTGCCAGAGCAGGTCGATGCGATCGCGATTGCTTGCCCGCTGCCGGATGGCTTCGTCCTGCAACAGCAGTTTCAGCGCCAGGTAATCCTCGGCATCGCGGGCGCGGATCAGGCCCTCGCGCGGCGGCGGCGCTTCCAGGCTGCGCAGCAACCGCTCGGCGCTGCGGTAATCCAGCTCGTAATTGCGCCAGCGCGCGGCGGGCACCGGATCGAAGCGGTGTTCCTCGATCCGTTCGATCACCTCGGGCGGAATTTCCGCCATCGCGCCGTCATGCGGGTTGTTGGTGACGCCGAAAGTGCCATTGCGCATATGCCGGCCGGCGCGGCCGGCGATCTGGCCCATTTCGGCCGGCGTGAGATTGCGGATCGTCTGGCCGTCGAATTTGCTGGTCTCGGCGAAGGCCATATGCTCGATATCGAGATTGAGGCCCATGCCGATGGCATCCGTGGCCACCATCACTTCCACGTCGCGATTCTGAAACAAAGCCACCTGGGCATTGCGCGCGCGCGGGCTGAGCGCGCCCAGCACCACCGCCGCGCCGCCGCGCTGGCGCCGCAGCAATTCGGCAATCGCATACACATCGCCGGCGGAAAACGCCACCACGGCGGAGCGCTTGGGCAACCGCGACAATTTCTTCGGCCCGGCATATTCCAAAGCGGAAAGCCTGGGGCGCGCGATGAATTCAGCCGCCGGCACCAGGCGGCGGATCAGCGCGCGCATCGTATCGGCGCCGAGGAACATGGTCTCCTCGCGGCCGCGCGCATGCAGCAGCCGTTCGGTGAAGACATGGCCGCGTTCGGGGTCGCCGCAAAGCTGGATTTCATCCACGCAGAGGAAATCGTATTGCCGATCCAGCGGCATCGCCTCCACGGTGCAGACGAACCACATGGCGCGCGCCGGCACGATCTTTTCCTCGCCCGTCACCAGCGCCACGCGGTCCGGGCCTTTCAGCGCCACCGCGCGGTCGTAGATTTCGCGCGCCAGCAGCCGCAGCGGCAAGCCGATGATGCCGCTGCGATGCGCCAGCAGGCGTTCGACGGCCAGATGGGTTTTGCCGGTATTGGTCGGCCCCAGCACGCAAAGCACGCGCCCCGCCGAGGCGACGATGGACGATTGCATGTTCATGCGGCAGCCGGGGGCGTGGTCTGAATGGATTTGGTCATCCGCGCCACGCTGCTGAGCTTGCCATCCACGAAGGCGCGGGATTCGCAAAAGGCCAGGCTGCGGGCGCGGCGCTCAAGCCTGCCCTCGATCAACACAGCGCCGCCGGCCGGAATCGCCCGCATCTGCTGCACATTCAAATCCACCGTCACCGGCCGTTCGCCCGGCTCCAGCGCGGTGAGCAGCGCCAGAAAGGCCGCCGGCTCCAGCAAGGCGGTGAGGATGCCGCCATGCAGATAGGCCTGCATCACCAGGGTTTCAGGCGTGGCGGTAAAGCCGAGCCGGCACAGACCCGGCTCCAGCCGCAGCAAATGCAAACCGCAAAAGCGGTGAAACGGCGTATCCGCCACCAATGCCTGCGCCTGTTCGCGCATCCAGCCGGCAATACGGGGATCGAAAAGGGCGGCTGCCTCGGCCGCGACGGAAGACATGGACGGCTCCATATGCGTGCCGCCCTATTTTAGAGGGCCGCCGCCGCGCCGGGAAGCATTCCGCAGTTGCTACCGATACGGGAAAACCGCCATCGGCCCCGGATCAACCCCGGTCCATCGCCACGCTTTTGATGGCGGCGAATACATCCAGCCCCGGCGCGAGATTCATCCGTTCGGCGGAAAGCCGGGTGATGCGGGCCAGCAAGGCCGCGCCGTTGCAATCCAGCTTCACATCCATGGCGGTTTCGTCGCGCGATGCCAGCTCGATCACGCGGCCGCGCAGCAGGTTCAGCGCCGAACTGCCCACGGGCGGCTGCAAAAACAGCGTCACGTCGCGCGCCGGGATGCGCAGTTTGACGGCGCTGCCCGGCGGCAGATCCAGCTTCGGCAGCAGCAGCAGGCCGGCCTGGCATTGCACGCGGCTGAGGCCATGCGGCAGCAGATGATCGAGCAATCGGCCTTCCAGCAACGCGCCGGCATCCTCGCCGCCGCCGAGCAGCGGCAGATCCAGCCGGGCCGCCAGTTCGGCCGGCTTGCCATCGGCCTGCACCTGCCCGTTGCCCAGCAGCACCAGATGATTGGCCAGCCGCATCACCTCGGGCAGCGCATGGCTGACATAAATGATCGGCAGCTTCGCCGCATCGCGCAAGCGTTCGATATAGGGCAGGATTTCCGCCTTGCGCGCCGCATCCAGCGAGGCCAGCGGTTCGTCCATCAACAGCAATCGGGGCCGCGCCAACAGCGCCCGCCCGATCGCCACGCGCTGCTTTTCGCCGCCCGAGAGCTTGCCCGGCCGCCGCGCCAGCAGATTTTCCAGCCCCAGCATCGCCACGGTTTCGTCGAAGCCGTCGCGCCGCGCGCGGAGTGCATCGGCGAACCAGCGGCCATAGAGCAAGTTGGCGCGCACATCGAGATGCGGAAACAGCCGCGCTTCCTGGAACACATAGCCCAGGCGACGGCGATGGGTGGGGAGGAAAACGCCCTGCGCGGTATCCACCAGCACGCGGCCATCGGCTTCGATGCGGCCCTGCCGCGGCCGGCGCAGACCGGCGATCAAATCCACCAGCGTGGTCTTGCCCGCGCCCGAGCGGCCGAACAAAGCCGTGATGCCGGGGCCGCATTCGAAACGCACCGCAAGGTCGAAGCCGCCTTGGCTATGCTTGATATCGACCCGCAGGCTCATGCGCCCTCGATCCGCTTTGCCGCCAGCCGCGACAGCCATTCGCTGAGCAGCAGCGCGCTCACCGCCAACGCCACGCAGATCAGCACCAGCCGCAAGGCCGGGCCATCGCCATCGGGAATCTGCAAAAACGTGTAGATCGCCGTGGGCAGGGTTTGCGTCTCGCCGGGAATGTTGGAAACGAAGGTGATGATGGC
>JAYSEE010000006.1:26484-30299 GCA_041914045.1 Ferrovibrio sp. | reverse complement strand
GCTTTATGATTTCGCGCATCGCAATCCCGCGCTGCGCATGCATCCAAGCTCCTACACCCATGATATCCGGATTGTAGCCGGCTTGCGGCGCTTCATCTCGATCAATTCCGCCATCGAGGTGGATTTGACCGGCCAGGTGAATGCGGAAAGCACCGGCGGCAGCTATATCGGCGCGATCGGCGGCCAGGTCGATTACGTTCGCGCGGCCTCCGTTTCGGAAGGCGGGCGGTCGTTGATCGCATTGCCGAGCACGGCGCAGAACGGCGCTCTTTCGCGCATCGTCTTCGCCTTGTCGGGGCCCGTCACCACGGCCAGGAGCGATGTCGATGTGATCGTAACCGAACATGGCGCGGCGGAATTGCGCGGAAAAACCTTGCCGCAGCGGGTCAAGGCCATGATCGGAATTGCCGATCCCGCGCATCGCGATGCATTGCAACGCGCGGCTTTCGATATGTTCAAAACCAATTGACAAGCACGGAGACGGCGAGATGCAGAATGCTGGCCAGGCTGCCGCAAGCAGCAAGAGGAAATCCGGGCCGCTTTCCGGCGTGCGGGTGCTTGATCTTACTTCGGTCCTGATGGGACCTTATTGCACGCAAATTCTCTGCGATCTTGGCGCCGATGTGATCAAGGTGGAGAATCCGGAAGGCGACACCACCCGCTTCGTGGGCGGCGCCAAGCGCCATGGCCGCAGCGGCATGTTCAGCAATCTCAATCGCGGCAAGCGCTGCATTACGCTTGACTTGCGCAATCCAGCCGGCCGCGATCTCTGTTTGCGATTGGCGGGCAAGGCCGATGTGATGATCCATTCCATCCGATTGCAGGCATTGCAAAGGCTTGGTCTGGATTATCCGAAGGTGCGCGAAAGCAATCCCGACATCATCTATTGCAATCTGTTCGGCTATGGCCGCGCTGGCCGCTATTCCGGCAAGCCGGTTTACGACGACACGATTCAAGCGATTAGCGGCATGTCCATGCTGCAGGCCGAAATGCATGGCGAGCCGCAATATGTCACCACCGTTCTATGCGACAAGATCGCGGCGCTGAGCGCGGTCTACGCGATCAATGCCGCCTTGTTCAGCCGGCAGCGCGGCTCGGGCGGGCAGGAAATAGACGTGCCGATGTTCGAAAGCATGGCGTCTTTCCTGTTGGCCGAGCATATCAGCGGCGCGCTTTATGATCCGCCGCTTACCCGGCCGGTATACGAGAGGCCGGTCACGCCGTATCGCCGGCCCTACAAGACCAGGAATGGCTATCTGTCGGTGCTGGTGTACAACGACAAGCAATGGCGTCGTTTTGTCGAGATCAGCGGCCGGCCCGAACTTGCCGCCGATCCGCGCTTTGCCAGCCAGGCGGATCGCAGCCGCAATATCGCCGATTTCTGCCGCATGGTGGCCGATATTCTGCTGGAGCGCGATTCCGAGGCATGGGTGGAGGCCTTGGAGGCGGCGGAGATTCCGGTCGCCAAGCTGAATCGCATGGATGATCTATTCTCCGATCCGCATTTGCAGGATGTCGGCTTTTTCAAGGATTTGAACGATCCCTTGGATGGCCATCTGCGTTTGCCTTCGCAGCCTGTGTTGTTCTCCCGCACGCCGGCCGGGTTCGAAACCGCAGGGCCGATGCAGGGCGAACATACCGATCAGGTGCTGCATGAATTCGGTTTGGAAAACGCGGATATCGAAGCTTTGCGGAAGCAAGGCGCATTCGGCCCGGCGGATTGATCGGCGATAGGGGAAGGTTATGGCGGAAGATATTCTATTCGAACGGCGCGGTACGGTTGCCATCATCACGATCAATCGCCCTGAACAGCGCAATTCGATCAATACCGGGGTGCGCCAGGGCTTGTTCGATGCCTTCGCCCGCTTCGAACAGGATGCCGCCTTGCTAGTCGCCATTCTCACCGGCGTCGGCGAAAAAGCCTTCTGCGCCGGGATGGATCTGAAAGAAGCCGCCGCATCCATGCTTGGCGTCCCGTCCCGCAATTTCCTGCCGATCCTGGGCGATGCCATCCAGGTAAGCAAGCCGGTGATAGCCGCCGTCAACGGCGTGGCTTATGCCGGCGGTTGGATGTTCGCGCAGATGTGCGATCTCTGTATCGCGGCAGAGCATGCCACTTTCGCAATCACCGAAGCCAAGGTCGGGCGCGGCATGCCCTGGGCGGCGCCGCTGGCGCATATGATACCGCAGCGCATTATGATGGAATTGCTGCTGACCGGCGATCCGATTTCCGCGCGCCGCGCGCAGGAGATCGGTTTCGTCAATCATGTGGTGCCGCCGGCCGATTTGATGCCGTTCGCTGTCGCGATGGCGGAAAAAATTGCAGCCAATGCGCCGTTAACGGTGCGCGCGGCGCGGGAATTGGTTTATCTTTCCACCGAGATGGGGCGCTCGGCGGCATTGCGCGCGGCTTACCACGCATTCGAAAGCGTGTATCGCAGCGAGGATGCATTGGAAGGGCCGCGCGCCTTCAAGGAGAAGCGCCCGCCCAATTGGAAGGGCCAATAAACGCGTGATAGAGCCGCAAAGGCCAAAAGGGAGGGAAAATGCTGGGATTCGACAAAGCGATCAGCCTGGCTGAGCGGATATCCCTTGCGCTCAGTGCCGGCGGCTTCTTCACCATCATGATGGTAATCGTGGTGGACGTGGTGCTGCGCTATTTCTTCTCGGCGCCGCTGAGCTGGTCTTACGATCTGATTTCGATGTGCCTCGTCACCTTGATATTCTTTCTGGCCCTGTCCGATACCTTCCGGGCCGGCGGCCATATCGGCGTCGATCTGTTCGAAGCCATACGGGGCAAGGTTTATTTCAGCATCGCCGAGACGCTCGGTTTTATCGCCGCCTTCGTTTTCTTCGCCCTGATCTTTTCGGAAAGCCTGGGCGAAGGCATCGAGGGCATGGTGGCCGGCGATGTGGTGGATGGCGCCATTCCGTGGCCCACTTGGCCGCCCTATTTCATCTGCGCGCTGGGCGTCGGCATGCTGCTGCTGCGCATCGCATTGGCGATAGCCATGCGCGTGGCGGCATTGCTGCGGGGCAAAGTCTATATCGCACCCAGCCATCATGCGGCGGTGGAGGGGCAGGAATGATCGTCGCGGCCGGAATAATCGCCCTGATTTTCTTGCTGATTTTCGGCATGCCGGTGGCCTTCGCGCTCGGCGTGGCCGGCATGATCGGCCTTTATCTGAAGGGTGGACTGGATATGGTGGCGGGCATTCTGCGCACCACGCCGCTTTCCGTCACCTCATCCTACGAATTGATTACCGTGCCGATGTTCATGCTGATGGCGGAATTCATCATCGTCAGCCGCATTGCCGATGAATTGTTCGACAGCGCCAAGGTCTGGCTGGGGCGCATTCCGGCCGGCCTTGCTATCGCCACGGCCCTGGCCGGCGCCGCCTTCGGGGCGATATCGGGCTCGAGCACCGCATCCGCCGCCACGCTGTCCGGCACCAGCATACCGGCCATGCTGCGCAACAAATACGCGCCGCGTCTGGCTACCGGCGTGGTGGCGATTTCCGGCACGCTGGCGATGTTGATTCCGCCCAGCATCGCCATCGTCCTCTATGGTTTGATCGCCAATCTCAGCATCAGCAAATTGCTGATTGCCGGCGTTATCCCCGGCATTCTGGTTACGCTGGTGATTATTCTCACCGTGCTGATTCTGGCTGCGGTCAATCCGGGGCATGCACCGGCTGGACAGGCCTATAGCCTGGGCGAGAAGCTTCGCTCCCTTCGCGTGGTCGGGCCGATGCTGGTGCTGATCATGCTGGTGACAGGCTGCATCTATCTTGGCATCGCCACGCCCACGGAGG
>JAYSEE010000006.1:0-26474 GCA_041914045.1 Ferrovibrio sp. | reverse complement strand
CCGGCTGGAAACGGAGGCGGCAAGCCTCGGCGCATTCGGCGCTTTCGCAATCGCCTATTTTCGCGGGCGGCTGGATAGAAAGACATTCGCCACGGCTTTGTTCAAGGCGGCGCGCACCAGCTGCATGATCGTGTTGATCGTAATCTGCGCGCAAGTTTTCAGCTATTATTTCACCCTTACGGGGCTTACTCAGTCGCTGGTTTCGTTCGTCGGCGAATTGGATGTGTCGCGCTGGGTTATCTTTTTCCTGATCGTACTGCTGTATCTGGCGCTGGGCTGCATCATGGATCAGATCGCCATCTTGTTCCTCACCGTGCCGATCGTGCTGCCGGTGATCGTGGCTTTGGGTTTCGATCCGATCTGGTTCGGCATCATCGTCATCATCACGGCCGAGGTGGGATTGGTCACGCCGCCGGTCGGCTTGAACGTGTTCGTGGTGTCGGCTTATTCGAAGATTCCGGTGAAGGATATTTTCATCGGCGTCACCCCGCATGTGATCGCGCATATGCTGGTGATCCTGGCGCTGGCGCTGTTCCCGGCGCTGGTTACCTGGTTGCCATCCACGATCATGCAGTAGCGCGGCTTCAGCCCGGCGGCAGCTTTGCGCCCATCACGCGCGAGATTTCGCGCCCGGCGGCCTGAGTGGCAAGCACGAGTTCGTCGGTTCGTTCATCAATGCGTGCGGTGGGGGCTGCCAGGATCAGCAGGGCGATCAATTCGCCGCTGCCGTCGAATATCGGCGCCGCAATGCCGGTAACGCCATCGGTACCCTGATCGCGAGTGATGCCGAAGCCATGTTCCTTGGCATGGTTCACGGCTTCGCGCAGCGCGCTTTTGGAGATATCGGTCTTCGGCGTCAGCGGCAGCATCTTGGCGCTGCGGATGTATTCTTGCGTCCATTCGGCCGGCTGGTTGGCGAGAAAGACGATGCCGGCGGAAGTGCAGTAAAGCGGCCGCCGGTCGCCGATCGTGGCGGCGAAGCGCAAGGAACTGCGGGTTTCCACTTTGTCGACATAAACGATTGCATCGCGTTCCCGCGACGGCACGCCGATCAAAACGGTTTCTCCCGTGGCCTCGACCAGCCGTTTGATGATCGGCCGCGCCACTTCCGGAAATTCGCGATGGGCCAGGATGGCGCTGGCCAGCTGATAGCTTTGCGGGCCCAGGCGGTACATGCCATCCACATGACTGACGAACTGATTGGATACCAGCGAGCGCAGCAGATTGAGCACGCTGCTTTTCGGGGTCGGCGGTTTCATCTGCTTGCTCAGGCTGGCCAAGCTCTGGCCATCCGGGTTGTCGGCAAGCATTTGGAGCAACTGCAACAGCCTAACGGCGGAACGCGGGGTAGGACGTTGCGGTTTCGGGGCGGCCATATCCGTGGGGCTCCAGTCTCTGTCCAATCCGTCTCAGTATATACAATCCGCATCGGCCCGAAAGAAGCCGTCGCCTGCTGGATTCCTGCCGGAATCAGTGCATCCGCCGAATTGGCGAGGCGTTAATTGCGCAATTATCTGTGAGATCGTGGAAAAGCTTGTTTCCGCCAGCCGGAAGAACCGCTATCCGTCGAGAGAGGGCCGCTTGTCCGTATCCGAACCCTGGGCCGCCACGAATGTCGCCACCAGGATCAGCCCGGCGCCCAGCAGCGTATTGGCCGTCAGCGCTTCGTTGAAGGCGAGCAGGCCGACCAGCAGGGCGGTAATCAATTCGCCGGCCCCGGCGATCGAGCTGCGCTCCGCGCCGGCCATCGGCGCGCCCACCATCATCAGCCCCAGCGCGCCGAAAGTGGAAAACACCGCCAGCGCCGCGCAGGAAGCCCAGCCCAGCAGGCTGGCCGGAACCGCGATAGCGCCCTCCACCGCCAACGTCGCGGCCAGCATGATCAGCAAGCCGCCGAAGAACACGCCGCCCAGGCGGGTGCGGATGGTCATGCCGCCCATGCGCCGTGCCGCCACATGCACGAACACCGCATAGGCGAAGGGCGGAATGAAGGCCAGCAGCACGGCCAGCTTCTGCCGGTCGTTCAAGGCGTCTTTCTCGGTCAGGCTGGGCCACAGAATCAGCGTGGCCGCCAGCAGCACCAGCAAGGCGGCGATGGCATTGCGCAAGGTCAGCCTTTCGCGGAAGCCCAGCCAGCCGACCAGGATGGTGAAAAGCGGGTAGGTGAACAGGATCAGCACGGTGAGCGCGACGCTCAGATATTGCAGCGCCACGAAATAGAACACCATCGAGCCGATATAGCAGGCCCCGGCGATCACCGCGAAACGCAGATCGCTGCGCTGGCTGCCTTCCCGGCGCAGCAGATGCGGCAGCAGCGGCAGGCAGCAGGCCACGGCGATGCCGAAGCGCCACACCATCAAGGAAAGCGGCGTCAGCCCATCGGCGAAGGCGGCGCGGGCAAACAGCGGCATCACGCCGAAGCCGATGGAGCCGAAGGCCACCAGCAGCATGCCGGTCAGCTTCCGGCTCATCGCCATGCCGTCAGGCCGATATGCCGCAATAGTCGCGGGCGGCGATCCATTCGCTGTTGCGGGTGCAGCCGGCTTCGGCCAGCGCGAGGAACACCTCGATGATGTCTTCCGCCGTGGGCAGTGTGTTCGGATCCTCGCCGGGAAAGGCGCTGGCACGCAATTCGGTGCGGGTGCCGCCGGGATTGACCACGTTCACGCGGATATTGCCGGCCTCGATTTCCTGCGCTTTGGTGATGGCTATTTTGTCCACCGCCGTTTTGCTGGCGGAATCGGCGCCCCATTCGGCGCACGTGCTGCGCGCCACGCCGGACGACAGGAAGATCGCCCGCCCGCTATCGGAAGCGTTCAGCAGCGGATGCACCGCGCGCAGCAGGCGCTGGTTGGCATGCACATTCAGCTTGAACACCTTCTCCCACAGATCGGGCGGATATTGGTGCACCGGCGTCATCTTGCCGAGAATGGCGGCATTGGCCACCAGCACGTCGAGCTTGCCGAAACGCTCCAGCAAAGGCGCGGCCAGGCCGTCGATCAGTTCGGTCTTTTCCATATCCAGCGGCACCAAAGTGGCCTTGCCGCCGGCGGCCTGGATTTCGTCGTCCAGTTCTTCCAGCGCGCCTGTGGTGCGGGCCACCAGCACCACATGGGCGCCTTCTTTCGCATAGGCCTTGGCAATGGCGGCGCCGATGCCTCTGCTGGCGCCGGTGATCAGCGCGATCCGGTCTTTAAGACGCATGGTTTTTCTTCTGATTCAGGTGAGTTCGGCCAGGAGGGACAATTGACGCGCCGAGCGGGCGGGCCGCACGGTTTCATCCGTCAGCTTGATCGGGTATTCGCCGCTGAAGCAGGCATCGCAATAGCGTGCGCCGGCTTCCGAGCGGCCGGCATGGCCCATGGCGCGATACAGGCCGTCGATGGAAATGAAGGCCAAGCTGTCGGCGCGGATGAATTGCCGCATCTGCTCGATATCGTGGGTCGCGGCCAGCAGCTTGCTGCGTTCCGGAGTGTCGATGCCGTAGAAGCAGGAATGCGTGGTGGGCGGCGAGGCGATGCGCATATGCACTTCCGCCGCGCCGGCTTCGCGCACCATTTCCACGATCTTGGTGGAGGTCGTGCCGCGCACGATGGAATCGTCCACCAGGATCACCCGCTTGCCCTCGATATGCACGCGGTTGGCGTTATGCTTCAGCTTCACGCCGAAATGCCGGATCTTGTCGGTGGGCTCGATGAAGGTGCGGCCGACATAATGGTTGCGGATGATGCCCAGCTCGAAAGGCACGCCGGAAGCCTGGGCATAGCCGATGGCGGCCGGCACGCCGGAATCCGGCACCGGGATCACCACATCGGCTTCCACGCCGCTTTCCTGCGCCAGCACGGCGCCGATGCGCTTGCGGGCGTTATACACGCTATGGCCTTCCACCACGGAATCCGGCCGGGCGAAATAGATGTATTCGAAGATGCAGAAGCGCTTCTGGCTGCGCGGGAAGGGCATGTAGCTGTGGATGCCGTCCTGGTCGATCACCAGCACTTCGCCGGGCTCCACGTCGCGCACGTAATCGGCGCCCAGGATGTCCAGCGCGCAGGTCTCGGATGCCAAGATCGGCGCGCCTTTCAGATTGCCCAGCACCAGCGGCCGCACGCCGTTGGGATCGCGCACGCCGATCAGCTTCTTGGCGGTGAGCGCCACCAGCGAATAGGCGCCCTCGATCTGCAGCAGGGCGTCGATCAGGCGGTCCACCATCTGGGTCTTCTGGCTCAGCGCCACCAGATGGGTGATGACTTCGGTATCCATGGTGCTCTGGAAGATCGCGCCGCGATCCACCAGCTGGTTGCGCAAGGTCAGCGCATTGGTGAGGTTGCCGTTATGCGCCACGGCGAAGCCGCCGAAGGTGAGGTCGGCATAGATCGGCTGCACATTGCGCAGCAGGGTGTCGCCGCTGGTAGAATAGCGCACATGGCCGATGGCGGCATCGCCAGGCAGATCGCGGATCACCTTCTCGGATGAGAAGTTGGGCGCCACATGGCCCAGCGCGCGATGGCCATTGAAGCGGCCGTTATGGAAGGTGACCACGCCGGCGGCTTCCTGGCCGCGATGCTGCAAGGCATGCAGCCCAAGCACGGTGTTGGCGGCGGCATCGGGATTGCCGTAAATCCCGAAGATGCCGCATTCCTCGCGCAGATGGTCGTCGTCGTAGGGATTGGTTGCGTTCATGCAGGAAGAGTCCGGGCTGGGGCTTTGGCTCGACATCTCATCGCTCCGCCATCCGTCGGCTTTCGCCCTCGGCTGGCTCATTGCTTCTCCCGGGAGGACTCCTGGGAGCGGTCTGGATTGCGGATCAGGCTCTCGATGCCCTTGCGTTCCTCGGTCTTATAGCCGGATTCCCGTCCGGAGTCAGCGCTGCCGCCGCTGCCGGATGCACCAATCGGGGTGCGATTCGGCACCGGCGTGGGCCGGGCGCCGGCGGGCGACTTGGTTTCATTGCTGGGCTTGCCGGCCATTTGCTCCATCAGCCGGGCTTGCAGCCAGGTATAGGCTTCCACCGCCATGGGGCGGGTGCGCGCCTCGGTATACCAGCCGGGCTGGGCGGCGGGCTTCAGGATGAACAGGTCGGTTACCCAGAACAAGGCCACCACGATCAGGGCTCCGCGCGCCAGGCCGAGCACGAAGCCCAGCGAGCGGTCGATGGCGCTGACGGCGCTGGATTTGACCCGCTCGGAGATCAAATGGGTCAGCAGCGAGCAAAAGACCAGGGTGGGCAGGAAAATCGCCGCGCCGGCCGCAAGCGCGGCGAAGATTTCCGACTGGATATATTCCTTGGCGATGGGCAGGGCCTGGCCGAACAGGAAATAGGTGGCCAGCACGGCCGCCACCCAGCTTGCCGTGGCCAGCACCAGCCCCACGAAGCCGCGAAACATCGCCAGCAAGGCCGAAATCAGCAGAATCGCGAAAACGGCCAAATCGACGATATTGATCGGAAGCTTGTCCATGATCCGGTCTACTCCAGCCCCATCCTACTCGTCCGCCCAGCCGCCCTGATTGCCGCCCCCGCCTTGGCGGCCGGCCCGGCGCGAGGCCTGACGGGCCTGGGGGAACAGCTCCACCAGCTCGTGCAGGCGAATCAGCTCGATGGCCTTGATGCCTTTTACCTTACTTTTGAGCCCGCTGGGCATCACGGCTTGCTGGAAACCCAATTTTGCCGCCTCTTTCAGCCGGGCTTCGGCCTGGCTGACCGGGCGGACCTCGCCGGCCAGGCTGATTTCGCCGAAAAACACCGTGCGTTCCGGGGCGGGACTGTCGGCCAGGGCCGAGAGCAGGGCGGCGGCCACCGCCAGATCGGCGGCGGGTTCCACCACGCGCAGCCCGCCGGCCACGTTGAGATAGACATCGCAGCCGGCGAAGCGCAGGCCGCAGCGGGTATCCAGCACCGCCAGCACCATGGCCAGCCGGCCGGAATCCCAGCCCACCACGGTGCGGCGCGGGGTGGCCAGCGGCGAGGGCGAGACCAGTGCCTGGATTTCCACCAGCAGCGGCCGCGTGCCCTCCATGCCGGCCAGCACGGCGGCGCCGCTCATCGGCGTCACCTTGCCGGCTTCCTCGGCGCCGCCCAGGAACAGGGCGGACGGGTTGGCGACTTCGTTCAAGCCGCCATCGGTCATGCTGAACACGCCGATCTCGTCGGTGGCGCCGAAGCGGTTTTTAACCGCGCGCAGGATGCGGAATTGATGGCCGCGCTCGCCTTCGAAATACAGCACGGTGTCGACCATATGCTCCACCACGCGCGGGCCGGCGATCTGGCCGTCCTTGGTCACATGGCCGACCAGGAATACCGCCGCCTGGCTGCGCTTGGCCAGCCGGATCAGCTCCTGGGCGCAGGCGCGCACCTGGTTCACCGTGCCGGGCGCGCTTTCGATATTGTCGGCGAAGATGGTTTGGATCGAGTCGATCACGATCACCGCCGGGCCGCCCTGCTTGGGCAATCCCGCTTCGATGCCGGCCAGGATATCGCGCAAGGAATTGGCCGAGGCCAGTTGCACCGGCGCATCGGCCAGTCCCAGCCGCTGTGCGCGCATGCCGATCTGGCCGACGGCTTCTTCGCCTGAGATATAAAGCGTGGGAATGCCGCGCCGCGCGGTCTGCGCGCTGGCTTGCAGCAGCAGGGTGGATTTGCCGATGCCGGGATCGCCGCCGATCAGGATGGCCGAGCCGGGCACCAGGCCGCCGCCCAGCACGCGGTCGAATTCCGGCATGCCGGTCTGCGCCCGCGCCACCGATTCAGGCCGCGCATTCAGGCCGGAGAATGTCAGCGCCTTGCCTTTGCCGGCGGACAGGCCCTTCGGCACGGCGGGCGCGGAAACTTCTTCCTGAATATGGTTCCACGAGCCGCAGGCATCGCAGCGGCCTTGCCATTTGCGGTAGACGGCGCCGCAATCCTGGCAGACGAAAGTTTCGCTGGCCTTCGCCATCAGGGCTTCAGCACTTCCATCTTGATCGGGCCTTCCGCGCGACCATGGATGAACTGGTCGACATATTCATTGCCGGAATGGTCCACCTCGGCGGCGGTGCCCTGCCAGATGATCTTGCCCTTGTAGATCATGGCGATGTAATCGGCGATCTTGCGTGCGCTGGCCATGTCATGCGTGATGCTCAGCGTGGTGGCGCCCAGCTTCTGCACGCAGGCCTTGATCAGGTTGTTGATCACGTCGGCCATGATCGGGTCGAGGCCGGTGGTCGGCTCGTCGAAGAAAATGATTTCCGGCTCGGCGGCGATGGCGCGCGCCAAGGCCACGCGCTTCTGCATGCCGCCGGACAATTCGGCCGGCGACAATTCGCCCACATCGGCATTCAGGCCGACCTGGCCCAGCTTTTCGATGGCGATCTGCTTGGCCTTGTCGCGGTCCATGCGGCGGCCCTGGATCAGGCCGAAAGCCACATTCTCCCACACCTTGAGGGAATCGAACAAAGCCGAGCCCTGAAACAGCATGCCGAATTTGCGCAAGGATTCCTCGCGCTCGGCGGCAGAGAATTTCATCGAATCCTGACCGTCGATCAGGATCTGGCCGCTTTCCGGCTTGATCAGGCCCAGCACGCATTTCAGCATCACCGACTTGCCGGTGCCCGAGCCGCCGATCACCACCAGCGACTTGCCGCGCGGCACTTCCAGGTCGATGCCATCCAGCACCACCTTCTTGCCGAACTGCTTGTGAACGCCCTTCAGGGCTATTTTGGCGTCGCTGCTCATTTGCCCGAGAAGAAGAGTTCGGTGACGAAGTAGTTGGCGATCAGGATCAGGATCGAAGCGGACACCACCGCATCGGTGGTGGCGCGGCCCACGCCCTGCGCGCCGCCCTTGGAATTGAAGCCGTGATAGCAGCCGATCACCGCGATGATGAAGCCGAACACCGCCGCTTTCACCAGGCCTGACACCACATCCAGCGTCTGCATGAAATCCACGGTATTCTTGATATAGGTGGCGGCATTGAAGCCCAGCTTCTGCGTGCTGACCAGATAACCGCCCATCACGCCGATGATGTCGGCCACCAGGATCAGGATCGGCAAGGTGACGACGCCGGCGATGATGCGCGGCGCGACCAGATATTTCATCGGGTTGGTGGAGAGCGTGGTCAGCGCGTCGATCTGCTCGGTCACGCGCATGGTGCCGATTTCGGCCGCCATGGCCGAGGCCACGCGGCCCGCCACCATCAGGCCGCCCAGCACCGGGCCCAATTCGCGCGTGATGCCCAGCACCACGATCCAGGCCACCGCGCTTTCGGCATTGAAGCGCGATGAGCCGAGGTAGATTTGCAGCGCCAGCACCATGCCGGTGAACAAAGCGGTGAGGCCCACCACGGGCAGCGAGAAATAGCCGATCACCATCATCTGCTTGGCCGTAAGGCGCAGATAGACCGGCGGCGCGAAGACATGCCGCACGCCATGGAAGGTGAACAGGCTGACCCGCCCGATGGCGGCCAGGAAATCCAGGAAGACGCGGCCGATAACGGCAAGCGGGTTCATGCCGCGCCCCCGATATAATGGCGCTTCACGCGCGGCCCCATGCGGGTGAGCAATTCATAAGCCACGGTGCCGGCGGCCTGCGCCTGGGCATCAATATCCACCGCGCCGCCGAACAGCGTCACCAGCGTGCCGGGTCGGCAGCGGGCTTCGTCCAGCGCGCTCACATCCACGCCCAGCATGTCCATTGAAACCCGCCCGACAATTGGCACCTCAACCGGGCTCCCCGTTCCTTCCATCGCCGCCCCCTCGATGGCAGCCAGGCCGCTATTGGATAAGGCGCGCAACACACCATCGGCATAGCCGGCCGCCAGAGTGGCAATTCGCCTCGGTTTTTCAACACGATAGGTGGCACCGTAGCCAACCGCCCCGCCGCTGTCAACGTCGCGTATCTGCAGGATCGGGGCTTGCAGATGGGCCACCGGCCGGGGCCGATAGGGGCTGCTCAGCGGGGCGCGGGGATTGCTGCCATACAGGCCGATGCCGGGGCGCAGCAGATCGAAATGATAATCCGGCCCCAGCAGGATGCCGCCGGAATTGGAGAAGCTCCCCTTCAGGCTGGGCAGGCGGGCATGGGCCGCATGGAAATTGGCCAGTTGCAGGGAATTTTGCGGATGCGCCGGATCGTCGGCGCAGGCCAGGTGGCTCACCAGATTGCGGAAGTCGATGGCCTGCAGGGTGTCGCGGTCGGCCAGCAGGGCCTCGAATTCGCCGGATTGCAGGCCCAGCCGATGCATGCCGGTATCCACTTGCAGCGAGGCGGGCAGGGCTTTGCCCAGGCGGCGGCATTCGGCGGCCCAGCGCGCGATCTGTTCGGGCGAGGACAGCACCGGGATCAGCCGGCGTGCGGCCTGTTCGGCTTCCGCGCCCTGGGGCACGCCATGCAGGATGTGGATGCTGGCATCGGCGGGCAGGGCGGCGCGCAAAGCCACGCCTTCCTGGGTATGGGCAACGAAGAATTCGCGGCAGCCGGCGGCGTATAGGGCGCGGGCCACCCTGGCCGCGCCCAGGCCATAGCCATCGGCCTTCACCACGCCGCCGCAGCGGCTGTTGGGGGCCATCGCGCCCAAGGCCCGCCAATTGGCGACGAGGGCATCGAGATCAATGGTGAGAATCGCCTGATCGCCGAAATCCGTCATGGCTGCTGTTTAGCGCAGACTGGCTGGAAACGACAGGGCCAGGATTCTTGTTGCCCGGCATCCTTGCTGGGGAACACCATCTTGGGCAGACTCGTCCGGCCGGGACTAGATCCGACGGGCATGCTTCTAGAGGTGGTTTTATCGTGTCGCAGCCCATCAAGACGGTTCTGCAGGGGCTGTATGCCCGGCCGTATTTTCTACTGATATCCACCATGGCGATGTGGGGCGGCCATTCGGCGGTGAGCCGTTTGGCGGTGGGCGAGATATCGCCGGCCTCGCTCACATTCCTGCGCTGGCTCGCGGTGGCCGGCATCATGCTTGCCGTCAGCCGGCAGGGCTTGCGGCAATACTGGCCGCAGATCAAGCCGCGTCTCGGGTATTTCGCCGCCATGGGCACGCTGGGCTTCACGTCCTACAATATTCTGCTCTACTGGGCGGCGCATACCACCACGGCGATCAATATCGGCATCATCAATGCCGCCATGCCGGCGATGATCTTCATCGGCGCTTTGGCGATGTTCCGCCAGCCGGTAAGGCCGCTGCAATGGATCGGTCTGCTGGTCTCGTCGGCGGGCGTGATCGTTACCGCCGCCAAGGGCGAGTGGGCCACCTTGCTCACGCTCAGCGTCAATCGCGGCGATATCCAGATTCTGATCGCGGTGATCCTTTATGCCGGATATTCGGTGCTGCTGCGCAGCCGGCCGCTCTTGCCCGGCTTGGTGTTCTTTGCCGTTCTTGCTTTCGCCGCCTTGGCTTCTTCGCTGATTCCGCTGGTCATCGAGATTGCAGCCGGCGAATTCTTCCTGCCCAGCTGGAAGGGCTGGCTGATCCTGATTTTCGTGGTGATCTTTCCCTCGCTGTTGTCGCAGATATTCTATATCCGCGGCGTGGAATTGATCGGACCTGGCCGCGCCGGCCTGTTCAGCAATCTGGTGCCGCTGTTCAGCACCGGCTTCGCCATGCTGATCCTGGGCGAGAAGCTGGCGCTGTTCCACATCGTGGCGTTGGCGTTGGTGCTGGGCGGCATCTTCCTGGCGGAATGGCGGCCGAGGGCCAAGGGCGCGGCCTAACCCAGCGTCACGTCCAGAAACAGCATCATCGCGAACCCGATGAACAGCGAGATCGTGGCGCCGCGCTCGGTGCCGCTGCGATGGGTTTCGGGGATCACTTCGCTGGAGATGATGAACAGCATCGCGCCGGCGGCGAAGGCCAGCGCCCAAGGCAGCAAAGCCGCGCTGGCCAGAATGGCGCCGGCTCCCACCAGACCGCCCAGCGGCTCCACCGCCCCGCTCATGAAGGCGACGCCGAAGCTTTGCGCGCGGCTATAACCTTCGCCGCGCAAGGCGACGGCTACGGCCAGGCCCTCGGGCATGTTCTGCAAACCGATGCCCAGCATCACGCTCAGGCCGATGCCCGGGCTTTCGCCGGCATTGGCAAGGCCGACCGCGAGGCCTTCGGGGAAGTTATGGATGGCGATGGCCGCCACGAACAACCAGATCCGCGCCAGCCGGATGCGGTCGGCATTCTCGCGGCCTTTCAGGAAATGCTCATGCGGCACCAGGGAATGCCCCAGATGCATCAGCAGCGCGCCGATCAGCAGCGCCAGGATCACGGCGCTGGCCGCGCCCGTGCGGCTGCCCAGGCCGGCTTCCGCAGCCTCCAGCGCCGGCAACAGCAGCGAAAAGAAGGTAGCCGCCAGCATCACGCCGGCGGCAAAGGCCAGCATGGCATTCTGCGCCGCCGGCCGAATGCCGCGCAGCACGAAAACCGGCGCCGCGCCCAGCCCGGTCATCACCACGCCGGCAAACAGGCTGGCGCATAGGCCGCGCCAGAAGGGCGGCAGCGCTGCGAGGGGCTCGCTAAGGGCGGCTACATCCATTGCCAGCCGATATGCGCTACCCGCCGTGTCTGGTCAAGGGGCGAGCAATGCGCCGTCATGATCGTGCAGGCGGGCATCCATGGCGAAGCCGTCGGCCAGGCCTTCACGATGCTCCCAGGCGCGGCGCCGGATGTCGTTCGTCACGCCGATATACAGGGTGCCGTTCGGCTTGTTGGCGACGATATAGACGAATCCTGCCATGCCGCAGGCTATTCGTAGCTCTCCGGCAGGTGGTCGGAGGCGACGTGATCGCTGAACTTGGTGAAGGCGCTCTCGAAATGCAGCACCACGCGGCCGATCGGGCCATGACGCTGCTTGCCGATGATCACTTCCGCCAGATTGGCGATGCGATCCATCTTTTCCTGCCAGGCGGCATGCTCGGGCGTGCCCTCGGTGGGCTGTTTGCGCATCTCGTAATATTCTTCGCGATACACGAACATCACCACGTCGGCATCCTGCTCGATAGCGCCGGATTCGCGCAGGTCGGATAGCTGCGGGCGCTTGTCGTCGCGGCTTTCCACCGCGCGGCTGAGCTGAGAGAGCGCGATCACCGGCACATTCAGGTCTTTCGCCAGCGCCTTCAGCGCCTGGGTCACTTCCGAGATTTCCTGCACGCGGTTGTCGTTGCGGCGCGAGGAGCTGCCGCGCACCAGCTGCAGGTAATCCACCAGGATCATGCCGATATTGGAAGTGCGCTTGAGCCGCCGGGCGCGGCTGCGCAGCAGCGAGATCGAAATCGCGCCGGTATCGTCGATGAAGAAGGGCAGGCGCGCCAGTTCCTTGGAGACCGGAACGATGCGGCGGGTGAATTCATCCTCGGTGATGTCGCCGCGACGCAGCTTTTCCGAGGCGATTTCGGTTTCTTCCGCCAGGATGCGGGTGGCGAGCTGTTCGGCCGACATTTCCAGGCTGAAGAAGGCAACCGGCACGCCGGCCTTGGCGGCGTTGAAGGCGATATTGGTGGCGAGCGAGGTTTTGCCCATCGAAGGGCGGCCGGCCAGGATGACGAGATCGGACGGGTGCATGCCGCCCAGCATCTTGTCCATATCGCGCAGGCCGGTGGTCACGCCGCTCAGGCCGCCTTTTTTCCAAGCCGCGTCGATCGACTGGATCGAATGAGCGATGGAATCCTTGAACGAGACGAAGCCGCCTTCCGAACCGCCTTCATCGGCCAGTTGGAACAGCTTCTGTTCGGCGGCCTCGATCTGGCCGCGCGCATCCTCGTCGACTTTGGGATCGTAGGCCTGGTTGACCATGTCCTCGCCGACGCGGATCAATTCGCGCCGCATGGCGAGATCGTGGATCACGCGGGCATAATCCTCGGCATTGATCACGGTGGTGGCCATCGCCGCCAGGCGCGCCAGATAGGCCGGGCCGCCGATCTGCGCCAGCAATTCGTCGCGCTCGAAATAGGCCTTCAGCGTAACCGGATTGGCGATCTCGCCGCGCTCCACCAGGGTGAGGGCGGCCTCATAGATGCGGCGATGCAGCTCGTTATAGAAATGCTCGGCATGCAGGAAGCCGGAAACCCGATGCGCCGCGCTGTTGTTGACCAGGATCGCGCCGAGCAATTCCTGCTCGGCATCCAGGTTATGCGGCGCGCTGCGATAAAGGGTTTCATCCGTCGCTGTAGCGATAAGCGGCGATGTCGGCGCGGCGTGATTCATGACGGCGGGATGACCATGGAATGACAGGACGGGACGGGCGGCGCATTAAGGCGGAAGTGCATGGCGACGACGAGTCCTGCTTGCAAGTTATCCCCCGGAACTGAGCGGTGGATAAGCCGCATTTACGAATCAAGCTTTTAGCAGGGCTTATCCACAATGGCGGCGCGGCGGCGATAATCTTAGCCCGCCGAAATGAAGCGGATTGGCGGTCACAAAAACGAAACCCGCCGGATGGCTCCGGCGGGCTCGCAATGCTGTAACCAGTGAGGGTTGATTACGCCTCGGCGTCTTCCTCGGCCTCTTCGGTCTCGGCTTCCGGATTCTCGAACACGGCTTCGGCGGTGCCGGCCTGGTTCTCGGCTTCGGCGGCCGAGCGGGCCACGTTCACCTTCACCGAAATCGTCACTTCCGGATGCAGGCTCACCTGCACGCTGGAAATGCCGACGGCCTTGATCGGGGTGGAGAGCACCACCTGACTGCGGCCCACGGTGAAGCCGGCCTCGGTGATGGCTTCCGCGATGTCGCGGGCGCTGACCGAGCCATAGAGCTGGCCGCTATCGCCAGCCTGGCGCAGCACGGTGACCGACAGGCCATCCATCTTGCCGGCGACCTTCTCGGCCTCCTGGCGCTGAGCCAGGTTCTGGGCCTCGAGCTGGGCGCGCTGCTTTTCGAAATGCGACTTGTTGGCGGCCGTGGCGCGCATGGCCTTCTTGTTGGGCAGCAGGAAGTTACGGGCGTAGCCGTCCTTCACCTTCACCACTTCGCCCATCTGGCCGAGCTTCTCGACCCGCTGCAAAAGGATCACTTCCATCATTCACTCTCCCGGCTGGTTCCTTTCGCGGCCAAGCGCCGCCGGATACCCGCCCATTCCTCGATCAAGCCCAGGATGACCACCAGCATTCCCACCAGTGCGCCAGCCACCACCAAAGCGGCATAGAAGGCCGCCAAAACCAAACCCGTCGCCGGCGCCGTGCCGGCCATGGCATGCACTACGGCCAGGCCCCGCATGAACATCGGGAAGGCCGTGATAGCCGCCAGGGCCATCGCCACCGTGCCCGCATCGGCCCCCGCATTTCCCGCCAGCAGGGCCGCCGCAATCAGCGCCGGCAGTGCTATGGCAAGAAACCGCGGCAAGGTCAACGCACCATACCGCGGCGGCGGTCGGCGGTTCTGCTTCAGCATACCCGCCAGGCCCTGCGCCAAAACTCCGTTCACGGCGAGCATCAGCATCCAGCTCGCCGCCATCACCGCCGGCATCACCCGCGCCAGCCGTCCGGCCAGCTCGGCTGCCGCCGTGCCCTCGCCGCCTGCCTCTGCGCCGCTCTGAACGGGCAGGGTGGCGGAAAACACCTGCAGCAGCAGGGGCTGCAAATAGCCGCCCAGGCCGCCTTCGCGCCCGGCGGTAAACAGCCAGGCGATCATCACCAATCCCGCGGCCCAGGCCGCCAGCCATACCAGCAGCGACCCGACCGGATACCATTCCAGCGCGGCTTCTCCTGAGCCGGACAGCGCTTCCGCATCCGGCCCGGCTTCAACGGCCGGGCGCGCCAGCAAAGCTTGACGCACCAGCCAGAAGGCCGGCAATCCGAACAGCAGCATGAACATCGCCGCTGCCATCGGACCGTAAACCGCACTCACTGCGCCGCCGGTAATCGCCGCCGCCAAGGCCGGCATCACCCCACGGGTCAAGCCGGCGAAGAACAGCGGCAGCGGCGCCAGATATCCCAGCAGCAACCCGAGAGGAGAACTTGCCGCCGCCATCACCAGCAGGGCGCTGGCAGCGCCGGCAAGTACGCCGAAAATCAGGTCGCGCGACATATCCCTTTATTCGACGCCGCTTCGCCTTACTTGATCACGAAGGGCAGCAGGGCCAGGTTGCGCGCGCGCTTGATGGCCGTGGCCAGTTCGCGCTGCTTCTTGGCCGATACCGCCGTGATACGCGAAGGTACGATCTTGCCGCGCTCGGAGATGAAGCGCGACAGCAGCTTCACATCCTTGTAGTCGATCTTCGGCGCGTTGGCGCCGGAGAACGGGCAGGTCTTGCGGCGACGGAAGAAGGGGCGCCGCGCGCCGCCGGCACCGGCGCCACCGCGGGAAGCGCCGCCGGCGCCGCCGGCAGCAGAGGAGGAACCACCACGCTGAAAAGCCATTATTCAGTCTCCCCTTGCGCGTCATCGCGTTCCATGCGCGGGCGGCGTTCGCCACGGTCTCCGCGATCACCGCGGTCGCCGAAACGATCGCCGCGGTCGCGGTCGCCGAAGCGGTCGCCTTCGCGACGCGGACGGTCTTCGCGGTTCTTGTTCTGCAGCATGATCGAGGGGCCGTCTTCCAGACCTTCCACGCGCACGGTCATGTAGCGCAGGATGTCTTCGTTGATGCGCATGTTGCGCTCCAGCTCGGCCACGGCCGCGCCAGACGCCGTGATGTTCATCAGGACGTAATGGCCCTTCTTGTTCTTCTTGATGCGGTAGGTAAGGTTGCGCAGGCCCCAGTTCTCGGTCTTGCCGACCTCGCCGCCCTGGCCCTTGATGATCTCGGAAAATTGCGCGGTCATCGCTTCGACCTGGGCGGTCGAGATGTCCTGACGCGCGATGAATACGTTCTCGTAGAACGCCATCGTAAAGCTCTCCTTCTGGCTATTTGCGGCCCGGCGCCGATGCACCACGCATCCGGCATTCGCGGGCCTAGCCGGGCAAATCCCGGCAAGGAGCTATGTGAGCGGCGCAATATACACATCCCGGCCCGGCCCGCAAGGGGCGATTTTCGGCTGTTTTCTCGCCGAAAGGCTCGGTTTATAGGCTGTCGGGCCGTGCCTGTGGAAAATTTGGCCTGAATCCGGGCCGTTCCGTCCCCGCAAACCGCGCTTGCCTGGCGGGCCGGCCGCCCTATAGTGCCGGCCATGATGAACAGCCTTGGTTTCGATAAGCCGGAGGCCGCCACCCGCGTGGTGGTGGCGATGTCGGGCGGCGTGGATAGTTCGGTGGTGGCCGGGCTGTTGCGGCGGCAGGGCTATGATGTGGTCGGCATCACTCTGCAACTTTACGACCATGCCGAGGCGATCCGCCGCAAAGGCGCCTGCTGCGCCGGCCAGGATATCCATGATGCGCGCAATGTGGCCGCAAGGCTGGATATTCCGCATTACGTGCTGGATTACGAAAGCCGCTTCCGCAACGCGGTGATGCAGGATTTCGCCGACAGCTACATGCGCGGCGAAACCCCGATCCCCTGCATCCGCTGCAATCAGACCGTCAAGTTCCGCGACCTGCTGGCCGCCGCCCGCGATCTCGATGCCGATTGCCTGGCCACCGGGCATTATGTGCGCCGCGCGCTCGGCCCCGATGGCGGCGCGCAATTGCTGCGCGGCCTGGATCCGCGCCGCGACCAGAGCTATTTCCTCTACACGACGACGCGCGAGCAGTTGGACTATCTGCGTTTCCCGCTCGGCGATCTGGAAAAGCCCGCCGTGCGCGCGCTGGCCGCCGAATTCGCCCTCGATGTGGCGGAGAAGCCGGACAGCCAGGATATCTGCTTCGTGCCCAATGGCGATTACGCCAGCGTGGTGGCGCGGCTGCGGCCCGAGGCGGCCGAGCCCGGCGAGATCGTGCACGCCGATGGCCGCGTGCTGGGCCGGCATCAGGGCGTGATCCATTACACGGTGGGCCAACGCAAGGGCATCGGCATCGCTGCGGCCGAGCCGCTTTACGTGATCCGGCTGGATGCCAAGGCGCGTCGCGTCATCGTCGGCCCGCGCGAAGCCCTGGCGCGGGTGAGCGTGCATCTGAAAGAGCTGAACTGGCTGGATGCCGCGCCGCTCGGCCCCGAAGGCCGCGCCGTCAGCGTGAAGCTGCGCTCGGCCCAGCCGGCGGTGGAAGCCATGCTCTATCCCGGCCTGCAGACCGGCCCGCATACCAACGAAGCGCGGCTCGAACTGCACCGCCCGGAATACGGCGTGGCCCCTGGCCAGGCCGGCGTGCTCTACGAGGGCGACCGCCTGCTCGGCGGCGGCTGGATCACCCGCAGCCAAGATGCCCAGGCCGAAGCAGCGGCCTAGAAATACCAGTCATTCAGATTTGCGGTTTGCAGATGGCGCGGGTTCGAGGAATTGCACGTCCTGAACCATCAGCAGAACGCGGGTATAATGACGAATGATTTCCTGCGGGAGCAACATTCCTCGAATGGTCGTTTTGCGTCCGACCGAGCGCCACATCCCGTCTGGGATATCCCCCATCAATTGCAGTTTCGACACGCAGCGATAGGCGGCTCGTTCATGCGCATCAGGGATGGTTGATATCGGAGCGTCAAGCTTAAGGATCAGGATGCGGATCAGTACATCATGATTCGGATTTTCATCATGATAGGGCGGACGGTAATGGCGCTCGGAGATCAAAGTGCCGTTGAGTGTCGTAGACGCTGGGCCATATGGATAACCTGGGCAGCTTTTTGCATCGCTGTTGGCTACGACGAAAAACGCGGTCGCAATGAATGGCGCCAGGATTGCGGCGGCTGGCTTAAGCACGGCATTTTTCTCGCTGCATTCGTGTTCATAATATGTTTCACTCATGGTTGGGTCGAGTTGGAATTGCAATTGGAAAGTGTTCTTTATGGATAATTGGCGCGTAAAAGTTTCGCTTTTATGCACTACGTCCGCTGAAATAGAGGATGGATCATGATCGTTTTGGCCTGGCATCGGATGCGCGTGCGGCAGGGATTGGCGCTGATATTTGCGGCCTTGCTGGCCCCGCTATTGGCCGCGCAAGCCCAGGCGCAGGAAGGCGGCAACCTGATCCAGTTCGTCACGCCGCATGCTGCTTCCTCGCCTTGTATCGGCGATGCCAGCCAGCCGCTCTGCGCGGTGGAAACGGCAATTGCATGTGTTGCGCACGCTCGTGTTGGAAAAGCCTGAGAAATCATTGAACCCATTGATCCAACGATCGAAGCAGACACGCGGTTGGAATATTGGTTTCGAAAGCTGGTATTCCTGACGCCGGCCATATTGGATCGATGGTATCAGGCAGCGCCATATTTTGACGAAGTTTGGGCACGTCCCGGAAGTTTGGTTGCTCTCGTTCGAGTTCGACATTGCGCAATCATCCAAAACAAGTGCCTAGATAGTGTTTGGCAAGATTGGATTGCTGCTGTGATTTGGGATGCAAAACTCAAAGCGTGGCGAGCTATGACTACAGGCGGCTTGCTAGACCATGAACTTGCCTTGCTATTGCAGAATTCCAGCCAGTAACGCCCTTATCGAGGGGGCGGCTTGTTGCCGGGACGACGTTTGGCGCCGATGGCGGCGGTGGGGAAAGATCGAGCATGCTTGAACATCTTATCAAGGCGCGGCTGCGGGTTGTTTTGAGGCCGATATTTGCTGGTGCGCTGCTGCTGCTGCTGTTGGCCGCGCAAGCCCAGGCGCAGGAGGGCGGCAATTTGATCCAGTTCGTCACGCCATGGGCGGCTTCCTCGCCCTGTTTCGGCGATGCCAGCCAGCCGCTCTGCGCGGTGGAGACTCTGATTGGCTGTCTGGGCAATGCGCGAGACGACCCTGTTTGCGAGCGGGTTCATCCATTGATTGCGGAAGGCGGTTTGGAAAAAAAAAGGCGAGTAGAATATTACTTCACGCGGTTCAAGGTCGTGGATAAGTCGCTTTCCCGTAAGCTGTGGGAGGAATATGGCGATGGTCCTGGCAATGCGTTGTCTGTCGGGGCTTTTATCGCACTCAGCCGAGAACGCTATTGTGCGGCCGATGCGCCATCTTGTGAAGGCGTGGAGTGGCTAGAGGGAATCTGCATTGTCAGCTACTCAAGCCGTCTGAAAGCCTGGACCATGGCTTCGTGCGGTTTGCTAATGGAACAAGATTTCCGCGAACTTGAACTGCCGCGTGATTGAAGTTTAACGCGTGGGTGGTTTGTTGTTTGGTCTGCGTTTGGCACCGATGGCGGCAGTCGGGTCCTTGAAGGCGCCATCCTTATAGACGATTGGATGCTCAAGCCGAGGAGGCGGCCTAGAAATACCAGTCATCCAGGTTTGGGGCGGCATGATAGGCAAAGCTTGCGCCATGCTCCGCATACCAAGCCCGCCATTTGCCGATGATCTCAGACTGTACCTGCATGGGAGCAAGATAAGCGACATCGCGCGACATGCGTGTTGCAAAGAAGCGCAGGTTTGCCGGATCGTTGAGGTTGCCTCTAGCTAGCATTGGGTAGATATGCGGCTGGCTTTGGGCGAAACCAGTTAGATCGGTGAGGCGGGCGCGAAAATCCAAGCCATCGGTCATAAGGCGCAACAGCCGCAATGCCCATAGAACTTCCAGTTCGGATGCAGGCCCATCGGCATTGATCCTTTCCGCTGCTATCGGGTGCAGTTTCGCAATCAGCCGACAGGACACAGCAGGCCCGTCGGCAGCCAGGGCTGCGCCGAGTTGCTGCCAATCGCGAAAACCGATCCCGGGCTGAAATATCTGGTCAGGAAAGTTGGCGGATAGCATTGTAAGGATGATTTCGGTCCTTGGTTGTGGGTTTGGGCAGTCGTTTGCATGGGCTGCAAGTGTTGTTGAGCAGCCAAGAACAACAAAAAGTAAAAATCCAAAGTGACCTCGACTTTTGTTCATTCAGCGCTTCCTTTGATAAAAGTCGATATATGTGGCGTCGCCCTTGGGAACATCCCCGCCTCCGACATTTCTGAAAGGCCCAAAGGATTTGTATGGTTGTTGGTCTGTGGGCAAAAAGCTTGGGCGTTGTTTCCCGGCTTTCTCCTGCCTAATAAAAAAGAATTCAACATCTTCGGGTACGGCTAGGGTTTCGGACTTTTGCGCAGCACTTAATGAATCCTCCCATGCTTTTTGTTCGATTTTATCTTTTTCGACTGTGGGGCTTTGAATGCGATTTATTACATTGTTTCTTTCTGAAACTATCGCGACCCAGGCGCGAGCGGTTTGCAATTCGCTAGAAGATTTTTCATCCCATGCGTCGGGGTTATATATTTTTTTCTTACTATCAGTTTTTGCCTTTGGGTATAGCCCTCTTGTTTCGCCATATGCTGCAGTTGCTTTGTTATATGAGCGCGATGCCCGCTCGTTGCTTGGTCTATTTAAACCCCCACCTCCCGGCGCGCCGCGTTCATGGGCCGATTCTTACCGTCGCGGGTCTGCTGATAGGCGCGCACCTGCACCACGTCGCTGGCCGGGCCGCCGGCGACTTCCGGCCGCTGGGCGAAGTTTTGCATGGTTCGGATGGTCTCGCCGCCTGGCTCCAGCATGCCATCCGGCTGCAAGCCATGATCGCGCTGGAAGGCCATGATCGGCTCATGGTCGAAGCTGCCGAGATAGCCGGTCGGCCCATCGGTGCCTACCGCATCGCGGTAGCCCAGCTTATGCAGCAGGGCCTGTAGCTTGAACACATCGCCGGGCCGGTTGCGGCCGTTGGTTTTGCCGATCGAGCCGTGAATGCCAGTAGCAGTGTCGCCGAACAGATCGCGCAGGCTGGCGCCGGAACGCCAGGCGCCGCGGGCGGCCTCCAGCGCCTTGCCCTCATCGGGCAGGGGGATTTCGCGGTCCCAGGCCGTGCCGCCCCGGTCGCGGCCGAAGGGATCGGGCTGTTGCGACCGGAAGCGCGGCGCGGCGAACAGGGTTCTGAACGATTGCTTTGCGGCGGCGAGGGGCATGGGGCGATCCTTGTTTGCGTAATGTTCCTATTGGATCATATAGGGAACATTATTGCAATCAAAAAGTGCTGACAAGAATATTCTGTATCTATAGGTGTATCAGGGCCGTTCGCGGTCGTAGCCGGTTTCGATCTTGAAATCCGGGAAGTCGCCGAGCGCGATGGCCAGGCCCATGCCGGGCCTGCGGGCGCTGGCGGGCAGCATGTGGATTTCCATGCCCAGGATCGGGCCGTCCAGCAGCAGTGGGCCTTCCGAGGCCGGCGGGCCGGCCACCCGGGGCGGGCGCTCGCCGCTCAGCAGCAGGGCGTCGCCGGGCAACATATTGGGGCGCCAATGGCCGTCGCGCCAAGGCACTTCATAGCCGAGCTGGCGGCCGCCGCTGGCCATGAAGGGCAGCCAGAGCGTGAGCTGGCTGGCGGGTGGGCTTGGCTCTATCGGCAGCTTTACCGGACGGCTCAGGCGGCGGAAAGCGGCGCTGCCGTCGCGCACGAAAACCAGTTCGCCGAAATACAGCCGCAGCAGGTCCATGAAGCGCGCATCCAGGCACAGGCGGCCGAATTCGCGCCGCCCGGCCTCATGGCTTTCCGGCGCGAACAGGGCGGTCAGCGGCAGGCTTTCCGCAGGCTTGTCGGAGGGATGTTTTTTATCCCAGACCTCGAAGCCGACCTGGGCGAAATGCCGCCAATCCTCCACCTGCTTGGCGGTCAGGGCCTTGCGCAGCAGGGCCATGCCGGTCTCGCGCAGGGCCTGGGCCACCGCTTGCGGCGGCCGCTCGGCGGGATGAATGGCGGCGCGCAATTCATCCATGCTGGCAAGCCTGATTTTCTAGGAATGATAAGATGGTAGCGGGGGGCGGGATTGAACCGCCGACCTTGGGCTTATGAGTCCCGCGCTCTACCACTGAGCTACCCCGCCACGGCAGTCGAACTGCGGCGGCACTGATACGGGGCCGGGGCCGCCTTGTCAAGTTTGCGGGCATAAAAAACGGCCGGACGGCAAGGCCGCCCGGCCGGGTATTTCGCACGGGAAATCCGGGATTTAGTGACCGGGATTTAGTGCACCGTCTGCTTCAGCGCGCCGCTGGCATAGCGCTTGGCCATCTCGTCCAGCTCCAGCGGCTTGATCTTGGCGGCCATGCCGGCGCAGCCGAAAGCCACATAGCGTGCCTCGCACACCTCCTGCGCGGCCTTCTGGGCATCGGCCAGATACTTGCGCGGATCGAACTCGCTCTTGTTCTTGGCCAGATGGCGGCGGATCGCGGCGGTCATCGCCAGGCGCAGGTCGGTGTCGATGTTGATCTTGCGCACGCCATACTTGATGGCTTCCTGAATCTCTTCCACGGGCACGCCGTAGGTTTCCTTCAGCTCGCCGCCATACTGGCGGATCTCGGCCAGCAATTCCTGCGGCACCGAAGACGAGCCATGCATCACCAGATGGGTGTTGGGGATGCGCTTGTTGATTTCCTTGATGCGGTCGATGGCGAGGATGTCGCCGGTCGGCTTGCGGGTGAATTTGTAGGCGCCATGCGAGGTGCCGATGGCGATGGCCAGCGCGTCGCACTGGGTTTCGGCGACGAAATTCGCCGCTTCCGTCGGATCGGTCAGCAGCATTTCGCGGGTCATGGTGCCTTCGGCGCCATGGCCGTCTTCCTTGTCGCCGCGCATGGTTTCCAGCGAGCCCAGGCAGCCCAGTTCGCCTTCCACGGTCACGCCGATGCTATGCGCCAACTCGGTCACCTTGCGGGTGACGGCCACGTTGTAATCGTAGTCGGACGGGGTCTTGGCGTCTTCCTTCAGCGAGCCGTCCATCATCACGCTGGAAAAGCCCGAGCGGATCGCGGCCACGCAGATCGCCGGCGAAGCGCCATGGTCCTGATGCATCACCACCGGGATATGCGGAAAGGCTTCCACGGCGGCGGAAATCAGATGGCGCAGGAAATGCTCGCCGGCATATTTGCGCGCGCCGGCCGAGCCCTGCAGGATCACCGGGCTGTTGGTCTTGTTGGCCGCTTCCATGATGGCGCGGACCTGCTCCATGTTGTTGACGTTGAAAGCCGGCAAGCCGTAGCCATGCTCGGCCGCATGATCCAGAAGCTGCCGCATCGACACCAACGCCATGGTCTTTCCTCCAGTGAGAATCCGGGATTTATGCCCGGTCCATCCGGGCGGGCGGACCATAATTTATCTGCGCCCGCATATCCAGCCCCCGTTTTGCCCGCTTTATTCCTTGGCGGGGGCGCGGCTGAGCAGCCAGGCGGTGAGCGGGTAGGGCAGGCTTTCCAGCAGCCGCATGATCGCCAGCATGGGCCAGGGAAAGGCGATTCGGGCCCGGTTTTCCGCCAGCCCCTGGGCGATGCGGCGGGCGGCGGCCTCGGTATCCATCAGAAACGGCATGGGGAAGCGGTTTTTCGCTGTCATCCGGCTGACCACGAAGCCGGGACAGATCGAACTGATGGCGATGCCCTTGGGGGCCAATTGGCTGCGCAGGGCCTCGGCATAGGTGCGGGCGAAGGCCTTGGAGGCGGAATAGATCGCGGCCCCGGGCAAGGGCAGGAAGCCGGCCAGCGAGGCGACCACCGCGATCTGGCCGCGCAGCGGTGCTTCGGGCTGACCCAGCATGGCCTCGATGGCCGGGTTCACGGTGTTGAACACGCCGTCGATATTCACCGCCGCCACCTCGCGCACATGGGCGTCGAAGCCGCTCCAATCCTTGAAGCCGCCGGAAATGCCGGCATTGGCCAGCGTCAGGTCCAGCCGGTCGCGCGCGGCGAAATCCAGGATCAGCGCCCGCATGGCGACGGCATCGGTTACCGGCACGGCATGGCATTCCACTTCGGCGCCCTTGGCGCGGCAGATTGCGGCCACCGCTTCCAGCCGCGCGGCATCGCGCCCGGTGATCGCCAGCCGCACATCCGGCGCGGCGTAATGGCGGGCGAGATATTCGCCGATGCCGCTGGAGGCGCCGGTAATAAGGATGCCCTTTTTGCTCATGGTCCGCACTTTCTGTGGCCGGTCTGGGCCAGTATGATGCGCGCGGATTCGGATGGAGGGCAAGGCGTGGCTTTGGCGAGTATGACCGGTTTCGCGCGCGCCGATGGGCGCAGCAAACAACGGTCCTGGATATGGGAATTGAAATCGGTGAACGGGCGCGGCCTGGAGCTGCGCTTCCGGCTGCCCAGCGGTTTCGATGCCCTTGAGGCCGAATTGCGCGGTCAGGCCCAGGCCAAGCTGGCGCGCGGCAATGTTACGCTGAATCTGCAATATCAGGACGACGAAGCCCAGCAGCCGGAATACCGGCTCAACGAAGCCTTGCTCGATCAATTGCTGGCTTTGGGCGCCAAGCTGGAAGCGCGCGGCATCGGCGCGCCCAGCCTGGATGGCCTGCTGGCGGTGCGCGGCGTGGTGGAGCCGGTGGCGCCGCAAGCCGACGAAGCCGCCCAGGCCGCCCTTGAAGCCTCGTTGAAGCGGATCTTCGCCGAGGCGCTGGATAAGCTGGTGCAAAGCCGCGCCGAGGAAGGCGCCAAGCTGCAAACCCTGCTGCTGTCGCTGCTGGATGAGATCGAGCAATTGGTGAAGGATGCGGCCGGCTGCGAAGCCGCGCGGCCGGAAGGCTTGAAGCGCCGGCTGGAAACCCAGTTGGCCGATCTGCTGGCGCTCAATCCGCCGGCTTCGCAGGATCGCATCGCGCAGGAACTGGCTTTGCAGATCACGCGCCTGGATATCCGCGAGGAATTGGATCGCCTGCGCAGCCATATCCAGGCCGCCCGCGCATTGCTGCGCCAGGGCGATGCGCGCGGCATCGGGCGCAAGCTGGATTTCCTGGCGCAGGAATTCAACCGCGAAGCCAACACGCTCTGCTCCAAGGCTTTCGATGCGGCGCTTACCCGCATCGGCCTGGATTTGAAACTGGTGGTGGATCGCCTGCGCGAGCAGGCCCAGAACGTGGAGTAGAGCGGATGGGCGACCCGATCAACATCGCGCGGCGCGGCCTGATGCTGGTGCTGTCCTCGCCATCCGGCGCGGGCAAGACCACCATCGCCCGTCGGCTGCTGGAAATGGAAAGCAACCTGCATCTTTCGATTTCGGTCACCACGCGCCAGCGCCGGCCCGGCGAGGTGGATGGCCGCGATTATCATTTCATTGATATCGAAGCCTTCCGGCTGATGATCAACCGCGATGAATTGCTCGAACATGCCAAGGTGTTCGACCATTATTACGGCACGCCACGCGAAGCCGTGGAACGCCGTCTGGCCGTGGGGCAGGACATCCTGTTCGATATCGACTGGCAGGGCACCCAGCAATTGCGCCAGCGCGCCGAGAGCGATCTGGTCAGCGTGTTCATCCTGCCGCCCGATATGCGCGAGCTGGAAAAGCGCCTGCATACCCGCGCGCAGGATTCCGCCGAGGTGGTGGCCAGGCGCATGTCGAAGGCCTCCGACGAAATCAGCCATTGGGCGGAATACGATTATGTCGTGGTGAACGACGACATGGAACGCTGCCTGGCCAATGTGCACGCCATCCTGCGCGCCGAACGGCTGAAGCGCCATCGCGGCCAGGGGCTGGTGGAATTCGTCAAAAGCTTGCGCGAGGGGCTATAGCAGCCGCGCGAGCGCGCAGAATTCCTCGATGCTGAGCGTTTCGGCGCGCCGCGTCGGGTCGATGCCCAGGCTTTGCAATTTCGCTTCCGCGTCGCCCCAGAGCGATTTCAGCGCCGAGCGCAGCATTTTGCGGCGCTGGCCGAAAGCTGCCGCCGTCACGCGCTCAAGCTTATTTGTTTCGGCTTCCGCCAGCGGCCTGGCGCGCGGCGTCAGCTCCACCACGGTCGATGTCACCTTCGGCGGCGGCACGAAGGCCTTGGGCCCGATATCGAACAGCATCTGCACCTCGGCGCACCAGCCGGCGATCACCGATAGCCGGCCATAGGCTTCGCTGCCGGGCTTCGCCGCCAGCCGTTCGGCCACTTCCTTCTGCACCAGCACGGTGATGCGGCGCGGCGGCACCGGCGCCAGCAGCCAGCCCAGGATCAGCGGCGTGGCGATATTGTAGGGCAGATTGGCGACGATGGCCCAGGGCGGCGGCGCCAGATCGGCCAAAGCGGTTTCCAGCGCATCGCCGGCCTGCAAGCGCAGCCGGCCGGCGGCCGCAAGCTGCAAATCCTGTAGGGCCGCCAGGCAGCGTTCGTCGCGCTCAACGGCGATCACGGTTTCCGCGCCTTCCAGCAGCAGAGCGCGGGTAAGGCCGCCGGGGCCGGGGCCGATTTCGACCACATTGCTTGCGGCGAACGGCTTGGCGGCGCGGGCGATCTTGCGCGTGAGATTGAGATCGAGCAGGAAATTCTGCCCCAGCGATTTGCGCGCGGCCAGATCATGCGCGGCGATCACATCGCGCAGGGGCGGCAGCGCTTCCACCGGATCGTTATCGTCTTGCATCGTAAGCCGCGCGGCTGGATGCGGCGCGGTCAAAAGCCGCGCGGTGCCGCACCATCTCGGCCGCCAGACGCAGGGCGGCGATCAGGCTGCCGGGTTTGGCGATGCCCTTGCCGGCGATGTCGAAGGCCGTGCCATGATCGGGCGAGGCGCGCAGGATCGGCAGGCCCAGGGTCACATTCACGCCGCGCTCGAAATCCAGCGTCTTCAGCGGGATCAGGCCCTGATCG
>JAYSEE010000005.1:18854-30974 GCA_041914045.1 Ferrovibrio sp. | reverse complement strand
ACTAAGCTGGATTGATGAGCGCAAACACGGCAGCGCCCGAAATCGAGATCGCGGGCCTTTCCAAACGCTAGGGCGCCGTTGGCAATGGCACGCTGGCATTGACGGTTGTCATTGTCAGCGTCGGCCGCCATGAATTCGTCACCCTGGTCGGACCCAGCGGCTGCGGCAAATCCACCTTGCTGAAGGTGATCTCCGGGATCGAGAAGCCGACCTCGGGCAGCGTGAAGCGGTTCGGCGAGGAAGTGCGCGAACCCACGCCGGATATCGGCATGGTGTTTCAGGCGCCGGTGCTGATGAAATGGCGCCGGGTGATCGACAATGTGCTGTTTCCCATTGATGCGCTTGGCCTGAAGCGCAAGGATTACATTGATAAGGCGAACGATCTGCTCAAACTGGCCGGTCTGGAGGCTTTCGCAAAAGCCTGGCCGCGCGAGCTTTCCGGCGGCATGCAGCAGCGCGCGGCTTTGTGCCGGGCGCTGATTTACGATCCGCCTTTCTTGCTGATGGACGAACCGTTCGGCGCGCTGGATGCGCTGACCCGCGATCAGATGAATGTCGAGTTGATGAAAATCTGGAGCGAGACCAAGAAGGCCACGCTGCTGATCACCCATAGCGTTGCGGAAGCGGTGTTCCTGGCCGACCGGGTGCTGGTGATGAGCGGCCGGCCGGGCACGGTGATGGCGGATGTGAAGATAGACTTGCCGCGCCCGCGCCTTACCCGCATGCGGGCCTTGCCGGAATTCGTCGAGCATGTGCGCGAAATCAGCGCCATGCTGGGCGTGCACGATTAGGCGCTATAGAATCTGCGGATGCGCGCCGCCATCTATCAGGATGCTCTGGCCGGAGATATAGCCGGCATGGCTGCTGCATAGAAAGGCGCAAAGCCGGCCCAGTTCGGCCGGATCGCCGAAGCGCTTGGCGGGCAATTCCGCCTGCCGCGCGGCCAGGGCCTGTTCGGTATTGATGCCTTGCTGCTTGGCCTTGAAGGCGAAGTTGCTGATCAGCCGGTCGGTGGCGAAGGTGCCGGGCAGAATGTTGTTCAGGGTCACATTGCGCGCCGCATGCTCGCGCACCAGGGTGGCGACCAGGCCATGCAGGCCGGCGCGGGCGGCCGCGCTCAGGCCCTGGATGTCGATGGGATGGCGCACCACGCTGGAGGTTATGTTGATGATGCGGCCGAAATTGCGCTCCGCCATGCCGTCTATCACGGCGGCGATCATCGCCGCCGGCGCGCGCAGATTGCCGGCCAGGGCCTGCTGCCAATCCGCTTCGCTATAGCCTTTCAGCTTGCCGGGCTTCGGCCCGCCGGCATTGTTCACCAGGATATCCGGGGCCGGGCAGGCGGCCAGCAGGGCGGCGCGGTCGGCTTCCTGCGCGATATCCCCGGCCACGATCCGCACGGATACGCCATGGCGCGCGGCGATTTCATCGGCGGTTTGCCGCAGGGCTTCTTCGCCGCGCGCATTCAGCACAAGCGCCACGCCTTCGGCCGCCAGGGCTTCGGCGCAGGCCCGGCCCAGGCCCCGGCTGGCCGCGCATACGATGGCCTTACGGCTCTTGATCCCAAGATCCATGGTCGATCCTCTCTCAATCTAATCAGCCCAGGGCAGGGGCTTGTCGCTCAAATCCCAATACAGGCTTTTCTGTCGCATATAGGCGCGTAGGCCATCCAGGCCTTTTTCGCGGCCGGTGCCGCTTTCCTTGTTGCCGCCGAAGGGCGTGCTGATGCTGAACAGCTTGTAGGTGTTGATCCATATATTGCCGGCATCGACGGCGCGGGCGATGCGCCAGGCGCGGCGATAATCGGCGGTCCAGATGCCGCAGGCCAGGCCATAGAGGCTGTCATTGGCCTGGGCGAGCAGATCCTCCTCGTTCTCGAATGGCAGCAATACGCCGACAGGGCCGAAGATTTCCTCCCGCACCGTGCGGCAGCGATTGTTCAAACCCTCGATCAGCGCCGGGCGGAAATAATTGCCCGCCTGCAATGCGGCATCCTCGGGCCGTGCGCCGCCGCAGAGAAGACGGCCGCCTTCCTCGCGCGCCAGGGCGATATAGCTTTCTACCTTGGCGCGATGCTCCGGCGAGATCAGCGGGCCGATCTGGGTGGCGGGGTTCAGCGGGTTGCCGATCCGCAGGGCTTCGGTGCGGCGCACCAATTCGTCGCGGAAACACTGATAGATTTCACGCGCCACGAAGATGCGCGAACCGGCGATGCAGCTTTGTCCCTGGCTGGAGAATATGCCGAACAGCACGCCGTTGATGGCCTGCGCCAGATCGGCATCGGCGAACACGATATTGGGCGACTTGCCGCCGAGTTCCAATGAAACCGGCATCGGCTTGTCGGCGGCCACACGGCCGATGGCGCGGCCGGTGGCGGTGCCGCCAGTGAAGCTGATCTTGCGGACGCCGCGATGCGCCACCAGCGCCGCGCCGGTTATCGCGCCGGTGCCGGGCAGCACGCTGAAAATCCCCTTGGGCAGGCCGGCTTCATCGACTAGATGCGCCAGCTCCAGCGCCAATAGAGGCGTGAGTTCCGACGGTTTCACGATCACCGCATTGCCGGCGGCCAGGGCCGGTGCGGCTTTTTGCGCCTCGCTGGCGATGGGCGAATTCCATGGCGTGATGGCGCCGATCGGGCCGAGCGGTTCATGGATGCTCATCGAGATATAAGGGCCGCGCGGCGGCGTCAGTTCGTCGCCCAATGTTTCGCAAGCGGCGGCGAAATAGCGGAAGGTGCCGATGGCGCTGGCCACCAGGGCGCGGGTTTCGTGGATCGGCTTGCCGTTATCCTGCAATTGCAATTGCGCCAATCGCTCGGCATCGCGCTCGATCAACGCCGCGATGCGATGCAGATATTGCGCGCGCTGATGCGGCAGCAATCCGCTCCAGGCCGGATCGCGCATGGCGGCTTCGGCGCGTTGCACGGCTTCATCCACATCGGCCGCATCGGCGCTGCTGATTTCGGCTAAGGCTTTGTTGTCGTGGGGATTGCGGTCGGTCAAGGCCGCGCCGCGCCCGATGCGCCATTCTCCGCCCAAATATAAAGGCCGTACCGACATGATCGAAACCCGCTTCAATGCTTGAGAATCTGCTTTACAGAAGCGTAACGAATCTCTAGTCTGTTTTAAATAAGAAATTACGTTTCATTAGTAAACAAAATCGCATTCAGCGGATGGAGTTGAACGGTGCAGCGTAGCGCTCGGGCGAATAGGCAAGACCGGCGGATGCCGGCCTTCCGGCAGGGCTGAGGGGGCGGCGATGACTGCGCCCGGCCAGCCCGAGACCATGCTGCTCACGATCTTTCTGCGGCACGACCAGTCGAACAATCTGGATGCGGTTCAAACCAAGTTGAAGGAAGCCCAATGGTGGGATCGTTTCCCGCCGGCCGGCACCGAGATCGTGTCCTGGTATGTGGCGATGGGCTTCGGCCAGATCGTCACGCTCCGCCTGCCGCCATCGAAACTGGCGGAAGTGAATGTCGAGCTTGAACGCTCCGCCTGGGGCGTTTTCCGAACCGAATGCATGCCGGCTTACGATTTCGTGCCGGTGCGCGAAAGAATCATCGAACGTGTAAGGCAAGGAGGGAAGTGATGCAGCCCCTGTCGCAATATCTGAACCCGCACCAGACCCGCAAACGCGAGCCGGATACCTACGAAAATCTGCTGGGCGACGCCATCGAACGCTGCTTCGCCGCCGGCGTGCATGATCTGGATGGGATCGCCGCGCGTCTCAACGAGGATTGCGTGCCGGCGCCGGCAGGCAAGGCCTGGACGCCGGACTTGTTCCAGCACGAAGTGAAGCGCCTGGCGGAAAACGCCTGAAGCGCCCCGAAACATCAGCCGGAGATCAGCCCCATGTCTGCTTCCGCCGCCATTGAAGATAAAGCCATAGACGCGCTGCTCGCCAAGGGCCTGCGCAATCGCTGGTATGCGATCTGCCCTTCCAGCTTTGTCGCCGATAAGCCGATTTCGCTCCGCCGCCTGGGCTATAAGATGGTGCTGTGGCGCGATCTCAAGGGTCAGGCGCATGCGCTTGAAGATCATTGCCCGCATCGCGGCGCGCCGCTTTCGGTGGGCATCGTGATGGATGACCGCATCGCCTGCGGCTATCACGGCGTGCAGGTGGACAAGGCAGGCGTGGCGGTTGCCGTGCCGGGCAGCCCAGGCTGCAAGCTGGAAGGCATGAAATGCGTCAAGACCTTCCCGTTGCAGGAACGCAACGACATGATCTTCGCCTATGTGGGCGACGAGAAGCATCCCAATCCGCCCGAGCTGGTGCTGCCGGAAGAGCTGACCTCGCCGGAATTCAGCGCCTTCCTCTGCTATACCGAATGGAAGGGCGATTATCGCTATGTGATGGATAATGTGATGGATCCGATGCATGGCACCTACCTGCATCGCCAGTCGCATTCCATGTCGTTCGGCGACACCAAGGCGAAATTCCAGATCCGCGATACGTCCACCGGCTTCGTGTTCGAGAAGACCGATCAGCGCAATGTGAATTTCGACTGGACCGAATACGGCGATACCGGCGCGCATTGGCTGCGGCTGGAAATTCCCTATCCGGCCACGGGCGGTCCGGGCGGCAATTTCCATATCATCGGCATGTATACGCCGATCGTGGATGGCGTGGCCGCCGTCACCCATTGGCGCTGCCGCAAGATCGACGGCTGGCAGCGCGATACCTGGCGCTTCCTCTACAAGAACCGCCTGGAAGCCCGCCATTGGCATGTGCTGGAGCAGGATCGCGTGGTGCTGGAGGTGATGGAGCCCGATGCCAATCAGCGCGAAATCCTCTATCAGCATGATATGGGTCTGGTGCGTCTGCGCCGCGTGATGCGCAATCTGGCGGCCGAGCAACTGGCTGCATTGCAGCCCGCCGCGGCGGCCGAATAAGGCCGCGCGCCGCGATGAACACGCCCTGGCGCAAGATAATCGGCCCCACTATTGCCGAGCCGCCGCATGCCACCTGGTCGAACGGCTTGGTGCTTGGCGACGAGGTGGTGCTGTCCGGCATCACGGCGCGCGGGGCGGATGGCAAGGCGATCGGCGGCGACAGCGTGCAGGCGCAGACCGCCGCCATTCTGGCCCGCATCGAGCAATTGCTGCGGGCGGCCGGCGGCGGCCGGCAGAATATCTACAAGCTGGTGATCTATCTCACCGATATGGGCCGCAAGGATGAAGTGAATGCCGCCCGCGCGGCTTTCTTCAAGCCGGCCTATCCCTGTTCCACCCTGCTTGGCGTGAATGCATTGGCGTTTCCCGGCCTGCTGGTCGAAATAGATGCATATGCCCGGCTGTCCGTCGATCTGAATGCGGCCTGAAAGATGAGCGAAGCGGCTAGCCAGGCGCTGCGGGTGCAGCGTATCGAATGGGAAGCGGAAGGCATTTTCAGCCTTGCCCTGGCCCGCACCGATGGCGCCGATCTGCCGGCCTACGAGCCGGGCGCGCATGTCGATCTGGCCTTGCCCAACGGCATCACCCGCAGCTATTCGCTGTGCGGCGATCCGGCGGATCGCAAGCGCTATGTGGTGGCGGTCGGCCTGGATGCCGCCAGCCGGGGCGGCTCGGCCTATATCCATGCGCAATTGCGCGTGGGCCAGATGCTTACGGTTTCCGGCCCGCGCAATCATTTTCCGCTGGTGCTCGATGCGCCCATGGTGGTGCTGATCGCCGGCGGCATTGGCATCACGCCGCTTTACTGCATGGCCCGCCAGCTCAGCCGGCAAGGCCGGCCCTATGCCATGCATTATGCCGCGCGCAATCCGCAGCGCATGGCTTTCCTGCCCGGCTTGCAGGCCCTGCAAGGCGCGGTGCACCCGCATTTCGACGATACGGCCGGCGGCCCGCTGGATGTGGCGGCGGTGTTCGCGCGTTATCCTAAGGGCGCGCATTTCTATTGCTGCGGCCCGCTGCCGATGCTGGCGGCTTTCGAAGCCGCGGCGGCGGCCGCCGGCGTGGCGGAAGATTGCGTGCATGTGGAATATTTCACCGCCAAGCCGCAGGAAAAATCCGCAGCCGAAAGCAGCTTCACCGTTGTGCTGGGCAGCGATGGCCGCGAATTCACCATCCCGGCCGATAAGAGCATCCTCGACGTGCTGACCGAAGGCGGCATCAAGATCGAATCATCCTGCCAGGACGGCATCTGCGGCACCTGCGAGGTGAAGGTGCTGGAAGGCATTCCCGATCACCGTGACTCGGTGCTGACCAAGGCCGAGCAGGCGGCCAACAAGTCGATGATGGTGTGCGTGTCGCGTTGCCGGGGCGCGCGGCTGGTTCTGGATCTTTAACGAGGCGGATATGAGCGTTCTGGGCATCGACCGCATAACCTTCGGCGTGGAAGACCTTGCCGCCTGCCGCAAATTTTTCCTCGACTGGGGCCTCAAGCTGGTGCGTGAGGATGCGGCGGGGCTGGATTTCGAAAGCCTGAATGGCTGCGAGATTCAAATCCGCCTGGCTGACGATGCCGCTTTGCCGCCGGCTTTCGAGGCCGGGCCGACTTTGCGGCAGGTGATCTGGGGCGTGGAATCGGCGGCCGATCTGGCGGTTTATCGCACGGCATTGCAAGGCGAACCGGGTTTCGCCGAGGCAGACGGCACGCTTTATGCCACCGATCCCAACGGCATGGGCGTCGGCCTGCGGGTTTCGCGCAAGCGGCCGGTGGATGTGACCGGCGCGTCCAGCAATGTCTGGGGCCGGGTGGCGCGGCTGGACAAGCCGGCGCCGATCTATGAGCGCGCCGAGCCGGTGGAAGTCGGCCATGTGGTGTTTTTCACCGATGCATTGCAAGCGGCAACGGCGTTTTACGAAAAGCTGGGCTTCCGCCTGTCGGATCGCTACCCCAATCGCGGCCATTTCATGCGCTGCGCGCCGCGCGGCGGCCATCACGATCTGTTTCTGCTGCAAACGCCGGAAGGCAAGCGCGGCCTCAACCATATCGCCTTCACCGTGCGCGATATCCATGAAGTATTCGGCGGCGGCCTGCATATCTCGCGCTGCGGCTGGGAAACCCAGCTCGGCCCGGGCCGGCACCCGATCTCCTCGGCTTACTTCTGGTATTTCAAAAATCCCGCTGGTGCGCTGGTGGAATATTACGCCGACGAGGATGAACTGACCGATCATTGGCAGCCGCGTGATTTCGAGCCGGGCCCCACGGTCTTCGCCGAATGGGCGGTGGCGGGCGGCCTGGATGGCAATACGCGGCGCCAGAAAACCGGCGCGCCCGCGCAAGATGGCCGCTTTTTGACGGAGAAGCGCTGATGACTCGCATCCGCATGGAATTCCGCAATGTCACCAAGCGCTTTCCGGCGCAGAAGCGCGGCGCCGAGCCGGTGACGGCGGTGAAGGATGTTTCCTTCGCGCTGAAAGACGGCGAAGTGGTTTCGATCATCGGCCCCTCGGGCTGCGGCAAATCCACCTTGCTGAATATGGGGTCTGGCCTCGATCCGGTTTCGGCCGGCGAGGTTTATGTGGATGGCGATCTCGTTACCAAACCCAACCAGCATGTCGCCTTCATGCTGCAAAAGGATTTGCTGCTGCCCTGGCGCACGATCCGCGAGAATGTGGAATTGGGCCTGGAGATTCAAGGCAAGCCATCCGCAGATCGCCACCGCATCGCGGAAACCCTGCTGAAGAAATGCCGCCTGCAGGATTTCGTGCATCATTATCCGCATCAGCTTTCCGGTGGCATGCGCCAGCGCGCGGCGCTTGCCCGCACCCTGGCGGTGGACCCCACTGTGCTGCTGATGGACGAGCCGTTCTCGGCGTTGGATGCGCAGACCAAGATGGTGTTGCAGCAGGATCTGGGCCGCACGCTCGCCGATGCCGGCAAGACCGCCCTGTTCATCACCCATGATCTGGCCGAGGCCATCGCGCTGTCCGATCGCGTGCTGGTGATGAGCCAGCGTCCCGGCACCATCATCGAGGAGATCACCGTGGAGATCGGGGATCGCGACAATCCGATGGAGCGGCGCAAGCACCCCAAGGTCGGGCCGTATGTATCGGCCCTGATGGAATTGCTGCATATCGACCAGGCGGCAGCGTAACGCAAGAAGTTCAACCAAAACGACAGGAAGAGGGCATCATGAAAAAAATCCGCAAAGCGTTTCTCGCCGGCTTGGCCGGCCTTGGTCTGGCTGCTTCGCTCGGCGCCGCGCCTGCCGCGCGGGCGCAGGAGGTCACGTATCTGCTGCCGGCGCCGGCCTCGCTGCCGGCTTTCGGCCCCTGGATGGTGGCGCAGCAGCGCGGCTATTTCAAAGAGCAGGGCGTGAATGTCACCTTCCAGATCGGCAAGGGCGGCGTGGATGTGGCCAAGCAGGTCGGCGCCGGCAACGCGGTGATCGGCGGCGCCATCGGCGATACGCCGATCCTGGTGCGCTCCAACGGCGTGCCGGTCAAGTCGGTGGCGGTGATCGGCGGCCGTTCGCTGATGCAGCTTGTCATCAACAAGGACAAAGGCGTCAACTCGATCAAGGATCTGAAAGGCAAGACCATTACCGCGCTGGCCTTCCAGGACACCACGTTCTTCGCGCTGCTCGGCATGCTGGCCACCCAGGGCCTGACCAAGAATGACGTGAATGCCCAGGCGGTCGGCCCGGTCAACGTCTGGAAGCTGTTCATCGCCGGCGAGGCCGATGCCATGGCCTCCACGCCGGATTGGACCTATCTCGCGCTCACCGCCGAGAAGAAGATGAATCTGGAGATCATTCCTTCCGACACCCATTTCCGCAGCATGGCCCAGGCCATCCTGGCTTCGGATGAAACCATCCAGAAGAATCCGGCCCTGATCAAGAAGCTGGTGGGCGCCACGTTGAAGGGCATGAAGGCGATCATGGACGATCCGGCCGCCGCCGCGGTGGATTACGTGAAGGCGGTGCCGCAGCATGCCGGCAAGGAAAAGGACATGACCGAAATCTTCAAGATGTACATCAAGTATGTCTATGAAGGGCAGAAGGTGCTGGGCGAGATGGACGAAGCCCGTCTGTCGGCGTTGCAGGACTTCTACGTCAAGGAGGGCATCGTGCGCGATCCCACGCCGGTGAAGGATCTCTACACCAACGCCTTTATCAAGTAAGCGCCTGGCCCGGAGGCCGATGGAGAGAAGGATGGATGCTTTCATGCCGCAAGGCTCGACCCAGCGCATGATGATCGGCAGCATTCTGTTGCTGATCGCCTTCCTGGCAGGCTGGCAATGGTTGCCGGGGCTGCTGGGCATTCCACCCTTCATCATTCCGCCGGCCTCCAAGGTCTGGAGCGAATTCCTGCACATGCTGGATAACGATCGCCTCGTCTATCATACGGCGATCACCGCCATGCAGGTGCTGGTGGGCTTTCTGCTCGGCGTGTTGCTGGGCATGCTGGTCGGCTTCGTGCTCGGCATGTCGCCCACCGCCGAATTCCTGCTTTCGCCCTATATCCTGGCCTTGCAGATCGCGCCCAAGGTGGCTTTCGCGCCGCTTTTCGTGATCTGGTTCGGTTATACCGTCTATCCGAAAATCCTGGTGGCGGTGCTGATCGTGTTCTTTCCGGTGATGATCAACGTGCTGGGCGCGGTGCGCGCGATCGACCCCGATATCGTGCGGCTGGCCAAGTCGTTCACCGCCGGCCGCGTGCAAATCTTCTGGAAGATCGAATTTCCCGCCGCCATGCCGCCATTCTTCGCCGGCCTGCGCATCGCCGCCACGCTGGCGGTGATCGGCGTGGTGGTGGGCGAATTGGTCGGCGGCAATACCGGTCTGGGCTATCTGCTCACCTTCGGCGAGGGCGCCGGCAATACCGCCATGGTTTTCGTCAGCATCATTCTGCTGACCTTGATCGGCATCGCGCTCTATGGGGCGATCGTGCTGATCGAGAATCGCGTGCTGCATTACCTGCCGTCCCGCGCGCGAAAGGCGAACTGATGCTGCAAGGGCGCAATATCGTCGTTACCGGCGCGGGGCGCGGCCTGGGGCGCGCCTTCGCCGAGGCCTGCGCCAAGGCCGGCGCCGCGCGCATCCTGCTGGCGGATATCAATGCCGAATGGGGCGAGGATGCCGCCAAGGCTTTGCGCGATGCCGGTTATGACGCGGATTTCCTCAAGGTCGATCTGGGCGAGCCGGATTCCATAACGTCTTTTGCCGCTGAGCTGACCGCCCGCTATGGCCAGGTGCATGGCTTGGTGAATAACGGCGCCATCGCCACCGGCATCGGCGGCAAGAGCTTTGAAGAGATTGATATCGAAACCTGGGACCGGGTGATGCGCGTGAATGTGCGCGGCACCTGGCTGATGATAAAGGCGCTCGCGCCGCTATTGCGCAAGGCGGCTGGCGGCGAGGGCGGCGGCGCCAGCATCGTCAACCTGGCCTCGGATACCGCGCTGTGGGGCGCGCCGCGCCTGCTGCATTATGTCGGCAGCAAGGGGGCGATCATCAGCATGACCCGCTCGCTGGCCCGCGAGCTGGGCAATGACGGCATTGCCGTGAATGCCATCGCGCCCGGCCTGGTGCTTGTGGAGGCGACCGAATACGTGCCGGCCGAACGGCATCAGCTCTACGTCAGCGGCCGCGCCATCCCGCGCCAACAGCATCCGCAGGATGTGGTCGGCGCGGTGGTTTTTCTGCTAAGTCCAGCCGCCGGATTCATTACCGGCCAGTTGCTGCCAGTGAATGGCGGCTTTGTCTTGAACTGACGGAGCGGATGCGATGCCGGACGATAAAACCACACCGCAGGGCAAATACGTGGTTCCGGCTCTGGCCCAGGGGCTGCAGATCCTGGCCCTGTTCGGCCGCGACGGCTACAGCCTCACGGCGCCTGAAATCGCGCAGATGCTGAAGCTGCCGCGCACCAAGGTGTTTCGTCTTCTGCATACGCTGCAACTCATGGGCTATGTGCGGCGCGAAGAGGATGAACGGCATTTCAGCCTCGGCCCGGCTCTGCTCGGGCGCGGCTTCGCCTATCTGGCTTCGCTCGATATCGTCGAGGTGGCGCAGCCGGTGTTGCAGCGCCTGCGCGACGAGACCGGGCTGTCCGCCCATATGGCCTTGCGCGATGGCAGCGAGATCGTCTATGTGGCGCGCTATCCGGCCCGCGCCACGGTGGCCAGCAGCGTGAATATCGGTACGCGTTTTCCGATTCATGCCACGGTGATCGGCCGCATGATCGTCTGCGAGCTGGACGATGCGGCGTTGCGGGCATTGTTTCCGAGCGATCCGCTGCCGCGCTACTCCGAGCAGACGCCGAGCACCCTGGCCGAACTCAAGGCCGTGCTGGCGGAAGATCGCGCGCGCGGCTATGCGGTCAGCCAGTCGTTTTTCGAGCGCGGCGTCAGCTCGGTGGCGGCCCCGGTGCGCGACGGCGCGGGCAATATCGTGGCGGCGATCAACATCACCGCCGTGGATGCCTATATAGATCTTGATGCCATGCATTCCACCTTGCGCGACAAAGTGTTGGCCGCTTCCGCCGAGATTACCCAGTGGCTTTGCCGCGACCTTTCCCAGCAGCTTACCGCCGGCGTGCGTCTGCCCGGCGGAGGCGAAAAGAAACCCAGAAAGAAAGAATCCGTCCATGCCTGAGCAAGTAACCGTCGGCGAACTCACCGCGCGCTTCCTGGAAGCCTGCGGCGTTGACACGGCTTTCGGTGTGATCTCGATCCACAACATGCCGATCCTGGATGCTTTCGGCCAGCGCAACGCCATCCGTTTCGTGCCCAGCCGGGGCGAAGCCGGCGCGGTGAACATGGCGGATGCCCATGCCCGCGTGCGCGGCGGCCTGGGCGTTGCCGTCACCAGCACCGGCACGGCGGCGGGCAATGCCGCTGGCGCCATGGTGGAAGCGCAGACCGCCGGCACGCCGCTGCTGCATCTCACCGGACAGATCGAATTGCCTTATCTCGACCGGCGCTGGAGCTACATCCACGAAGCGGTGGATCAGCCGGGCATGCTGAAAGCCGTGTCGAAGGCGTATTTCCGCGTCTGGTCGCCGGAAGCCGCTCTCGGCGTGCTGCAAGAGGCAGCGCGTTGCGCGCTCACCGCGCCCACCGGCCCGGTCAGCGTGGAAATTCCCATTGATGTGCAGGAAGCCATGGTGGACCTGCCGGAAACCATCGCGCCGCTGCCATTGCAGCCGGCCGCGCCGGATGCCGCCA
>JAYSEE010000005.1:0-18844 GCA_041914045.1 Ferrovibrio sp. | reverse complement strand
CTGGATGAACTGGCCGAACGGTTGGCCGGCGCCAAGCGGCCGTTGCTCTGGCTGGGCGGCGGCGCGCGGCATGCCGCCGCCGAAGTGCGCGCCCTGGCCGATCTCGGTTTCATCATCGTCAGCAGCGTGCAGGGCCGCGGCATTCTGCCCGAGAATGATGCGCGCAGCCTCGGCTCCTTCAACATCTCCGCGCCGGTGGAGGAATTCTACAAGACCTGCGATGCGCTGCTGGTGGTGGGTTCGCGGCTGCGCGGCAACGAAACGCTGAAATACAATCTGAAACTGCCGCGTCCGATGTATCAGATTGATGCCGATCCGCAGGCTTATGGCCGCGGCTATACGGCGGATTATTTCATTGCCGGCGATGCGGCGCTGGCGCTTGCCGGCCTGGCCGCTAGGCTGAAATCGCGTTTCAAGGCCGATCCCGGTTTCGCCGCCGATGCCAAATCCGCGCTGGAGCGTGCCGAGCAGCAATTGCGCGGCAATCTCGGGCCCTATGATCGCCTGGTGCGGGCATTGCAGGCCAGCATGCCGGAAGATTTCGTCTGGGTGCGGGATGTCACCGTGTCGAACAGCACCTGGGGCAACCGGCTGCTGCGCATCGCCGGCCCGCGCAATGGCGTCCATGCCATGGGCGGCGGCATCGGCATGGGAGCGGCGATGGGGGTGGGCGCCGCCTTGGCAGCGCGCGGGCGCAAGACGCTGGTGCTGTCGGGCGATGGCGGCCTGATGCTCTGCCTGGGCGAACTCGCCACGGCGGTGCAGGAGAATGCCGATCTGATGATGGTGCTGATGAACGACAAGGGTTACGGCGTTATCCGAAACATCCAGGATGCCCGTTTCGGCGGCCGGCGCTATTTCGCCGACCTGCATACGCCGAGCTTCCCGGACCTGGCGAAATCGCTCGGTTGGAAGCATTATGCGCTGGACGATATCGGGGATGCCGAAGCCTTGGTGGCCAAGGTGGCGGCAGAGAGCGGGCCGCGCATGATTGAAGTGAACATGATTGCCATCGGACCTTTCGCCAGCGCCTTCGCCGGCCCGCCGGTGCGCAAGGCTTCGTGAAAATGCCGTCCGCGCCGCTGCCGCAAATCCTGCTGATCGGCCACGGCGCCATCGCGGCGGAATTGCATGATGCCGCGAGGCGGAGCGGGGCCTTCCGCATCGGCGCCGTATTGGTGCGGCTCGAACGGGTGGGCCAGGTGCAGGCTGAATTGCCCGGCTGCAAGGTGATCGGCGATCTCGCGGCCTTGGATTTCAAGCCGGTCTGCGCCGCGGAATGCGCCAGCCATGCGGCGGTGCGAAGCTATGGCCCGGCCTTGCTGCGGCGCGGCGTGGATTTCATCGTCGCGTCCATCGGCGCCTTGGCGGACGATGCATTGCATGCCGAATTGCTGGCGGCAGCCGAAGCCGGCAAGGCGCAATTGATATTGCCTTCCGGCGCGGTGCCGGGCATTGATGCGCTGAATGCCGCGCTGGCCGGCGGGCTGGAAAGCGTGCGCTATACCTCCCGCAAACCGCCGGGCGCCTGGAAGAGCACGCCGGCCGAACAGGCGGTCGATCTCGATGGCTTGACCGAAGCGGCCGTGCATTATGCCGGCAATGCCCGCTCGGCGGCCCGCGACTATCCGAAGAATGCCAATGTAGCCGCCACGATTGCGCTGGCCGGCCTAGGCTTTGAGCGTACCGAAGTCCGTATGATTGCCGATCCGGCAGTCAGCGAGAATATCCACGAAATCGACGCGCGCGGCGCTTTCGGCGAGATGCATCTGGTGATCAAGGGCAAGCCGCTGGCGCGCAATCCGAAAACATCTTCGCTTGCTGCTTACAGCGCCATCCGCGCGGTATTGAACCGCATCCGGCCGGAAGCGATCGGCTGAAGCGGACTAGGCCGTGGCCGAACTGGCCTGGGCGGCCTAACGAAATGCGGAATGGCCTCGGTCTTGGGCATTGCCTGGCCTTGAGGATCGGCATTGCCCGGAATAATCTGCCCGCATGATTTCACTCAAACCCCGGCCGCTCACTTCCGATGCCTTCGCGCCCTATGGCCATGTGGTGGCCATGCCGGCCCGGCCGGAGCGCATCTATTTCGGCGATCTCATCGAAAACCGTCGGCCGCAAGCCGCGCTTGGCCTGTCCTTCACCCGCATGGCCGGTGTGAGCCTGCCGTTCCGGCTGAAGCTTTTCGAACGGCATGAATTTTCCGCGCAGGCTTTTCTGCCCATGGAGGCTACCCGCTATCTGGTGACGGTCTGCCCTGACGACGGCCATGGCCATCCTCGGCCCGAACTGGCGGAAGCCTTCATCGCCGGGCCGGAGCAGGGCGTAGTCTATGGAGCAGGCTGCTGGCACCATCCGATGACGGCGCTCAGCCCGGAAGGCCGCTTCACTATCGTGATGTGGGCCAATGGCGATGCCGCCGATGAGGAATTGGCGCCGCTGGAACGCGACCTGCAAGTCGTAGCTCCTGATTAGAAATTGGGCATGTTGGCCGTGTTTGCCAAGCCAAAGCATGGTGTTTGCTGACGATTGTAGGTTGGCAAACAATTTGCTTAAGCTGGATGCATGAAGCCCCAATTCCTGATCAATCCCCATCGTCGAGCAGCGGGCTATCCCGAGACTCTGCGGCCGATCCAATCGCTGGTCGCGCTGGAACGGGCGCGCGCCGAGATAGCCGGCTGGCCAGGTTATGCGCCCACGCCTCTTCGGGATTTGCCTGGATTGGCTGCCGAGCATGGTTTGGCGGCGATCCGCTACAAGGATGAGGGCGGCCGTTTCGGGCTGGGCAGTTTCAAAGCATTGGGCGGCGCTTATGCGGTGATGCGGCTGCTGCAGAAACAATCCGGGTTGAGCAGCGCCGAGCTGTTGTCCGGCCGCTGCCGCGAGAACCTGGCCGGCATCACCGTTACCTGCGCGACCGATGGCAATCATGGCCGCTCGGTCGCCTGGGGCGCGCAGCTATTCGGCTGCGCCTGCGTGATCTATGTGCATGCCACGGTAAGCCAGGGACGCTGCGATGCCATTGCCGCTTATGGCGCGCAGGTAAGCCGCTGCGCCGGCAATTACGATGACAGCGTGCGCCAGGCGCAGCGCGATGCCGAGGCCAATGGCTGGTTCGTGGTGTCGGATACCTCTTATGCTGGCTATCGCGACGTGCCGCGCGATGTGATGCAGGGCTATGGCGTAATGATCGCGGAAGCCTTCGAGCAAATGCAGTCAGCCGAATATCCCACGCATGTCTTTGTGCAGGGCGGGGTCGGCGGGTTGGCGGCGGCGATGCTGGCATATCTTTGGGAGCGGTTCGGCGACCTGCGGCCGGTTTTCGTCGTGGTGGAACCCGAGCAAGCCGCTTGTCTTTACGAGAGCGCCCGTGCCGGCCATCCGGTTGCGGTGGGCGGCGATCTGGATACCGTGATGGCGGGGCTGGCCTGCGGCGAAGTTTCCGAATTGGCATGGGAAATACTCGATGCCGGCGCAGATGGCTTCATGACCATCCCGGATGCCGTCGCTTTGGCGATGATGCGCCGCCTTGCCGAAGACCGCGTGGCGGCCGGCGAATCCGCCGTGGCCGGCCTGGCTGGCGCGCTGCTGGCGCGCGGGGAAAATCGCTTCCGGCTGGATGCGCGATCGCGCCTGTTGATTTTCGGTAGTGAGGGAGCCACCGATCCGGCATTGTATCGCCAGATCGTCGGCCGGACGCATTTGGAGGTTGCCGGATGAACAAGGGCATGGATCTGCGTATCGACGGCGCGCGGCTGTCGCGCCGCCTGGCGGAGCTTGGCGAAATGGGCGGTCTGCCCGGCGGCGGCAATGCCCGTCTGGCCTTCACCGACGAGGATAAGCTGGGCCGCGATCTGGTGGTTGGCTGGATGCGCCAATTGGGCCTCGAGGTCGGCATCGACAAGATCGGCAATGTGATCGGTCTGCGCAAAGGGCTGGAGGAGGATGCCGCGCCGGTGATGACCGGCTCGCATATTGATACCGTGCGCACCGGCGGCCGTTACGACGGCAATCTCGGCGTGCTGGCCGGGCTGGAAGCCCTGGAACGGCTGAACGAGGCCGGCATCGTTACGCGCCGGCCGCTGGCCGTGGCGTTTTTCAGCAACGAGGAAGGCGCGCGCTTCCACCCCGACATCATGGGCAGCATGGTCTATACCGGCAAGCTCGACCTGGAGCATGCCTATGAAGTCGTGGGCATTGATGGCGCGGTTTGCGGCGAGGAATTGCGCCGGATCGGCTATTGCGGGTCGGCCGAGCCGGGCTGGCTGAAGCCGCATGCCTTCGTGGAATTGCACATCGAGCAGGGGCCGATCCTGGAAGCCGAGGGGCTGACCATCGGCGCCGTGGATGGCGTGCAGGGCATTTCATGGACCGAAGTGACCATCGAGGGCGTATCCGCCCATGCCGGCACCACGCCGATGCGGCTGCGCAAGGATGCCGGCTATGCGGCGGCGGAAATCGCGGTGTTCGTGCGGCAATTGACGCGCGAATTCGGCGGCGGCCAGGTCGGCACCGTCGGGCGGATGGAATTCAAGCCCGGCATCACCAATGTGGTGCCCAACCGCGCGGTGATGACGGTGGATATCCGCAATCCCGACGAAGCCTTGCTGCAGCAGGCGGAAGCAAAGCTGTTTGCGTTTCTCGACAAGATCGCCATAGCCGAAGGCGTGAAGATCAGCACGCGGCCGCTGGCCCGCACGCAACCGGTGGCTTTCGCGCCGCATATGATCGAAATGGTGAGCCGGATCGCCGGCGAATTCGGCTATAGCGCAAGGCGCATCACCTCCGGTGCCGGCCATGATGCGCAGATGATGGCGGCGATCTGCCCTACCGGCATGATCTTCGTGCCCAGCGTGAATGGCCTGAGCCATAATGTGAAGGAGCATACCGAGCCGGCCGATCTGGAGGCGGGCGCGAATATTCTGTTGCGCATGCTGCTGCGGCTGGCCGCCTGATGGCCCGGCCGCTGACCGTCGGCGCGGCGCAGCTTGGGCCGATCCAGCGCAGCGACAGCCGTGTCCAGGTGGTGGAGCGGCTGATCGCGCTGCTGCGCGAGGCGCATCGCATGGGCTGCGAGCTGGTGGTGTTTCCAGAATTGGCGCTCACCACATTCTTCCCGCGCTGGTTCATGGCGGAGCAGGCGGAGATCGACGCTTTCTTCGAGGCCAGCATGCCGGGGCCGGAAACCCAGGCCCTGTTCGACGAAGCGAAACGCCTGCGAGTGGGCTTCTATCTCGGCTATGCCGAGATCGACGGCGACAAACGCTACAACACCGCCATCCTGGTCGAGCGCGACGGCGGCATCGTCGGCAAATACCGCAAGGTGCATCTGCCGGGCCATGACGCGCATGAACTCTGGCGCAAATTCCAGCATCTGGAAAAACGCTATTTCCATGAAAGCGATACCGGCTTCAAGGTGTGGCGGGCCTTCGGCGGCGTCATCGGCATGGCGATCTGCAATGATCGCCGCTGGCCGGAAACCTATCGCATGATGGGCTTGCAGGGCGCCGAGATGATCCTGCTGGGCTACAACACGCCGGTGCATAATCCGCCGGCGCCGGACCATGATGCGCTGTCGCTGTTCCATAATGGCTTGGTGATGCAGGCCGGCGCTTATCAGAATGGCTGCTGGGTGGTGGGCGTGGCCAAGGCCGGCGAGGAGGAGGGCGTGCCGATGATCGGCGGCAGCCAGATCGTCGCGCCTTCCGGATTGCCGGTGGCGCAGGCGCGCGGCGATGGCGACGAGCTGATCGTGGCTTGCTGCGATCTCGATGCCGGCTTGAGCTATAAGTCCACTACGTTTAACTTTGCCCGGCACCGGATGCCGCAGCATTACGGGTTGATTACCAGTCGCAAGGGAGCGGAACCGCCGCCATGAAAAAGATTGCCGATAAGCCGGCCAGCAAGCAGAAGCACAAACAGCCATTGCCGCCCGGTCTGGTGGCTGTGATGTTCGATGAGGCCGGCGTGGCGTTGCGCCCCGGCCGCGCCAAGGCGATTGCCGCGGCTTTGTTGCCGGCGTTGAGCCGGTTTCGTCCGCTGGCCGCCAAGCTGCCTTTCGAGGCCGAGCCCGGGCTGTTTCCGAAACCGCCGGCCGTGCTGCCTAAGCGGAAAAGAAAGGGCGGCAAATGAGCCAGGATCCGGCCTTTCTCTCGCTGACCGAAGCCGCTGCCGCGCTCAAGAAAGGCAGCCTGACATCCCAGGCCCTGGTGGAAGCCGCGCTGGATCGCGTCGCGCATTGGCAGCCCAAGGTGAATGCTTTCATCAAGCTGGAAGCCGATGCCGCGCTGAAGGCCGCCAAGGCCGTCGACCGTGCGCGCAAACGCGGCGCCAAGCTGGGGCCGCTGGCCGGCATTCCGCTGGCGCATAAGGACATGTTCTATCGCAAGGGTGCGGAAACCTCTTGCGGCTCGGCGATCCGGCGGCATTGGAAAGCCGATGTAACGGCGACCGTGCTGCAAAGGCTGGATGCGGCGGGGGCGCTGGACCTCGGACGCCTCAACATGGCGGAATTCGCCTTCAATCCCAGCGGGCATAATTATCATTACGGCCATTGCGGCAATCCGTGGAAGCCCGAGCGCATCACCGGCGGTTCGTCCAGCGGTTCGGCGGCGGCGGTTGCGGCGCGGTTGGTTTACGGCGCGCTCGGTTCTGATACCGGCGGTTCGATCCGCGAACCGGCGCATCTTTGCGGTCTGGTCGGTCTGAAGCCGACCTGGGGCCGGGTAAGCCGGTTCGGCTGCATGCCGCTCAGCTATTCGCTCGATACGATCGGGCCGCTGACCCGCCGCGTGGCCGACAATGCCTTGCTGATGCAGGTGTTGGCCGGGGCCGATCCGAACGATCCCACGGCGGCCAGCGAGGCGGTGCCGGATTATCTTGCCGCCGCGCGCCCTGGCAGCCTGCGCGGTTTGAAGCTTGCGGTGCCGCGGGTTTTCTTCTGGGACAAGCTGAACAAATCCGCCGCGCAGATTCTGGAGCAGGCGCTTGCCGCATTCTCCAAGCTGGGCGCGAAGATCGTGGAGATGCAGCCGCCAGACATGGATATGGTGACTGCGGCGGCGAATATCGTGGTTTCCGCCGAAGCGATGGCGATCCATGGCCCCTGGATGAAGACGCGCCCGCAGCTTTATTCCGAAGCATTGCGCGCTCGGCTGGAGAATGGCCTGGCGATCAGCGCGGTGGATTACGTGGACGCGCAGCGCTGGCGCAGCATGGCGATTGCCGGCTGGCTGAGGGCGATGAACGGCGCCGATGCGGTGTTCACGCCGGTGGTTGCAGCGGCGACGCCGACCATTGCCGAGACCGATCTGGCCGGCAAGCCGGAAGCCGCCAAGGTGATCGCTTCGCTTACCCGGCTGGTGCGGCCGATCAACTATCTCGGTCTGCCGGGCCTGACCGTGCCGGCGGGCTTTACCCGCGACCGCATGCCGGCCGGGTTCCAGTTGATCGGCAAACCTTTCGGCGAAGCCATGCTCTATCGCTTTGCCGGCGCATTCGAGGCCAAGGTGCCGGTGCACGAGGCCGCGCCCAAGGCATAGGCTTATTTCAGCAGGCCGGCCAAGGCTTCGCTGAGCCCGATGGTCTGCACCGGGACGCGCTGATTGGCCGCCGCTGCCGGTTTTGCCGCAGCGGCGGCCTCGGCCATCTCGATGGCCGGGGTTAGGCCGTCGATTACCGGCAGGTTCAATCCTTCTGCCTGGAAGCGCGCCGCCAGCGGTTCGATCTGCCCCACCATGCCGGCTCCGCCTAGCACCACCAACTCTGCGCCATCTTCCTTAACGGCAAGCCGCGCGGCTTGGTAGATGGCGTCCCGTGCGGCCAGCGGATCGGCGCCAATCTGGCCGCCATCGGCTTGCAATACGCGCACGCTGGCCAGCCGTTCGGCCAGGCCAAGCCCGGCGGCGTATTCGGTCAGCATCGGTCCCCATTTTTCGCCGCCGGTAACGATGGAAAACCGCGCAGCCATGCGGGCCGCCGCCAGGCAGCCAGCCTCCGCCATGCCGAAGCAGGGCAGACCGGAAATTTCCCGCAAGGCCAGCAGGCCGGGATCGCCGAAACACGCCAGCACGATGGCATCCGGTTTCGCATCGCGATGGGCGGCATAGGCATCCAGCACGGCATGGCCGGCAATGGCATAGGCGGACCGGCTGGCGATCACTTCGGGGCCGAGGCGCGCCGTAACAGGAATAAGCTCCGTACCAGGAGCAACGATGCCTCGAGCCGCAGCCATCAGGCGATCGGTCATCGCTTGGCTGGTATTGCCATTCAACAGCATGAGTCGCATGGGGCGATCCTCAACCATGCCGAAACGGTATTCAATGCGCGCTGGTTTCGATTTTCGTGCTTCAGCCCGACGGGCCGCGCGCGGCTGTCGAATTCGGCTTTGCGCCGTGCCGGTGGCGACGGGCCGCAAAACAATGCCGGCGGGCTGGCCGCATCCCCCGACAATGTTTTCAGCATCACCGGGGATACCGCTGGGGCAGGTTCTCAGACCCAATCCCCAGGGGCGGCCGGCACCGCCGGCAAGGCAGAAGGTAGCGCCGGTCCAGTGGATGGTCAAGTCGAGTCTTTATCCGTTCCCTCGACCTAAAATGCCGCCGAAAGCCTGTTGTTGAATGCTGTTGGCGCGGTTCGTTTTTTCTGCAGCCGCTTTCGATCCTGGTGTGCGAATTGGTGCAGGCCCTGGCGGAAAAGCCTTGCGCGATCTCGGCCGGGCAATGCGGCAATTAGGGGAAAGAATGTTTGCCCATTAATTGGGCTTGGGTGGGTCATTTGTGTGCCAATATTTACACCAATATACATAGGGCCATTCGGAATCATGCTTCTGACTGCTGGCATGGAGTTTGCGATGCAGCAAACACCAACCACAAAGCAGGATCATATCCAATGACCCGCCCATCCCTCACTTCCCATCTCTTTGGCCGTCTATTTGGCGTAGCCGCTGCCGGTTTGCTCAGCGGTCTTGTTGCTTTCGGCGCGCAGGCCCAGGGGGTGCTGCGTATCGGCATGACGGCATCCGACATTCCGCTGACCACCGGCCAGACCGACCAGGGCGGCGAGGGCATGCGCTTCATGGGCTATACGGTCTATGACGGCCTGATCAATTGGGATATGAGCAAGTTCGACAAGCCCTCCGTGCTCACCCCGGGCCTTGCCACGAAATGGGGAGCCGATGCTTCCGACAAGACCAAGTGGACCTTCACCCTGCGCGAGGGCGTGAAGTTCCATGATGGCAGCGAATTCACCGCCGATGCCGTGGTGTGGAATCTCGATAAGCTGCTGAAGAAAGACGCGCCGCAATTCGATCCGCGCCAATCGGCCCAGGGCCTGTCGCGCATTCCGGCCGTGGCTTCCTACAAGGCGGTGGGCAAATACAGCGTCGAGATCGTCACCAAAACGCCGGACGCCACTTTGCCCTATCAGTTGGCCTGGATCATGATGTCCTCGCCGGCGCAATGGGAAAAGCTCGGCAAGAGCTGGGAAGCCTTCGCCAAGACGCCGTCCGGCACCGGCCCTTGGAAACTGACCGCCTTCGTGCCGCGCGAGCGCGCCGAATTGTCGCCCAATGCCGGATATTGGGATAAGGCGCGGGTGCCGAAGCTGGAAAAGCTGGTGCTGCTGCCGCTGCCGGAACCGAATGCCCGCGTTGCCGCGCTGCGTTCGGGCCAGGTGGATTGGATCGAAGCGCCGGCGCCCGATGCCGTGCCGTCGCTGAAGGGCGCCGGCTTCAGCATCGTCACCAATGCCTATCCGCATAACTGGACCTGGCATCTCTCCCGCGTGGAGGGTTCGCCGTGGAACGATATCCGGGTGCGCAAGGCGGCCAATCTGGCCATCGACCGCATGGCGCTGAAGGAATTGCTGGGCGGCCTGATGATTCCGGCGGAAGGCTTCTTCCCGCCGGGCAATCAGTGGTTCGGCAATCCCACCTTCAAGGTGAAATACGATGTGGCCGAAGCCAAGAAGCTGATGAAGGAAGCCGGCTACGGCCCCGACAAGCCGCTGAAGACCAAGGCTTTGATATCGCCCTCGGGTTCGGGCCAGATGCTGCCGCTGCCGATGAACGAATTCGTGCAGCAGAGCCTCGCGGAAATCGGCATCCAGATCGAGTTCGAGGTGGTTGAGTGGAACCAGCTCATCAACATCTGGCGCGCCGGCGCCAAGAGCGAGGCGGCGCGCGGCGGCACCTCGATCAACTTCACCTATTTCATCCAGGATCCCTTTACCGGCGTGATCCGCCATCTGCAGTGCAGTCTGGTGGCGCCGAACGGCACCAACTGGGGCCATTATTGCGATCCGGAGATGGACAAGCTGTTCGACGAGGTGCGCAACACCTTCGATGCCGCCGAGCAGGACAAGGTGATGCGCAAGGTGCATGAAAAATATGTCAACGAAGCTTTGTTCCTGATGGTGACGCATGATGTGAATGCGCGCGCCATGAGCAGCAAGGTGACCGGCTTCGTGCAGGCGCAGAACTGGTTCCAGGATTTCTCGCCGATCACGATGAAGTAAGCCGCATACCACAGTCGCCCGGCTAGCGGCGGCAATGCCCGCCGCTAGTCCTTTCGGACTGGAGCCTCGATGCTTCTATACACCTTGAAGCGACTGCTTTACGTGCTGCCCGTCGCCTTCGGCGTCAGCCTAGTCTGTTTCATGCTGGTGCATATCACGCCGGGCGACCCGCTGACGGCGGTGATGCCCATCGACGCCACCGCCGAGCAGCAGGCGGCGATGCGCGCGGCTTATGGGTTCGACAAGCCCTTGCCGGTGCAATACGTGATCTGGCTGGGCAAGGTTTTCATCGGCGATCTGGGCAATTCCATCGCCAGCGGCCGGCCGGTATTGACCGAGGTGATGCGGGCGGTCGGCAACACGCTGATCCTGGCCTTCGTCGCCACCTTGATCGGATTTTTCTTCGGTTGCCTGTTCGGCTTCGTTGCCGGCTATTTTCGCAATTCGCCGATCGACCGCCTCGCATCCATGCTTTCGGTGCTGGGCGTTTCCGTGCCGCATTACTGGCTCGGCATGGTTCTGGTCATCGTGTTCTCGGTGCAGCTCAACTGGCTGCCGGCCACGGGGGCGGGGCCGGGCGGCTCCAGCGACTGGGCGCCGGATTGGGAGCATATCCGCTATCTGCTGCTTCCAGCCGTCACCATGTCGGTCATTCCCATGGGCGTGGTGGCACGCACCATTCGCGCCTTGGTGGCCGATATCCTGTCGCAGGATTTCGTGCAGGCCCTGGCGGCCAAGGGCTTGGCCGATGGCGGCATCTTCCGCCATGTGGTGAAGAATGCCGCGCCCACGGCGCTGGCGGTGATGGGCTTGCAGCTCGGCTATCTGCTCGGCGGTTCGATTCTGATCGAAACGGTGTTTTCCTGGCCTGGCACCGGCTTTCTGCTCAATGCCGCGATCTTCCAGCGCGATTTGCCGTTGCTGCAAGGCACGATCCTGGTGCTGGCGATGTTTTTCGTGCTGCTCAATCTTCTGGTCGATGTGCTGCAAACGGCCTTCGATCCCCGTATTCAGCGGAGCTGAGTCATGGCGGTGGGAACGATGGATGCGACTGCTGCCAAAGTACAGCCGATCGAGGTATCGGAAGGCTATTGGCGCGGCGTGCTGCGTCGGCTGAGCCGCGATCCGGTGGCGATGATCGCATTCGGGGTGATCGTGCTGCTGGTTTTGATGGCGATTTTCGCGCCGTATCTTGCGCCGGCCGATCCATTCAAAGGCTCGATGCTGCGCCGCCTGCGCCCGATCGGCACGCCGGGCTTTCCGCTCGGCGCCGACGAGCTGGGCCGCGACATGCTCTCGCGATTGATTTTCGGCGCCCGTTTGTCGCTGTTCATGGGCGTGACGCCGGTGCTGATGGCTTTTGTCATCGGCTCCGGCCTGGGCATCTTCGCCGGTTTCGTCGGCGGCCGCGTCAATACCGTGATTATGCGGACCATTGATGTGTTCTATGCATTTCCCTCGGTGCTGCTGGCGGTGGCTCTGTCCGGCGCGTTGGGCGCGGGCCTTGCCAATGCGCTGGTTTCGCTCACCATCGTTTTCATTCCGCCGATTGCGCGCGTTGCCGAAAGCGTGACCACGCAAGTGCGCAACCGCGATTACGTGGAAGCGGCGCGCGCCTCGGGGGCGGGCGGTTTCACCATCGTGCGGGTGCATGTGCTGGGCAATGTACTCAGCCCGATCTTCGTTTATGCCACCAGCCTGATCTCGGTGGCGATGATCCTGGCTTCCGGCCTCAGTTTTCTCGGCCTGGGCGTGCGCCCGCCCGAGCCGGAATGGGGCCTGATGCTCAACACGCTGCGTACCGCGATTTATGTCAATCCGCTGGTGGCGGCTTTGCCCGGCGTGATGATCTTCATCACCTCGATATCCTTCAACCTGTTTTCCGATAGCCTGCGTTCGGCGATGGATGTGCGCGCATGACGGACCAGATCGAAGGCCTGCATCCAGACGCGCTACGTCATCCGGAAGACCGCGGCGGACCGCGCCAGCCGCTGTTGAGCGTGCGTGGACTGATCAAGCATTTCCCGGTGGGCAAGGGGCTGTTCGGCCGCAACAAGACCGTGGTGCGCGCGGTGGATGGCGTGGATTTCGATCTGATGAAGGGCGAAACCCTGGGCATTGTGGGTGAGAGCGGCTGCGGGAAATCCACCACGGCGCGGCTGCTGATGCATTTGATCGAGCCGGATGCCGGACGCATCGTGTTCGATGGCGAGGCGGTTGGCGAGGAACTGACTCTGGGGCAGTTCCGGCGCCAGACCCAGATGGTGTTTCAAGACAGCTATGCTTCGCTCAATCCGCGCCTGACCATCGAGGATTCGATTGCCTTCGCGCCGCAGGTGCATGGCGTGGCGCGCAAGCAGGCCCTGGCGCGCGGGCATGATCTGCTGCATCGCGTGGGCCTGGAGCCGCGGCGTTTCGCCGGCCGCTATCCGCATGAACTGTCCGGCGGCCAGCGCCAGCGCGTGAACATCGCCCGCGCCCTGGCATTGGAGCCGCGCCTGGTGATCCTGGACGAAGCCGTCTCGGCGCTCGATAAATCCGTGGAAGCGCAGGTGCTGAATCTGCTGCTCGATTTGAAGGATGCGTTCGGGCTCACCTATATCTTCATCTCGCACGATCTCAATGTGGTGAACTTCATTTCCGACCGCGTGATGGTGATGTATCTCGGCAAGGTGGCCGAGATCGGCCCGTCGGAAAGCCTGTTCAATGCGCCGAGCCATCCCTATACGGCGGCTTTGTTGAATTCCATGCCGGCGATGGACCCGGACAACCGCACCGAGGAAGCCCCGCTTTACGGCGATCCGCCCAATCCGATCGACCCGCCGCCGGGCTGCCGCTTCCACACCCGTTGCCGCCATGCCGCGCCGGTCTGCTCCAGCCAGGAGCCGCAGTTGACGGCCATTGCCGATTTGCATGACAGCGCCTGTCTGATGCGCCAGCCGGGCAGCGGGCATCCGGAAGCCGCGACGGCGGAGGCGGCGGCATGAGCAGCGAAGCGGTGGTGGATATCGCCAATCTGACCGTGGCCTTCAAAGGGCCGCGCGGCAAGGTGAATGCGGTCAACGGCGTCGATCTGCAAGTCGGGCGCGGCGAGGTGGTGGCGCTGCTGGGCGAATCCGGCTCCGGCAAAAGCGTGACGCTGCGCACCTTGCTGCGTCTACACCCCGAGAAGCGCACCGAAATCGGCGGCAAGGTCACCGTGCTGGGGCAGGATGTGATGGCCTTGAAAGGCGCGGCCCTGACGGGTTTTCGCGGCAAGGCCGTGTCGATGATTTTTCAGGAACCGCTGCTGGCGCTCGATCCGGTATACAGCGTGGGCGCGCAGATCACCGAGGCGATCCGCAAGCATGAACCTGGCGTGAGCCGCGCCGATGCCGAGGCGCGTGCATTGGAGGCGCTTAAACGCGTGCGGATTCCCTCGCCGGAGCGGCGGCTGAAGGCTTTTCCGCATGAGATGTCCGGCGGCATGCGCCAGCGCGCCATGATCGCCCTGGCGCTAGCTTGCAATCCGCAAGTGCTGCTGGCCGACGAACCGACCACGGCATTGGATGCCACCGTGCAGATTCAGATTCTGTTGCTGCTGCGCGATTTGCAGCGCGAATTGGGCCTGTCGGTCATTCTGGTGACCCATGATATCGGCGTCGCCGTGGAAGTGGCGGACCGCATAGCCGTGATGTATGCCGGCCGCATCGTGGAAACCGGACCGGTGCGCGATGTGATCCGCAATCCCAGCCATCCCTATACCAAGGGTTTGCTGGGCTTCCGCGCCCATCATGGCAGCGGCATGGGGGCGGAGAAGGGCGCGCGGCTGGATGCCATACCCGGCGCGCCGCCCGATCTTGCCAAGCTGCCGCTAGGCTGCGCTTTCGCGCCGCGCTGCAAGCAGGCAGGTGAGGGCTGCGATGCAGAGCAGCCGCGGCCGGTCGTTCTTGGGGCGGATCACTGGGCGCGCTGCCTCAAGCTGGAGCAGGCAGCGGAATAAGCTGGCGCCTCTGCCTGGCAGAAACGCTTTCAGGCAGCCGCAGCCAGGATTTCTAATAAACCATAGGTTCCAGCTGGCTGAAATCCGGCGCCGGCCGTGCGCCGAAGCCAGGGCAGTCCAGCGAAGCCATGTGCAATTTTCCGGCTTCGATACGCAGCCGCACTTTGCCGCCATGGCGGTGATACAAATCCGGATGCGCGGCCAGGAAAGCGTCGGCTTCGCTGGCAGGCCGTTCGCAGAAGCCATCGACGAAATGATGGCCATTGCGCTCGACATGGCCAAGGCCGAGCAGATTGACCAACACGAGGTCCTGCTGCAAGGAAAGGCCGGCATGTACGGTGAGATCTTCCGCCGACATGAAATAGTGCTTATCGGATTGCTCGGCATTCCAAAGCCGGCAGCGGGCGCGGTTGATCACCGATTTGTAGAAACCCTTGCAGACTTTCGACGACACGCCGTTATAGCCCATCGCCTTGGCGCGCACGAAAGAATCGATCTCGCCGTCCGACTCATCAATGATCAGAGGCTTCACGGCCGTGAAGCTTGCCACCGGTGTGCTGAGTGCGGTCTGTCGCATGATCGGCTGTTCCACGAACAAAGTAGAGTCGCGCAGGCGCCTGAGCGCCGGCTCGGCTTCCATCGCGCGCCAGAAATCCAGCGCGGCATCGGCATCGGCATATTGCTCGTTGCCGTCGATGGTAGCGAAATACGGCCCTTCCAGCCGATTCAGCACGGCGGCGATGCGCGACAGGCGTTCGATATCCGCTGCCCGGTTGCCGCCGATCTTGAGCTTGAAATAGCGGTGACCATAAACAGCGATCACTTCTTCCAGGGTTTCTGGCAAGCCGTCATTCACGCGATCTTCCGGGGCCTGATCGGCCGCCACCAGCGGATCCACCAGCCCCACGGTATGGCGTGCATCCATGCTGGGCGAAGGCTGCAGGACGGCCAGGAAACCATCGAAATCGAAGCTGGCCATATCGGGAATGATGGCATGCGGCTGCATTCCCGGCAGGTTGCCGCGCATGGCGGCATAAAAGCTGATGCCTTGCAGCCGGCAAATGGCATCCAGAATGCCGCGATCCAGCAAGGCGGGGCCATAGGTGGAGACCAGCGGCAACAGGCCGCGCGCAGCGCAAGCGGCCACTTGGCCCGCGTAATTATCGGCAAAAAAGCCGAATGGCGTGTTCGGCGCACTGGCCAGATACGCGTCGGCGGCCAGTTTCAACGACTGGCGCAGTTGATTCAGCCCCTGTTCGTCGCTCAAGGCCGGGTTCTTGTCGAACCATTTGCCGCCGAGCGATTCCGATGCATAGCCCCAACCTTCCCGGCCATCCGCCATGCGGATGCGCAGGCGGATCACGGCTTGGCGGCCATGCGTGTTGGTCACGCCGCCGAAGCGGAAAGGCATGCGCAAGGCATAGGCGCGTTCGAAAGCCTCGACGGCCAGCACGGTGATTTTCGGAGGGGTCATGTTCATGCCGTTGCCTCTATCAAGCCATGCAGATAGCCGATGCTGCGGGCCGCGCAGCCCAGGCCATCGGGAAAATATTCGAACGGTTCCACTGCGATCCAGCCCCGATAGCGATGGCGGACCAAAGCGGCGATCAAGGGGGCGAAGTCGTCCTTGCCCTGGCCGGGGCCGCGCTTGTTGCTGTCGTTCACCTGGATATGCGCCACCAAGCCCTCTGGCAAATAGCGGTCGATCAAATCCGGCAGCGGCTGGTCTTCCATTTGCCGAGCGGCCAGGCAATCTATCATGCTGCGCAAAGCAGGATTGCCGATAGCGGCCACGATGCCGGCCGCTTCCTCCAGCGTGTTGATATAGTTCGCCATCGGCGCGGCAAGGGGTTCCAGGCAATAAACCACACCGGCCTTGCGCGCTCGTTCGGCGACGACGGCGAAAATATCCTGCGCGTGCCGACGTGCTGCGTCGGCATTCTGATCGGCGGCATCCGATGCGGGCAGGCGCCGCTGCGCCGGCGAGCCATGCACCAGCACATCGCCGCCAAGCGCCGCGCACATATCCACCAGGCGCAGCATCGCATCGCAGGTCTTTTCGCGAATGCCGGCATCATCGGACGTGAGCGAAAGCCCATCGGGCTTCACGAGCAGCCAATGCAGTCCGGATACGCGAATGCCGGCATCCTCTGCCATGCGGCGATATTCAGCCAGACGGGCAGGGGGAAGCAGATGCGGGGCTTCATCCAGCGTGAAAGGCGCGACTTCCAGGCCCTGATAGCCAAGCGCCGCCGCCAAAGCGCATTGCGCCGGAAAGTCCCGCCCGGCGGCAATCACTTCATTGCAGAGCGCCAGCTTCACGCAGCCTCACATCGTCTTGCGGCCAGTGAGCTTTTCGAAAATATCCAGCGATAGCTGACCGGCCTCGGCAGTGGCGCGCACCTGCACGGTGCGCGGGCGCGGCAGGCCGATGGGCTTGATCTCGGCGATGCGGCCGGGCCGGGCCGACATCACCACCACGCGATCCGCCATGAAAACGGCTTCCTGGATCGAGTGGGTAACGAAGATGATCGTTTTGCGCGTCTCCGAGCTTTCGCCCCATACGCGCAGCAATTCCAGATTCATGTCGTCGCGCGTCATGGCGTCCAGCGCGCCGAAGGGCTCATCCATCAGCAGCAGCGGCGGATCCAGCAGCAAGGCCCGGCAAAGCGAGGCGCGTTGCTGCATGCCGCCGGATAATTCGTTCGGCCGCTTCTGCGCGAAATCCTGCAGGCCGGTCAGGCGCAGGAGTTCGAAGGCGCGTTCGCGATATTTATTCGGATTGAGGCCGGCCAGTTCCGCCGGCAACAGCACGTTGTCGAGAATGGTGCGCCATTTCAGCAGCACCGAAGCCTGAAATACCATGCCGACGGCGGCAATCGGCTTCGTCACCTGTTGGCCGTTCACCAGCACGCTTCCGCGCGTGGCGGGGCGCAGGCCGGCGATGATGCGCAAAAGCGTGGATTTGCCGCAGCCCGAGGGGCCCACGAGCGCAATGAATTCGCCGCGATTGACGCTGAGCGTTATGTCGCTCAGCGCCTCCACGGGGCCGCTCGCGGCCTGATAAATCATGCCGACACGGTCGAGCTGTATTACCTGATCGCTCAAAACAAATCCTCCTCTCGACCGTGCCGGTACTGATTACTTGAAGCTGGCCGGAACGGCCACCTTGGTCATGAAGTCGTTGGTGTAAACATCGTTGCACCCGACTTTCTTGGACAGGCCCATATAGGTGTTCACCAGATCCACGGAATTGCACATCTTCTTGGAATCCATGTAGCCGATGCCTTTCTCGCGATAGGTGGCGGAATTCATCAGCGTGAGGCCCAACTTCATATTGGCCGAGACATAAGGCACGTCGATTTCCGGCACGCGCTTCTTGAAGATTTCCACCGCGGCGGCCGGATCGGCCATCACGTCGCGCCAGCCCATATAAGAGGCTTCCAGGAAGGCCTTCAGGGCCTTGCTGCGCTCCTTCATGGTCTTTTCGCTTGCCATGATCGACATGGAATACATATCGAAGCCGAAATCGGCCCAAGGCATGGTCACGGCCGTGCCGGGGCCGCCCATCGCCTTGTCGTAATTCGGCAGGCCGGTGAGATAATCGGCCACCGCATCCACGCGCTTTTCGGATACGGCCGCGATTTTGGCGGTGGGTTCGATATTCACCCAGGTCACCTTGCTGGTATCCACGCCATGCAGCTTGGCGAAGGCCGGCCAGACTTGGCGCTGGCTGTCGCCCGGGGGCGCTGCGATGGTGCGGCCTTCCAGATCCTTCGGCTTGCGGATCGGGGTATCCTGGCGGCTGAAGACATTGAGCGGGGTCTTGTCGAAGATCATGCCCACGGTCTTGATCTTGGCGCCGCGCGACACGGCGGCGATCACCACGGCGGCATCGGCCAGGCCGGCATCGGCGCGGCCGGTATCCACCTTGGCAATGGAATCGCCGGAACCCTTGGAATTCTCCAAGGTCACATCCAGGCCGCGATCCTTGTAATAGCCTTTTTCGAGCGCCACCCAATAGGCGGCATGGTCGCCGACCGGAAACCAGTTCAGGGCGAACAGGAATTTCTCCTGCGCCTGAGCGGCGGTGCCGCCCATGAAAGCGAACGATGCCGAGAGCAGAGCGCCAAGCAGAATTTTACGCCGTTTCATTCGTACCTCCTGTCGTACTTGTTGCGTTTTGGATTTGCGTTGGACTGAAATCACTGATGATCGGGATTGCTGGCCCAGGGCGTGAGGATGCGGGTCAGCATCGCCACGATGCCGAACACGATCAGGCCGGTGATGGAAATCCAGAACAGCGCGGCGAAGGCCACCGATGTGTTCATGCTGCTCTGCGTGGCG
>JAYSEE010000004.1:25334-31388 GCA_041914045.1 Ferrovibrio sp. | reverse complement strand
CGCCTTGTTGAGCTTGCCATAGGTGCGCTCGCCTTCGCGCGTGGTGGCGGCGATATTCACCACCACCCGCACATCGGCGGTCTTATCGGCCATGCGCGCCAGCTTGATGAAGGCATAAGCATCGGTGAGCGCGGTGGGCTCGTCATTCGTCACCACCAGGATTGTGCCGGCGGCCTGCGACAGGGTGCGCACCACGCCATCCACGCCGGCGCCGAGATCAATCACCACCTTGTCGTAGCTGCGCGCCAATTGGCACAGCTCATCGCGCAGGCCGTTCAGCGCGGCTTGATCCAATGTCGCCAGGCTGGCCGAACCGGATTTGCCGGCGATGATGTCGAAGCCGGCTTCCGACGGCATCACCGCATCGGCCAAACCGAAGCGGCCGGCGATGACGCTGCCGAGATCACGATCCGGCATCAGGCCAAGCTGGATATCCACATTGGCCAAACCGATATCGCCATCGAACAGCAAGGTGCGGATGCCCTGGCGGGCGAAATAATGCGCCAGGGTGATGGACAGCCAAGTCTTGCCCACGCCGCCCTTGCCGGATGCCACGGCGATGACATTCGGCTGCCGGATCGGCGCCGATGGATGGCGGGTCGGCCGCTGCGGGATGCTGCCGATATTCATGGAATTCTGGGCGGGCGAAGTCGGTTGCATGGCTATCACGTTCATTCGGCGGCCTTCGAGGTTTGATTGGCGGTTGCCCCGGTATCGGGATCGCGCAGAAGCCAATGGGCGAGTTGCAGCGGGTCGAGGCGTTCGAAGCCCTTGCCGACGAAGGGCGAACAGCCGGCATCGGCGAAGGCGAGCCCGGCGGCATCGGCGGCCGCCAGCAATCCGCCGATGCGGCGGGTGGCATCGAGCCGGGTGGGCATGAAGCGGCGCGCGCCGAGATTGGCGAAGACGCGGGCGACATCGGCGGCTTCGCCGGCATCGCCGCCGGCGGCCAGCACCAGCATCGGCTCGGCCCCGGAAGCGCGGATCAGGGCATGCAGTGCATCGCGCTCTTTCTGGCGATAGGGATTGATGCCGGCGGTATCCACGATCACCTTGGCATCGCCCGCCTGCGCCATCAGCGCCTGCAATTCCATTTCATTGCCGGCCTCGATGAACGGCACGCTCATCACGCGGCACAAAGCCGCAAGCTGCTCGCCGGCCGCCGCGCGGGAAAGATCGCAGGAAATCACCTGCACCGCGCGCTGATCCAGCACCGAACGCGCCGCCAACTTGGCCGCCGCCACCGATTTGCCGCAACCGGAAGGGCCGATCAGCAGAACCGGACGATTGTCGCTGGACAGGCCGGGAAAGCGGAAGGCTTCATCCAGCGCCTCGGCCAACGCGCCCGGCGCATCGTCCAGCCCCACATTCAGCGCATGGTCGATCAGCCGATCGGCCAGCCGCGCCGGCACGCCATGCCAGCCCAGCGCGCCTTGCAGCAATTCGGCGAATTCCTGCGCATAGCCATCCTCGCCGGGGCCGAAATCCTCCGACGGCACGAAGCCGCGCGTATTGGCGCCGTAACGCGCGGTTTCGCGCAGGGCGCGGGCTTCCGGCGTTGCGTAATCGTCTTCCGAATCGCTGTCGATGGCGGCGGTGATTTCCACATGGCCGTCGCTGCGGCTCTGCTGGGTGGATACGATGATCGCATCCTCGCCAAGCTGGCTGCGCACCATGTCCATGGCCTCTGCCATGCTGGTCGCGGTGAAGGTTTTCAGGCGCATCGCTCAGACCCTCCCGCTAGATTTGCGCCAATGTACGCAGCTTGGCCCGGGGATGGACCTCCTGCTGCGACATCACGATGGTGGCCGGGCGGAAGCGTTCGATGATCGAGCGCACATAAGGCCGCACGCCGGGGCTGACCAGCAGCACCGGCACATAGCCTTCGCCGCTGAGCCGTTCGAAGGTCTGGCGCACCGAAGCGATGAAATCCTGCAAGCGCGACGGCGCCATGGAAAGCTGGCGCTCTTCGCCCTGGCCGATCAACGATTCGGCGAAAGCCTGTTCCCAATTGGGCGACAGCGTGACCAGCGGAATGAAGCCGTCGGCGCCGACATTGGCGTTGCAGATCTGCCGCGCCAGGCGGGCGCGCACATGCTCGGTGATCTGGGTGATGCTCTGGGTATAGCCGGTGGCCTCGGCCACGGCTTCCAGGATGGTGGCGAGATCGCGGATCGACACGCGCTCGGCCAACAGGTTTTGCAGCACGCGCTGCACGCCGTTGACGTTGATGCGGCCGGGGATCACTTCGGTCACCAGCTTTTCGTTGGTCTTCTTCAATTCGTCGATCAGTTTCTGCGTCTCGGCGAAAGACAGCAGATCGGCCATGTTGTCCTTCACCACCTCGGTAAGATGCGTGGTGATGACGGTGCCGGGATCGACCACGGTATAACCGCGGAACATCGCTTCGTCACGCAAGCTGTCGTCCACCCACATGGCGGGCAGGCCGAAGGTCGGCTCGATGGTTTCCTCGCCCTGCAAAGCAATGCGTTCGCCGCGCGGATCCATCACCAGCAGCATGCTGGCGCGCACTTCGCCGCGCGCGGCTTCCACTTCCTTCACGCGGATCACGTAGGAATTGCCGGGCAATTGCATGTTGTCGAGGATGCGGACGCTGGGCATGATGAAGCCCATATCAATGGCGACTTGGCGACGCAAAGCCTTGATCTGATCGGTCAGGCGATAGCCGCGCGCATCGTTGATCAGCGGCAGCAGGCTGAAGCCGAGTTCGAGCCGCAGATCGTCGATGGCCAAAGCATTGGTGACCGGCTCGTCCAGCGGGCTGACCGGCTTGGGCGGTTCGGGCGGCGGCACGATAGCGGCGATGCGGCGCCGCTTGTTTTCCTGACGCGACGCATAGGCCAGGCCGCCGAACATCAGCGCCAGGATCATGAAGGGCAGGAACGGCATGCCCGGAATGATGGCGAAAGCCAGCGCCAAAGCCGCCGACATGCCCAGCGCCTTTTCGCCGGAAAGCTGCGCGGAAAGCGCCTGATCGGTGGTGCCGGTGGCGGTGCCTTTCGACACCATCAAACCGGCGGCAACCGAGATGATCAGCGCCGGAATCTGCGAGACCAACCCGTCGCCCACCGTCAGGATCGAATAGGTGGCGATGGCCTGCTGGAAGGTGAGGCCCTTATCGAGCAGGCCGATCAGGATGCCGCCGATCAGGTTGATGAAGGTGATGATGATGCCGGCGATGGCATCGCCGCGCACGAATTTCGAAGCGCCGTCCATGGCGCCGAAGAAACTGGATTCGTCTTCCAGTTCCTTGCGGCGGGTGCGCGCGCTGGCTTCGTCGATCAAGCCGGCGGACAGATCGGCGTCGATGGCCATCTGCTTGCCCGGCATGGCATCCAGGGTGAAGCGCGCCGACACTTCCGCGATGCGGCCGGAACCCTTGGTGATGACCACGAAATTCACCAACACCAGGATGGCGAACACGATGATGCCGATCACCAGATTGCCGCCCATCACGAACTGGCCGAACGCCTCGATCACATGGCCGGCGGCATCGGTGCCTTCATGGCCATTGCCCAGGATCAGCCGCGTGGAGGCCAGATTGAGCGACAGCCGCAGCATGGTGGTGATCAGCAGCACCGTGGGGAAGGCGCCGAATTCGAGCGGCTTGGTGACGAACAGGCAGGTCATCAGCACCAGCACGGCCGAGGTGACCGAAACCGCCAGCGCGAAATCGAGCAGCCAGGTCGGCATCGGCAGGATGAGCATGGCCAGCACGGCCATGACGCCCACGGCGAGAAAAATCTCGCCATGCTTGGTCATGCGCTTCAGCCGGTCGGTGAAGCTGGGACCGCCGCCGCCTGCTGAAGCTCTATCCGCTGGAACCAGTTCGGTCATGCCTTACTGCTGCATCCTGTTTGCGCGTCGCCATCAAACGGCGGCGCGGCTGCTTTCATTGGCGGCGGGCACCGCCACGCCTTCGTCGGTATACTGCTTCAACTTGTTGCGAAGCGTGCGGATCGAAATGCCGAGGATATTGGCGGCATGGGTGCGATTGCCCAAGCAATGCTTCAGCGTGTCGATGATCAGATCGCGCTCCACATCGGCCAAGGCGCGGCCGACCAGCGAACCGCCCGCTGCGGCCGGAGCCGCGCCATCGGCGGAGGCGGAAGCGGCCGAGCCCGGCGCGGGGCCGGCTTCGCCGCCCACCAATTCGGACAGCGCCGTGCCATCGGGCAGCCGCACGGCGTCGATCTCGATCTTGTCGCCCAACGCCAGCAGCACCGCGCGATGCATGGCGTTTTCCAATTCGCGCACATTGCCGCGCCAGGGCGCCTTTTTCAGCGCCGCCAGCGTGTCGGCGGCCAGCGGACGGACCGGCACGCCATTGGCCTCGGCGTATTTCTTGGCGAAATGCCCGGCCAGCAATTCGATATCCGCCGGGCGCGCGCGCAGCGGCGGCAGCTTGAGATTCACCACGTTGAGGCGGAACAGCAAATCCTCGCGGAAGGTGCCGCGCGCTACTTCGGCGGCGAGATCGCGGTTGGACGTGGCCAGCACGCGGATATCCACCTTGACCGGCTTGGAGCCGCCGATGCGGTCGATCTCGCGTTCCTGAATGGCGCGCAGCAGCTTGGCCTGCAGGCGGATATCCATTTCGCTGATTTCATCCAGCAGCAGGGTGCCGCCATTGGCCTCCTCGAATTTGCCGATGCGGCGGGCCACGGCGCCGGTGAAAGCGCCCTTTTCATGGCCGAACAATTCGGATTCCAGCAACTGCTCGGGGATCGCCGCGCAATTGACGCTGACGAACGGCTTGTCGGAACGCGGGCTGCGCGCATGGACATAACGCGCCATCACTTCCTTGCCGGTGCCGCTTTCGCCGGTGATCATCACGCTGGCGGCGGACGGCGCGATCTGTTCGGCCAGCTTGACCACCTGGGCCATGGCCGGATCGCGGAACAGCATCTGATGATTCTCTTCCGCCACGGCTTCCAGCACGGCGGCGATCAGATCGGCATCCGGCGGCAAGGGCAGATATTCCTTGGCGCCGGCGCGGATGGCGGCCACGGCGGCGCGCGCATCGTTGCCGATGCCGCAGGCCACCACGGGCAGATTGATGCGCTCGTCCTTCAGGCTTTCGACCAGCGTTTTCACATCCAGCGTAACATCCACCATCGCCAGATCGGCGCCCTTGCCCGAACGCAGCAGATTCAGCGCAGCCGCGATATCCTCCACCTGCGCCACCTTGGCGCCGCGCTGCAGCGCGATGCGGGTGGCGGCCCCGATCTGCCCGTTCAGCGTTCCGATGATGATAAGCCGCATCGTTCTTAACCCTGCCTGCCGCCCTTGATGATTTCCGTCATCGTCACGCCGAGACGGTCTTCCACCACCACCACTTCGCCGCGCGCCACCAGGCGATTGTTCACATAGATGTCGATCGCCTCGCCGACCTTGCGGTCCAGCTCGATAACCGCGCCGCGGCCGAGCTTGAGCAACTGGCTGACCTGCATGTTGGCCTTGCCCAGCACCGCCGAAACATGCACCGGGATATCGAACACGGCCTGCAAATCCGCCGCCGTGCGCGCCGCATTGGGATCGTCTTCCTCGGGCAGGCTGCCCTGGCCGATATCCTTCAGTTCGAGATCGTCGCCGCCATCAGCCATGATCCGTCATCCTCTCGTTATTCAGGCTTCCGCCTGGGGCTCGCGCGCCTCGGCGTACAAGCCCTGGATATAGCGTTGCACCGCCTGGTCCACTTCGCGTTCCAGCGCGGCCTGATTGCGTTCGGCCGAACCATCGGCCCAATCCACCCGGCAATCGGTGGCCGGCAGGGTGTCGTCGGGCACCAGCATCACCTTGCCGCCGAAGCCCGATTGCGCCACCAGGGAATCAATGCGTTCATCCAGCAGCTTGGCCACGCCTTCCGCCACGCGGACGACCAGGCGCGGTTCGTCGCGCATATCGTCCATGCAGCGCAGCACCAAGGCCTCGATCTCGCGCAAAGGCTCGCGCGCCATGGTATGCGAGGCCAACTTGCCGGCGATGGCGGCGGCGGCCGAAACCGCTTCCGCGCGGGCGGCTGCGGCGGCC
>JAYSEE010000004.1:0-25324 GCA_041914045.1 Ferrovibrio sp. | reverse complement strand
TTCTGCGCCTCGGCCAACTGGCCCAGCCGCCCTTCGATGGCCGCCAGCGCCTGCTCCACCATATGGGCATGCTCGGCTTCGGCGGAATTGCGCCCGGCCTGTTCGCCTTCCTCGAAAGCCTGCTTCTTGGCGGCTTCCATGTCGTCGAGGCTGAATTTCGGCGGCGGCCCCTTGGGACGGTACATCGCCTCCGATTTCGGCTTGGTGCCGTCGAAGGGATGATCGAACAGGAATTTCGCCTTGCCTGCCATGTCAGTAGATCAGCTCGTCGTCGCCCTTGTTGTCGGCCAGCATGATTTCGCCCTTGGCCGCCAGTTCCTTCGCGGTGTTGACCATGATCATCTGCGCCTCGTCCACATCCTTCAGGCGGACAGGGCCCATGCTTTCCATTTCCTCGCGCAGCAGCTTGGAAGCGCGTTCGGACATATTGGAGAAGAACAGATCGCGCAGGGTTTCCGATGCGCCTTTCAGCGCCAGGCCCAGCTTGTCCTTTTCCACCGCCTTGAGCAGAGCCTGCACGCCGCTGGGATCCAGCTTGATCAGATCCTCGAAGGTGAACATCAACGCCTTGATGCGCTCGGCGGCATCGCGGCTGCGCTCTTCCAGGGCGGCGAGGAAGCGCGCCTCGGTGTTGCGATCCAGGCTGTTGAAGATTTCCGCCATCATTTCGTGGCTGTCGCGGCGATTGGTGCGCGCCAGGTTCGACATGAATTCGGTGCGCAGGGTCTGCTCCACCTTGTCGAGCACTTCCTTCTGCACGGCCTCCATGCGCAGCATGCGCATCACCACTTCCATGGAGAATTCTTCCGGCAGGGCCGCCAGCACGCGGGCGGCATGTTCCGGGCGGATCTTGGAGAGCACCACGGCGACGGTTTGCGGATATTCGTTCTTCAGATAGTTCGCCAGCACGTTTTCGTTCACGTTGGCGAGCTTGTCCCACATGGTGCGGCCGGCGGGGCCGCGGATTTCCTCCATGATCTGCGTCACGCGGTCGGACGGCAGCGCTTTCATCAGCAGGCGTTCGGTGCTGTCGAAAGTACCCGACAGCGAGCCGGTGGAGGAGAAGTTGTTGACGAATTCCAGGAACAGCTTTTCCACGACTTCGGAATTCACCGAGCCGAGGTTGGCCATGTTCTGCGAAATTTCCTTGATCTCTTCGTCATCCAGCAGCGGCCAGAGCTTGGAGGAATGCTCCTCGCCCAGCGCAAGCATCAGGATGGCGGCCTTGTCCGAGCCTTTGAGCTGACGGAAATCCTTCTCAGCCATGGATCATGCCTCCTGGAACTACGCCGCCTGATACAGCCAGTTGCGGATGATGGAAATGGCTTCTTCCGGATGCTTGTCGACGATCTCGCCGATCTTCTTCAAGCTGGACGCCTTCACCTGGCCCTCGATGCGGGCGATATCAATCATCGATTCGATGCCGGGCGTGGCCATGGGCGACATGCCGTCGGGCGCGGCCGGCAATTCGGCGATCGGCGCCGAGCCGACCACGGAGGGCACACCCGGCATGCTGGGGGTCAGCATGCCCGCCGGCACCTCGTCGGGATTCTGCGAAGCTTCGATGATGCGGCGCACGATCGGGCGCACCACCAGCAGCAGGGCCAAAAGGGCTGCCAGCAGATAGCCGGCGATCTCGCCGATGCGGAACAGGTCGCGCTTGTTCAGGCCCATGAAGATCGGCTGCAGATCGGGATCGACTTCCTCGGGGATGTCGCCCGGTTCGGCGAAGCGCATCGACACCACTTCGACATTGTCGCCGCGCCCTTGATCGAAGCCGATGGCGTTGCGCACCAGGGCGGTGAGCTGCTGCAATTCCTCCGGGCTGCGCGGCTGATAGGCGCGCTTGCCCTCGCCATCCACCAGAACGATGTGGTTCACCAGCACGGCGGCGGACACCTTCTTCATCACGCCGCCTTCGCGCACCTGGGTGCGGATGGTCTTGGAGATTTCGTAGTTGATCAGTTCTTCGCTGCGCTGGCCGCGCTGGGTGGCCTGATTCGCGCCCTGGGCCTGCGCCTCGGGCAGATTATTCTGCACCGTGACGGCCTGCTGACCTTCCTGGCTCTGATTCTGCTCGCTGATGGTCTGGTGGAACGCACCACCTGCTGTTCCGGATCGAACAATTCCTGATTGGTGGTGACGCGGTCGAAATCCATGTCGACCGACACTTCGGCGCGCACATTGCCGATGCCGACCGAACGCTCGAGCAGGGTTTCGATGGCCTTGCGCAAGCGGTCTTCCGCCTGGCGGCGCACTTCCACCATCTTGGATGCGCCGGCCGCCACCGGATCGGCGGCTTCCTCGGTATTGGCGCCGGCCAGCAGATTGCCGCGATCGTCGATGATGGCGACGCGGCTGGATTTCAAATCCGGCACCGCGCCGGCGACGAGATTTTGAATCGCGCGCACCTGCGGCTGATCCAGCCGGCCGCCGCGCGTCTTGATCACGATGGAGGCCGAGGGTTCGCGCTGCTCGCGGCTGAACACCTCGCGCTTGGGCAGCACCAGATGCACGCGCGCCGACTGCACCTGGTCGATGGCGCGAATCGTGCGGGCCAGCTCGCCTTCCATGGCGCGCAGGTGATTCAGGTTCTGCATGAAATTGGTGGCCGACAGGGCATTGGCCTTGTCGAACAATTCATACCCGATGGAGCCGCCGGCCGGCACGCCGGCCTCGGCCATCTGCATGCGCAGCCGCAGCACGCGATCTTCCGGCACCAGCACCTGCGCGCCGTTGGCGGCGATCTGGTAGGGCACCTTCTGCTGTTCCAGCCGGGCGACGATATTGGCTGAATCCTGCAGATCGAGGTTGCCGTACAGCAGCGCCATGCGCGGCTGCGTCACCTTCATTCCGATAAACAGGAAAAAGCCGATCAGGGCCGCGGCCGTCACGCCAAGAATGGCGAGGCGGGCAGCCCCGAGATTACGCAGCATTTGCATCAGACCGTTCACGGCATCACCCCATGCGCTTCCACGCACCTGGACATCTTGTTGCCAGGGTAGGGATCTGGAATGAAGAAGAGGTTAACACCCCGGCAAAATTTGCCTAGTAGTTTGTTAACCTTTTCGCGCCGGACCGGTGAATAATGGCACGCCTTTCTAGGCGCGGTTGCGCAGACTGGCTAGACGCGGTTGCGCAGGCCGGCCTTCAGGGGGCCGGTTTTCAAGGTTTCGGTCTTCAATGTACCGGGGCGGTAATCCTGCAGCCGGGTGGTGCGCAGGCCGGCCAGGCCGTGCTTTTCGATGGCGCGCTGCCAGGACAGGAATTCCTCGGTGGTGAGGCTGTAGCGCTCGCAGGCTTCGTCCAGGGTGAGCAGGCCGCCGCGCACAGCCGCCACCACTTCCGCCTTGCGGCGGATCACCCAGCGCTTGGTATTGGGCGCGGGCAGGCTGTCGCGGGTCAGTTGCTGACCCTCGGGGCCGATAATGCTGGCGATACTACGGTCGCGTGTGAACATCCGAACCGGCTGGGGGTGATAATCGTGCTGTCGCATTCTCTGACTCCGGCTTTAAGAAACCCCTAAACCCAATGGTTAAGCAGCGGTTAACGCCGCTGCCCCCATCATTCGGATCAATTCGTCGGCGCGCGCACCGCCACCACATCGGACGGCGCCACCTTCACATTGCCGACGATCAAGAATTGATCGCCATCTTCGTATTCCAGGCTGTCGACGCGGCCGGTGGTGTAAACCTTGGTGCCGTCCATGGCCTTGCCATTGGTGTCCTTGGCGGTGACTTCCAGGGTGTAATTGCCGGCCTTCGGCACCACGCCGTCGCTGCGCGTGCCATCCCAGCTGAAATTGGCGCGGCCAGCCTTCGGCGTGAGCGTGGTGGAATAAACCAGCTTGCCGGCCTCGTCGTAGACATTGGCCTTGGCGGTGGTGACGCCGGCAGGCAAATTATACATCCAGTCGATCTCGCCATCCTGCACCAGCGTGCCGTCGCCGCCGCTGACCACCACATCCTTGCCGATATAGCCGAGATTGGCGTTGGCGTTCTGAGCGCCGACCATCTCGATCAGCTTTTCCAGATTCTTGTTCTGATTGATCTGCTGTTCCACCTGGCTGAACTGCACCAGCTGCTGGGTGAATTCCTTGGAATCCATCGGCGAGGTGGGATCCTGGTTCTTCAGCTGCGTGGTCAGCAGCTTCAAGAAAGTGTCGAAATTCTTCGCCAACGACACGCCGGATGAAGTTGCGGCGGAAGTGGTTGTGGCGCTCGAAGTGCCGGTGACTGAGGTGACCATGTTCTATGCTCCTGCCTCGGTGGGTGGTTAAATGCGGATATCCAGGCCGCCGCGCGCCGCGGCGCGCTGGGCATTGGCGGCTTGGGCAATCATGCGTGCATCGGCGCCGAGCTGGCCGGCATCGGCGACATCGTCGCCTTGGCCGCGGCCGCCGCGACGGCCACGGCCGTCATCGCCGCCCTGACCATTCTGGTTCTGCTCGCGCAACATGAAATTCAGGCTGTCCTGGCCGGTCTTCAGGCCGGAATCGCGCAGGCTCTGTTCCAGCGCCTGAGCATCCTTTTGCAGCATCGCCAGGGTTTCCGGCTTGTCGGCGGCGATCACCGCCAACAGGCGGCCATCGGAGGAGACTTCCATCGTCACCTCCACCTTGCCGAGATTGCCCGGATCCAGCTTGATCGAAATGGTGTCCAGCCCTTCATTGGCGGCGCGCTTGATATGCACGGCCACCTGCTCGCCCGGCGGCACCAGAGCCTGCGGATGGCGGGCAGCCTGGGCATGGGCGGTCTGGTGCGCGGCCTGCGCGGGAGCATGCGACGCGGTGCCGGCCACGGCCGCCAGACCATTGGTCTGCTGGCTGCTATTGCCGGCCGCATTCTGCGGCTGGTTGGCGAGATCGAACACCATCGCGCCGCCGGCAAGCTGATTCTGAATCTGCGCACCATGCTCGCCGAGCATTTCAGCGGCGAGTTCCGGCGGCAGCGCCTCCTCGCCTTCCACATGCAGCATGTCGGCGAACAAAGCGGCGGGATCGACCAGGGATTTCGGCGCCGAACCATCGACGGTGACCTGAGCGGTCAGCTTGGCGGATTTGGCATCCGCCTTGCCATCGCCCTTACCAGGATTTTGGCCGGCAATCTGGCCCGCATTCTGCGCGGCGTTCTTGGCGGCTTCCAACGCGGCCTGCTGCGCCTCGGGCGACAGGGCGTCTTCCTGCAGGGCGCGCAAAGCGGCATCCGCAGCGGTTTCGCTTTTCCCGCCGACAGCGGCGGCGGCTTGGCCGGCAGCAGCCACGGCGACCGTGGCGGCGGCAACCGGAGCGGCGACCAGCAGCAGCGGATCGACTTCGGCCTCGGCCTTTTTCTTCTCGGCATTCTCGCCTTCGGCGCCGGCCTCGCCCGGCTTGCCTACGGCATCGCCAGCAGCCTGCTTCTCCGGCGTTTCGGATTTGGCATCGGCCGGCTGCGCGGACGCGGCATCGGCCGAAGCATCGGCCGGCTTATCGGATTGCTGGACCGCCGCGCGATCAGACCGCTTGTCGCATGCCTGCGCCGATTTGTCGGCGGCGGCCGGCGCATCATCGGAACGCGGCTTCGAATCGGCGGCGCGGGCGTCGGCGGCCCGATCTGCGGAAGCCCGGTCGGCATAGGACCGGTCGACGGCGCCGCGGTCGGCATCGGTGCGCTCGACCGAACGCGCGGCCTGCGGACCTTTCAGCTCCGGACCGCTCGACGCCTTGGCGGCATAGCTGCCGGCCAGCAGGTTGGCGAAATCCGGCAACGCGGCATCGTCGGCGGAAAAGCTGGACGCGGCCTGGCTTGCGGCGCTGGTGGAATTGACGGAACCGATCTGCATGGAAGCCTCTATTCGCAGGACGGATGAATTGGTTCGGCGGGGTATGTGCAAAGCCCGGGCCAACTGCGAAATCAGAGATAATATATTGAATTATATGGGTTTAATTTTCAGGCCCAACCAAGTCGGCGCTGCCGGGCGGCAGCTTTTGCCGGGATGCCCGACGCCACCGCACGGCGATTTCTGCCGCCCCGATACGCGCGGCTTCCGGCGCTGAAACTGGACTGAAAGCCGCCTCAGGCGGCATCCTTGCGGGCCGACGCCTTGGCGGCCGGACGGCTGGCCGGGGCCTTCTCGGCTCCCTTCTGGTCGCCGCTTTTGTGTTCGGCGCTCTTCTGTTCGGCGGCTCTGAGCAGAGTGAGCAGATGGCGCTCGATCTGCCGCAGCCGGCCATCATCCTCGATTTTCTGGCCGGTCAGGTCCTGCACATAGAATACGTCCACCGCCCGCTCGCCATAGGTGGCGATATGGGCCGAGCGGATCGACAGGTTGAGATCGTAGAGCCCGCGCGTCACGTCGTAGAGGAAGCCGGGCCGGTCGCGGCCGTTCACTTCCACCACGGTATGGCGGTTGGAGGCGGTGTTGTCGATCAGCACCGCCGGGGCGACCTTGAACACCCGGGTGCGGCTGGGCAGGCCCGGCTTGTCGCCGCCCAGCACCAGGCGCGGCCGCAGATCGCCCGACAAGGTGCGCTGAATGGCGGTGGACAGCTTGGCCAGCTTGTCGGACCGGTCGAAGGCCTTGCCTTCCGTGTCCTGGATGAAAAACGTATCCAGCGCCATGCCGTCGGTGGTGGTGAAGATCTTGGCATCCACGATATTGCCGCCGGATGCCGCGATCGCGCCGGCCACGCGGGCGAACAGGCCGGGATGATCGGGCGCGTAAAGCGTGGTTTCGGTAACGGCGCGGAAGCCGTCGACGCGGGTTTCCAGGGTAAGGCCGCGCTTCTCCTTATCGGCCACCCGCATCAGCCGGGCATGACGGGCGATGGTGTCGGCGTCGTTGGAGAACCAGTAATTCTCGTAATGCCGCTTGAGCAGCGCGTTGCGTTCCGCCGCCGGCCAATCGGGCAGGCGTTCGGCCACCTGCTTCTTGGTTTCGGCGACGCGCTGCTCGCGCCCGCGCACGCTGAAGCCGCCCGACAGATATTCCTCGGCGCGGTAATACAATTCGCGCAGCAGCTGGCCCTTCCAGCCATTCCACACATTCGGTCCCACGGCGCGGATATCGGCGACCGTCAGCACCAGCAGCAGCCGCAGCCGTTCCGGGCTTTGCACCAGTTGAGCGAAATCCACCACGGTTTTCGGATCGGCGATATCGCGCTTGAAGGCCGTGGCCGACATCGCCAGATGCCAGCGCACCAGCCAGGCCACGGTTTCGGTTTCGGCATCCGACAAGCCGAAGCGCGGGCCGAGCTTCCAGGCCACCTTTTCGCCCAGCATTGAATGATCGCCGCCGCGCCCCTTGGCGATATCATGCAGCAGCACGGCGACATACAGCGCGCGGCGCGACACCACCTGCGGCATCACCTTCACGCTGAGCGGATGCTCCTCGGCCAATTGCCCGGCTTCGATGCGCGACAGGATGCCGATGGCGCGGATGGTATGCTCGTCCACGGTATAGACGTGATACATGTCGTGCTGCATCTGCGCGACGACGCGGCCGAAATCCGGCACGAAGCGGCCGAATACGCCGGCTTCGTTGAGGCGGCGCAAGGTGGTCTCGGGATCGTTCTTCGAGGTGAGCATCTCGACGAACAGCCGGTTGGCTTCCGGATCGTTGCGCAGTTCGGCATTGACGGCCTTCAGGCTGCGGCTGACCTGACGCAACGCGTCGGGATGGATATCAAGCCCCTGTTCCTGCGCCAGATGGAACAGGCGCAGCAGCTTCACCGGCTCGCGTTCGAACAGCGCCGGATCGGCCAGATCGAGCCGGCCGCCTTCCACCACGAAGCCATCCGTGGTTTTGGGCCGGCGGATTTTCGATTTCAGCACCGCCAGCGGCTTTTTCTTTTTATGGCGCTCTTCCAGCGCGGCGGCGAAAATGCGGGTGAGATCGCCGACTTCCTTGGCCACCAGATAATAGCGCTTCATGAAACGCTCGACATCCTTGCGGCCCGGCCGGTCGGCATAGCCCATGGCGCGCGCGATCTCGGTCTGCATATCGAAGGTGAGGCGCTCTTCCGGGCGGCCGGTGAGGTAATGCAGATGGCAGCGCACGGTCCACAGAAAGTCGCTGGCCTGCCTGTAGCGCTTGTATTCATCCGGCGCCAGCAGGCCGAGCTGGATCAGGCCGGCAAGGTCTTCCAGGCCGTAAACATAACGCGAGATCCAGAGCAGCGTGTGCAGATCGCGCAGGCCGCCCTTGCCTTCCTTGATATTGGGTTCCACCAGATAGCGGGAATCGCCCATGCGGCGATGGCGGTCGTCGCGCTCGCCCAGCTTCTTCTCGATGAAATCCGGTCCGGTCTTGGCCATCACCTCGGCGGCGAAGCGTTCGCGCAATTGCTGCGCCAGCGGCTGGTCGCCCCAGATCCAGCGCATTTCCAGCAAGGCCGTGCGGATGGTGAGATCGGTCATCGCCAGGCGCAGGCAATCCTCCACCGAGCGGGTGGAATGGCCGACCTTCAGGCCCATATCCCAAAACAGATACAGCAGGTATTCCACCACCTGCTCGCCCCAGGGCGTCTGCTTATAGGGAAACAGGAACAGCAGATCGACATCGGAGAACGGCGCCATCTCGCCGCGGCCATAGCCGCCGACCGCCACCACCGACAGCCGCTCAGCCGCCGTGGGATTGGGCAGGCGATAGACCCGCCCGGTGGTGAAATCGAAAGCCAGGCGGATGATCTGATCGGTCAGGTAGGCGATGGATTGCCGGGTGACCTGCGCGCTCTCGCCGGCCTCGAACCGCGCCCGGATGGCATCACGGCCATGGTTCAGCGCCGCCTTGAGCAGCGCCAGAGCCTGATTGCGCATTTCCTGCGCCGCGTTCTTGCCGCCGTCGTTGCCAAGCGCCTCCAACTGCAAGGTGAGGCTCTTGCGGTCGATGATGGCGCGGCGGTTCGGAATGGCGGCGAGCATGGTGCGCTATATATACCGCGCCCCGGCCGGAAAACCCAGCAGCGGGAATTTCATACCGACTGGAAATTCACCATGCCGCCGCCATCAATCACGATGGTCTGGCCGGTCATGAAGCTGCCCGCCCGGCTGGCCAGGAAAACCGCCGCCCCGGCAATCTCGTCGGGCTCGCCCACCCGCTTCAGGGCATAGCCCTTGGTGGCCTTCTTGGAGATGGTTGGGTCTTCCCACAGCGCGCGGGCGAAGTCGGTCTTGATCAGGCCGGGCGCGATGCAATTGGTGCGGATATTGGCCTCGCCCCATTCGACGGCGAGATTGCGCGCCAGCTGCATGTCGGCGGCCTTGGAGATGTTGTAGGCGCCGATCATGTTGGAGCCGATCAGGCCGCCCACGGAAGACACGATGATCATCGCCCCGCCTTCTCCGCGCGCGGCCATATGCGGCGCGGTCATCTCGCAGAGCCAATGGTTGCTCTTGATGTTGCAGGCCATGATCTTGTCGAAGGCGTCGTCGGGGATATCCTTATTGGGGCCGAAATAGGGATTCACCGCCGCGTTGCAGACCAGCGCGTCGATGCGGCCCCAATGCTTGAGCGTGGCATCCACCAAGGCCTGCAATTGCGCCTTTTCCGAGATGTTGCAGGGGATCACCAGGGCTTCGCCGCCGGCGGCGCGGATTTCGCTCGCCACTTTCTCGCAGGCTTCCGCCTTGCGGCTGGATACCACCACCTTGGCGCCATGCTGGGCCATGCGCAGCGCGATGGCGCGGCCGATGCCGCGGCTGGAACCGGTGATCAAGGCCACCTTGCCGGTCAGGTCGAATAAGTTGTCCACGATTTCCCTCCGCTTGTTGCGTTTCTTATAGCTGCAAAGCGCAGTATGATCGCCAGTATGACGTTGCGGCAATTTGTTATCGCCGGTTTGCTGTTGCTGACCGCCTGCGCCAGCCCGGCCGAACCGCCGCTGGCGGCCTCGGTGGAATTGCTGGCGCCGGATCGGCTGATCCTGCGGGTCAGCGCCGGCCAGGCGCTGGAACAAGCCGAACTGACCGCCCCCGATGGCCGCGCCTTTCAGGCCCAGCGGCTGGTGGTGCGCGAGCCGCCCGAAGCCGAGCGGCCGTCCGAAACCGGGCGGGATGGCCGCCGGCCCGGCGTGATACTGGGCGGCAGCGGCGGTTCATCCAGCGGCCTGGATGCCGGCATCGGCCTCAGCCTGCCGCTGAAAAACCCCTTCGCCGCCGAGCGTAAGCGCCCCATCGCCGCCCAGGCTGAATTCCGCCTGCCGCCAGAGCTGCTGGAACGCTACCGGGCGAATCCGAAAGCCTGGCTGGTTTATCTCACCTTCGGCAACGCCACCCGCAGCATCCCCGGCCCCAATCCGGAATACTGAACGGCAAAAATCAACCATGGCCGGCCCGGAAGGGCTGGGAAGATTCTGCCGCCGGGCAAATTTTCCATCGCAATATTTGCCGAAAAATAGCCGAATATTGAGTTGGCACGCTCCCTGCAATTACCGTTAACGATCCCGCCGAGAACCGGCAGTTTCGTTAAGACACAGGAGATCGAAATGGCTTTAGCACTGCTTTCCTTGCGCCAGGCACAGAAGGTCGAGCCGCAATTGAAAGCCGCGCTGCTGCCAGAGGGAGAAACCCTCACGGCACGTGAGCGCCTCGCGAAACGCGATGGCCTCGCCGCCGCCCCGCTCACCGCCCGGCAATATGTGCAGAAGCTCAATGGCCGGGCGCGCGAGCTTGCTCATGAACAGGTTTCCTGGGCCCTGGGCCGCGTGGAACCCGAAGAGTTGGATGGCCTGTTGCGCCATATCGCCAAATTGCGCGGACGCTATGCCACCCTGGTGCTGGAGCATGCGCAATCCGACCGCCCGCTGCGCAGCCAGCAGGTGGCCGAATTGAAGCTGATGCGCGAACAGATTTTCGAGCTCGAGAACGGCCTCGAATTGCTCAAGACCGCCATCCTGGAAGGCACCGCCGAAGTGCGCGGCGTGAAGGCGGCGGATTGATCAGCGCCTAAGCGATCAGCGCCCGAGCAATCAGCGCCGCGCGTCGAAGACCAGGCGCAAAGCCAATCCGGTAAAGACCAGGCCGAGCAGGCGATTCTGCCAGGCCAGGAAACCCGGCTTGCGGCCGAGCCATTCGCCAAAGCGGCCAGCCATCAGCGCGATCGGCGTCAGCACCAGCAAACCCGCGACATTCAGAATGCTGGCCAGCAACAAAGCTTGCGGCAAGGCCATGCCCGGATCGGGCAGCATGAATTGCGGAAACAGCGCCAGGAAGAACAGCGCCACTTTCGGATTCAGCACATTGCACAGAAAGCCCTGGGCGAAGACGCTGCGCAAATGCGTTTTCGGCAGATTTTGCGCGGGTATCTGCACGCCGCCGCTGCCGCGAAAACACTGGATGCCGAGCCAGAGCAGATAAGCCGCGCCGGCCCAGCGGATGACTTCGAAAACCAGCGGCCCGAGCAGCAGCATGCCACCCAGCGACAAACCCGCGATCAGCGCATGCACATAGCAGCCCAGCGAAATGCCCAGCATCGCCACCAGCCCGGCGGCGCGGCCCTGCGCCAATGAGCGGGTGAGCACCATCAGCATGTCGGGCCCCGGCGTAACGGCCAACGCGCATGCGGCCAAGGCGAAGGTGAACAAGGTGGCGGCGGTCATGCCGCCAGCTTATCTCAACCCAGCACGAAATCGTAGCGGCCGAGCAGGCCTTCGCCGCGCTGTTCGAGTTGCAGCAGCAGACGCGGATCGTAGATGCCGTCGCGCGCATTGCCGGGATCGTTGGGGAAGTAAAGCTGCGTGGTGAGGATGGAGGTGCTCGGCCCCTTCACCTTCACATGGATATGCGGCGTGCGGCCGGGATAGCGGCCCGGGCGGATGGTATCCACCAGCCAGCCGCCGGATTCATCGCTGAACAGATGGCCGCGCAGGCGATAGCCGCGATTGTCGTATGCGCCATCGGCATCGGCCTGCCAGACCTCGAGCAACGCCCGCGAGACCGGGCGGCAATGCGTATCCAGCACCCGGCCAGCCAGCCGCAGCCGCTCGCCGGCCATGCCCGGCTCATGCAGATTGGTCTTCAGTGGCGCATTCGGGGTGAAATACGGGCCTTCGGTCTGTTCCGGGGTAACCCGGCCGCCGCAGCCGGGCGTTGCTTGCGCCCTGGCTTGACCAGCGGCAACGAAAAGCCCGGCAACCAAGCCGGTGGCGAGGAGAGAGCGTCTATTCACCTTGGTCATTACAGAAGTCCTTGTTTTGCCTATCGAAACACCCCTCTCCCAAAGAGCTACAAGGATTCACGGCGCATGACAGCTATCCCTGCGAAGATATAATTTGACAAATAGTACGACCGTTCGTACATTACAGTCATGAGCAAGGGTGCGGAAACCAAGGAAGCCATCATCCGCGAGGCGATCAAAACCGCCTCGGTGGAGGGCATCGAGGGTTTGACCATCGGCAATCTGGCCAGCCGGCTGAAGATGTCGAAAAGCGGCCTGTTCGCGCATTTCGGCTCCAAGGAGGCTTTGCAGGAAGCGGTGATGGAAACCGCCGCCAAGCGCTTCCTGGATGCGGTTTGGGTGCCGGCCAAGGCGGAACCGCGCGGCCTGCCGCGCCTGCGGGCGCTTTACGCCAATTGGCAGCGCTGGATGCTGCATAATCCCGATCTGCCTGGCGGCTGCGTGCTGACCTCGGCGGCCACGGCGCTGGACGACAAGCCCGGCCCGGTGCGCGACCGCCTGGTGAGCATGCAGCGGGAATGGCAGGCCACCATCGCCAAGGCCGCCGAATTGGCGGTGCGCGAAGGGCATTTCCGCGCCGATCTGGATTGCGAGCAATTCGCCTTCGAGATGAACGGCCTGCTGCTGAATCTGACCTTCCATCAACGGCTGCTGCAGGACCGGCATGCCGCCCAGCGTTGCACCGCCGCTTTCGACGCCCTGGTGGACAGGGCCGCGAAGCACCAAGCCGCTTAAAACACCGCAAAGATTATCCCCAGACATCACCCCAGGAGAAAGCCATGACCTACCCGATCCATCCGAAGCAGGTCGCTCGCATAAAAAAGCACGAACGTTCGATATATAGGCGCAAGCTGGCCGATGCCCAGGAGCTTGGCCTGCTGGCCGGCTTTCCCGGCGCCGAACGGGTTTTCAGCGGCCTGCATCTGCCGGCCTGGAAACTGCTGGGCTTGGCGCTGCGCGTGCAATGGCGGCATTGGCAGGATGCCATGGCAAGACGCCGCCAGCTTGCCAGCCTGGCCGATCTGGATCGCCGCGCCTTGGCCGATCTGGGCCTCAGCCGCAGCCAGGCGCTGTATCTTGCTGCCGAACCGAACGTAGCGGCAAGACAACCATCGGCGGAGTAAAGGCTGCATTTCTCGGTTTACGCGCTTCCGGGCAATCCGATAGGCTGTCCGCCAAGCGTCTGGACATGCCGCATAAGGCAGACGGACGGCCGGGAGGATAATGAATGGCCAAAAGGCCGGAAGCCGCCATGCCGGCATCCGCAGCAGCCGAAGCTGCGCCGCATGAGCGCATGCCGGCGCCGCACGAGCGTATGGTCGAGGAATTGCAGCATCGCAGGCTGCGGCCATCGGTCGTGCTGCTGTATTGCGGCTTCACGCTGCTCTGCATCCTGCTGGTGCTGAATCAGCAATTCAATCTCGGCCAACTGCTGGAACCCATCCTCGGCGCGGGATTCGTCTTCATCGAAAACCTGTATCTGTTTCTGCTGGCGGCGCTGACCCTGCCGCTGGTTTTCATCGCCCATGCTTGGCGCCCCGGTGCGGTTGAAAAACGCGGCCTGCTGCTGGGCCTGCCCTGGCATGACTGGCTGCTGGCGGCCATTCCGCTGATCGCGTTGGGCTGGTTCTCGTTGCATGCCCACAATATCCTGGCGGAAGGCTGGGAATACGCGCCGCCGCGCATGGCGCAGATTCTCGGCTTCGCATTATGGCTGACCATGCTGGAAGGGCTGCGCCGCACCGGCGGCCTGCCGATCACCGTGATCGTGCTGGCGGTATCGCTCTATCCGGTTTTCGCCGGCCATATGCCGGGACCGCTGCGCGGCGTGGAAGCGGGTTTCGGCGATTTGATGGCCTATCACATCGTTTCAGCGGAAAGCGCCTTCGGCATCCCGATGCGGGCCTTCGGCGAAATCGTCATCGGCTTCATCGTGTTCGGCGTGGCGCTGAACCATACCGGCGGCGGCAAGTTCTTCAACGATCTTGCCTTCGCCCTGGTGGGCCGCTGGCGCGGCGGCGCGGCGCAAGTGGGCGTGATATCCTCGGCGCTGCAAGGGTCGATTTCCGGCAGCGTGATATCGAATGTGATTTCGTCCGGCGTGGTGACCATTCCGGCGATGAAGCGCAGCGGCTTCCGCGCCGATTATGCCGGCGGCGTCGAAGCCGTGGCCAGCACCGGCGCGGTGCTGATGCCGCCGGTGATGGGCTCCACCGCCTTCGTGATGGCCAGCTTCCTGGGCATACCCTATGGCGACATCGCGCTGGCCGCCCTGGTGCCGGCGCTGCTGTTCTATATCGGCCTGATGGTGCAGGTGGATGCCTATGCGGCCCGCCTGGGCCTGCGCGGCATGCGGCGCGAGGAATTGCCCAGCCTGCGCGAAACCCTGCGCGAAGGCTGGATCTATATCCTGGTTTTCGTGGTGCTGGTCTATCTGATGGTGAGCGAGCAGCGCGAAGCCACCGCGCCCTTCGCCGCCACCGCGCTGCTGCTGGTCATCAACCAGATCATGCCGCGCCATCGGCTGTCGCGGCGCGGCGCGATCGAATTGATTGCCGCCACCGGACGCGCGCTGGCCGAATTGGTGGCGATCCTGGCCGGGGTGGGCTTCATCATCGGCGCATTCTCCGTCACCGGCCTGGCCGGCACCCTGGCCAACGATCTGGTCTATCTGGCCGGCGACAATCCGCTGGTGCTGCTGTTGATGGGCGCCTTGACCAGCTTCATCTTCGGCATGGGGATGACCGTCACGGCCTGCTACATCTTCCTGGCCATCGTGCTGGCGCCGCCGCTGATCAAAACCGGGCTCGATCCGCTGGCCGTGCATCTGTTCATCATGTATTGGGGCATGATCTCATTCATCACGCCGCCGGTGGCGCTGGCCAGTTTCGCGGCAGCGCCGCTGGCCCGCGCCTCGCCCTTCGCCATCGGCCTGCAAGCCGTGCGGCTGGGCGCCATCATCTACATCGTGCCGTTCTTCTTCGCGCTGAATCCGGCATTGATCCTGAAGGGCTCGCCGGCGGAAGTGATCGGCGTGCTGCTGACCGCCTTTCCCGGCGTGATGATGATCGCCGCCGCTTTGCAGGGCTACATCGTCGGCGGCGGCCTGCTGCAAGGCAGCCCCATGCGCTGGCTGGCGCGCGGATTGCTGCTGCTCGGCGGCTTGGCGCTGGCAGCGCCCGGCGGCCGCTTGATTCCGTTGGACAACACAATCCTGGCGGCCAGCGGCGCGGCCTGCGCCGGCCTGGCCTTCCTGCTGCTGCGCCTGGCCGCGCGGCCAGCGGCAAGCGAGACGCGTTTAGGAGAGTCATAACGATAACAACCAAGGAGGATGAGTCCATGAAGCATGCTTTCGCATCCCTGCTGGCTGCATCGGCGCTTGCAATATCCGCATCGGCGGCATTCGCCCAAGGCAAGCTGCCCGATCAGCTTACCTGGACCGCCTACGATGTCGGCTCGGGCGGCTATAACCAAGCCGTCGCCATCGGCAATGCGCTGAAGAACAAGATGAACGTCACCCTGCGCGTCGTGCCGGGCAAGAACGACGTGTCGCGCACGGTGCCGCTGCGCGAAGGCAAGATTCCCTTCTCCGCCAACGGCGTGGGCGGCACCTATCTGGCGCAGGAAGCGGTGTTCGAATTCGGCGCGAAGGATTGGGGCCCGCAGCCGGTGCGTTCGCTGCTGCTGAACAATTCCGACGCCCTGCTCACCATCATCGCCGCCAAGGATACCGGCGTGAAGACCATGGCCGACCTGAAAGGCAAGCGGGTGGCCTGGGTGGTGGGCGCGCCGTCGCTGAACCAGAACATCACGGCTTTGCTGGCTTACGCCAATCTCACCTGGAACGATGTGAAGAAGGTGGAATTCGGCGGCTTCGGCCAGGCCATGCAGGCGATGATCAACAATCAAGTGGATGCCGCCTTCGCTTCCTCGATCTCCGGCCCGGCCTATCAGCTTGCCTCCAGCCCGCGCGGCATCGTTTATCCCACCGTGCCGCATAACGATGCCGCCGGATGGAAACGCCTGAAGGCGAAAGCGCCGTTCTTCGTGCCCTTCATGGGCGCCGAGGGACCGGAGATGGGGCAGGACAAGAAAGTGGAAGCCGCCACCTATCCCTATCCGGTGCTGATGACCTATGCCGCCACCGACAAGGATACGGTCTATGCCATGACCAAGGCGATGGTGGAGTTGTACGACGAATATAAGGGCGCCGCGCCCGGCAATGTCGGCTGGGACATCAAGCGCCAGGTCTTCGACTGGGTGGTGCCGGTGCATGACGGCGCGATCCAGTATTTCAAGGAGATCAAGGTCTGGAAGCCGGAATACGACAAGGCCAATGCCGATCTGATCGCCCGCCAGAAAGTGCTGCATGATGCCTGGACGGCCTATGCGAAATCCGCGCCGGCGGATGAAGCTGCCTTCGCCAAGGGCTGGATGAAGGCCCGCGCCGATGCCCTCACCGCCAAGAAGTTGGAGCCGGTGCTCACCGAGTGGTAAGCCGCCGCCGCCTGCATTAGCATGACGGCCTGCCGATCCGCCCGGCAGGCCGTTTCGCTTTCAGGATGCGCCATGATCCTATTCAACGCCATTCCGATCCTGCCCTGCCGCAGCCTGGATGCGACGCTGGCATTCTATACGGCGCTGGGCTTCGAGCTGCGTGGGCGCTATCCGGATTACCTGATCCTCGGCCGCGACGGCCAGGAAGTGCATTTCGCGCTGTCGCAAAGCGCGACATATGTTTTCGATACCGCGGCGAATTGCGCCGGCATGTATCTACGGGTGGACGGCGTCGACGCCTTGCATGCCGCTTGGCGGAACCAGCACATGCTGTGGCGGAGCGAGGCGCGCATCGCCGACGCGGTGGAAGACAAGCCCTGGGGCCAGCGTGAATTCCATATCCTGGATCCCGACCGCAACCTGCTGCGGATCGGCCAACCGGCGAAGCCGTAAGAGGGGCAGCCGGCGAAACCGTAAAGCCGATTGTACCGCGACAATAAAGCCCGGCAATCGTCATGGAAAACACTGGCGAAACGCCGGAACCGCGCTAACCTTGGCGCAGAGAAAAAAGGATGCTCCCGATGACGATCTCGCCCCTGTTGCTGCATGCGCATCGCATGGCCGATTACAATGCCTGGGCCAATCGCCGGCTTTATGAAGCCTGCCTCGCCTTGCCGCCGCATGATTACTATGCCGCGCGGCCGAGCTTTTTCGGCAGCCTGCACAACACGCTGAATCATCTGCTGGTGGGCGACACGATCTGGTGGGGCCGCTTCACCGGCAAGCCGGACCCGCATGTGACCAAGCTGAACCAGATTCTGCATGCCGATCTGCCGGCGCTGCATGAAGCGCGCGAAGCGAAGGATGAGGAGATCGTCGCCTTCGCCTATGCGTTGGACGACGAACGCCTGAACGCCACCCTGCATTACACCAATACCAGCGGCAAGAGCTTCGATCATCCGCTGCTGCCGCTATTGATGCATGCGCATAACCATCAGGCGCATCATCGCGGCCAGGCGCATCAGATGCTGTCGGAAGCCGGCGTGGCCGAGCCGCCGGAACTCGACTTGATCTATTACCTGCGCGAGATCGGGCTCTAGGGTCCGGACCCTAGCTTTCGAAATCCAGAATGCCGGCGGCGCCCTCTTCGCCGCCAGCCATCAGGAAGCGGCCATCCGGACTCCAGGCCAAAGCCGCGATGGGCGCATGGCCGACCTGCTCCAGCTTCACGCTGCGCTGATCGCCCAGCCGGCCCACCACCAGCGCGCCATCGGCATGGCCGCTGGCGAGGATCGCATGGCGCGGATGGAAAGCCACGGCGGTGATCATGGCGCCGGCATTGATTTCCAGCGGCGTGCTGCCCATCGGCCCCTTGCCCGAACATTCCCAGCAGACCGCCACTTCGGCGCCCGCCGTGGCCAGCCATTTGCCGTCATGGCTCCAGCTCATCGCGCGCGGCTTGGAGGGATAGCCGCTCATGCGCATGTCGGCGAAATCATCCGCGCGCCAGCCATGCAATTCGTTTTCCTGGGTGGCGGTCATGATGAAGCGGCTATCGGGGCTCCAACTCAGGCCCACATGACTGCCGCGCCAGGTCAGCCGCTTCGGCTTCTGCTCGGCGGCTTTCACCCACCAGAGCGACACGCCGTTGTAATGCGCCGTGGCCAGCCGTTTGCCGCGTCCGTTGAAGGCTAGGCCGCTCAGCGTGCTGGGATGATCGGTCAGCACGGCCAGCCGCGTGCCGTCGGGCTTGAGCAGCACGGCTTCCTTGCCGGCGGCAAACGCAATCAAATCCGCATCCGCTGCAATCGCCAGATGCTCGATCCATTTGCGCGGCGCTTCCGCCAGCAATTTCGGCTCGGCATCGCGGCGGCAGAGCATCAGCCTGCCATCGGCGCCGCCGGAAACCAGGCCGCCGTCTTTCAGCGCGCCCAGGCAGAGCAGCGCATCGCCATGCGCCGGGAAGCGCTCGGCCGGTTGATCGGGCGCGGCCAGATCGCGCAAAGCCAACGTGCCGTCGCCCAAACCAAACGCCGCGATATTGGGGGCAGCCCAGGCAATGGCCGTGACCGGCGCATCGCATTGCCAGAAATATCCGCGAAAGCCCGGACCGTTCGTTGCGGCTTCAGGCACAGCAGGCCTCGAAACCCTTCTGCAAGGCATCGCGATCCAGCTTGCGGCCGATGAAGACGGCGCGACTGATGCGCGGCTCGTCGGCCTTCCAGGGGCGCTGGTAATCGCCTTCGCGGATCATATGCACGGCTTGGAACACGAAGCGCTGATCGTCGCCGGAAAAGGCCAGGATGCCCTTGGCGCGCAGGATATCCGGCCCCTGTTCGGCCAGCAGCTTGGACAGCCAGGCATCGAATTTCTTGGTATCCAGCGGCTTCAGGCTGCTCAGCGAAACGCTGGCCACCGTGCTGTCATGCTCGTGGTCGTGATGATGGTGGTGATCGTGGTCATGCCCATGATGATCGTGATGATGATCGTGCGGCAGATGATCCTCGCCGAGATCGCGCTTCAGGAAATCCGGTTCCAGGCTGAGGATGCGGTCGAGATCAAAGCCGCCGCGATCCAGCACTTTTTCCAGCGGCAGCGCGCAGCGGCTGGTGCGATGGATCGGCGCCAGCGGATTGATGGCGCGGATGCGGCGCTCGATATCGGCCAGCTCGGCTTCCGAGACCAGATCGGTCTTGTTGAGGATGATGCAATCGGCAAACGCAATCTGCTCCTCGGCTTCGCGGCTATCGGCCAGGCGCAGCGGCAGATGCCGCGCATCCACCACGGTAACGATGGAATCCAGCTTCGCCCGGCGCGACACGTCGTCATCGACGAAAAACGTCTGCGCCACCGGGCCGGGATCGGCCAAGCCGGTGGTTTCCACCAGGATGGCGTCGAACTTGCCCTTGCGCTTCCACAGGCCCTCGATGATGCGGATCAGGTCGCCGCGCACGGTGCAGCAGATGCAGCCGTTATTCATCTCGAAGACTTCTTCGTCGGCATCCACCACCAGATCATTGTCGATGCCGATCTCGCCGAACTCGTTCACGATCACCGCATAGCGCTTGCCATGCTGTTCGGTGAGGATGCGGTTGAGCAGGGTGGTCTTGCCGGCGCCGAGATAGCCGGTGAGCACGGTGACGGGCACGGGAGCGGACATGATGCGAGCCTTCCAGGAAAATCGGAGCTGTATATAGGCCGCCTGTTGCACAGGGGAAAGGGCGCAAGCGCAGCCGGTGCGTCGGCATCGGCCTGGAAAACCGATAATCGCTGGATTTTTTGCCGATTCGGAGCCAGAATCGGCGCAATGGACCAGCCGATTCGCCGCATTGTCGTTCCTTCGCCCTTTGGGCCGCTCAGCGTGACCGAACGCAATGACGCCATCGTATCGCTGGATTGGGGCCGCCTGGCCGGCGAAGGCCCCTCGCCCCTGCTGGAAACCGCCGCCGAACAATTGGACGCCTATTTCGATGGCCGACTGAAGCTGTTCGACCTGCCGCTGGCGCCCCAGGGCAGCGAGCATCAGCAAAAGGTGTGGCAGGCCATGCAGGCGATCCCTTATGGCGAGACCATGACCTATGGCGAATTGGCGCTGGGCATCCGCTCCATCGCCCGCGCCGTGGGCACGGCCTGCGGGGCCAATCCGATCCCGATCATCATTCCCTGCCATCGCGTGGTGGGCGAAAAGGGCTTGGGCGGCTTTTCCGGCCTGGGCGGCATCGCCACCAAGCGCCGCCTGCTGGCGCTGGAAAACGACGGCGCGTTGCCGCGCCGCCAGCCCAGCCTGTTCGATTTGCCGCTGTTCTCCTACGCCGCGCCGCAGCCGGCGCTTTAGCCGCCTGCATCCTTAACCGCCCGCAGCCGCCAGCGCCGCCGCGAAACGGCGCAGATGCGGCAAGGCCATGCTGTCCGGCTTGGCCAGGAACAGCAGCGGGCTCAGGCCCATGGGATGATCCGGCCGCAACGCCCGCACCAGACCCAACCCGGCATAATGGCTGACCGCCGAGCTCGGCGCCGTGGTTATCAGCGGCGTGCCGGCCAGCAGGCGCAGATTGGTGTGGAACGAGAGCGATTCGATCCGCGCCTGCGGCGCCGGCGCGCCATGCTGCAGGAAATGCTGATCCAGCGCCGTGCGGGTGAAGCTGCCGCGCGGCGCCAGCACCCAGGGCTGCAACGCCAGTTCGTTCAAGCTCAGCTTGCGCCGGCGCGTCAGCGGATTATCCGGCGCGGCGGCGAAGGCGAGGCCCTCGTCGCGCAGCCGGATCGCGTGCAGCGCCGCATTGTCGGTGCCATGCAGCAGGCCGGCATCCACCCGGCCGATAAAGGCATCGATCTCGCGCTGCTCCAATGCGCCGAGCAGAGCCGGCACGGTGTGTTCGACGATCTCCAGCCGGAAATCCATGCCGCCCGCCAGCAAGGCCCGCACCGCCTGCGGCAGCGGATCGACGGCGGCCAGCGGCAGCACGCCGATGCGCAGCAGACGCTGCGGCTGAGTGCCGGCCTGACGGACTTCCTGCAAGGCGCGATCCAGCATGGTGAGGCCGAGCCGCAATCGCTCGATCGCCGCCTCGCCGGCCTCGGTCAGCTTCACGCCGCGCGGCAGGCGGTGCAGCAAAGGCTGGCCGAACAGGCTTTCCAATTCGCGCAGAATCTTGGTGGCGGCCGGCTGGGTGAAGCCGAGTTCGGCGGCCGCCGCGCTGAGCGAGCCCAGCCGCTGCACCGCCAGCAGCAGTTTCAGATTGCGCAGGCGCAAGCGGTCGAAGGCGCTCATTTCCGATATTCTCTAGAGTTATGGATAGATCAATAATCAATAATTTACCGATAAAAGAAAAGTCCATAGCCTGGAGCCAACGATAAAACCAGGAGGAAACCATCATGCATGCTTCGCGGCGCGAGCTTCTCTTCGGCGCGGCGGCTCTGCCGTTGCTGACCGGCCTGCCTTCCATGGCGCTGGGCCAGGCGCATTTTCCCAACAAGCCGGTGAAGCTGATCCTGCCCTATGCGCCGGGCGGCGGCCCGGATCTGCTGACCCGCGCCATGGCCGAACGCATGAGCGAGCATCTGGGCCAGCGCGTGGTGGTGGATAACCGCGTGGGCGCCGGCGGCATGCTGGCCGGCCAGGTGGCGGCCAATGCCGATCCGGACGGCTATACGATCGTGCTGGGCTCCTCTACCCATATCACGCAGAAGCTGATCCAGCCCAACCTGCAATTCGATCCGCTGACCAGCTTCGTGCATATCACCCGGCTCAGCATCAGCCCGGCCTTGCTGGTGGTGGCGGATGCCTCGCCCTATCGCAGCGCCAAGGATCTGGTGGCCGCCGCCAAGGCGCAGCCCGGCAAGTTCAACTATGCCTCGGGCGGCGTGGGTTCGGCGGCGCATCTTTCCGGCGCGGCGTTTGCCGCCCATACCGGCATTGATGCCGTGCATGTGCCGTATAAGGGCTCGGTGGAGATCGTGCCGTCGATCATGAGCGGCACCACCGAATACGGCTTCCCAATCGCCTCCACGGCGATTCCGCAGATCAATGCCGGCAAGGTGCGCGCATTGGCCACCACGGCCGGCAAGCGCCAGCCGCAATTGCCCGATGTGCCGACGCTGAAGGAAATCTTCGGCAGCGACGATCTGGTGCTGGAAGCCTGGAGCGGATTATGGGCCCCGGCCAAAACGCCGGCGGAAATCGTGCGCATCCTGCATATGGCGGCCTCGCGCGCCGCGCAGGAAAACGACATCAAGGCATTGAACGATCGCATGGGCGCGGAAACCGCGGTAACGGCCACGCCGGCGGAATTCACCGCCTTCATGCGCAGCGAAACCGAAAAATACGCTCGCATCGTGGCATCGGCGCAAATCAAGGCGGAGTGAGCATGACGGGTTTCCAAGGCAAGCGGGCCGAAAACTTCGCGCCGCTTTCCGGCGTGAAGGTGCTGGATTTCTCGCATGTGATCGCCGGCCCGCTGGCCAGCTTCTACCTGGCGCAACTGGGCGCCACGGTAATCAAGGTGGAGGGCCGCGAAGGCGACGTGATGCGCAACACGCCACGCGGCGCGCAGGCCTATGCGGCGCTCAATCACGGCAAGCAGAGTCTGCGGCTCGACTTGAACGATGCCGCGCAAAAGCAGCACGCGCTGAAGCTGGCGGCGGAGACGGATATCCTGCTGGATAATCTGCGCCCCGGCGCGCTGGAAGCGCTTGGCCTGGGCCCCGCCGCAATGCTGGAGGCCAATCCGAGGCTGATCTATTGCTCGGTTTCCGGCTTCGGCCGCGCCGGCAGCGGCCCCGGTTCCGGGCGGCCGGCCTACGACCATGTGGTGCAGGCCGCCACCGGCATGGCGCTGATGGCGGGCAATGAAAACGATCCGCCCATCAAGGTGGGCTTCCCCGCCATCGATGCCGCCACCGGCCTGCTGGCCGCCTTCGCCATGCTGGCCGGCCTGCGCGAGCGCGACCGTATCGGCCGCGGCATGCTGCTGGATATATCGATGAGCAATGCCGCGCTGCAATTGATGTATCCCTTCGCCTGCGAAGCATTGACCAGCGGCAGCACGCCGCCGCGCGTGGGCAATCAGGGCTATTCCGGCAGCCCGGCCGCCGATCTGTTCCAGACCAGCGATGGCTGGATCGCCATCGGCGCCAACAAGCCCAAGCATGTGGCGGCGCTGCTGCGCGCGCTGAAACTGGAAAGCATCCTGGCCGACCGCACGATCTTTCCCGATGGCCTGGCCACCGACGGCCCGGCCAGCTTCGCGCGCGCCGCCGATCCCGCCAAATTGAAAGCCGCCCTGGCCGCCGCCTTGCGCGAGCAGCAGGCCGCCGCATTGGAAGATGCGCTGGCCGCCCATGGCGTGCCGGTGGCGCGGCTGCGCAAGCTGGGCGAATTCGCCAGCGAATTGCGCGCCATGCCGGGCTCCTGTGCCGTGCAGCTGGGCGAAGGCGAGGCCAGTTCCTGGTCGCCGGGCCTGGGCTTCGGGGTGTTCGAAGCCTGAAGGCTTGCGGCCGACGCTCGGCATTCGATAGGCTGCCTCCCGATTTTCATACCGGGAGGATAAGCCATGCCGCGCATGTTAAGCATTCCCGCCGCCGATGGCGGCAGTTTCCAGGGCTATCTGGCCGAACCGGCGAACCGCAAGGGCCCCGGCGTGCTGGTGATCCAGGAAATCTTCGGCATCAACACGGTGATGCGCGGCATCTGCGACGATCTGGCCCGCCAGGGCTATTTCGCGCTCTGCCCGGATCTGTTCTGGCGCATCGAGCCCGGCCTGATGCTGGACGACCGCATCGAGCCCGACATGCAGCGCGCCTTCCAGCTGTTCGGCCAGTTCGATATCGACAAGGGCATTGCCGACCTGAAAGCCGCGCTGGGCGTGTTGCGCAAGCTGGACGGCGCCAGCGGCAAGGCCGGCGCGGTGGGCTATTGCCTGGGCGGCCGGCTGGCCTATCTGATGGCTGCGCGCAGCGATGTGGATGCCAGCGTGGGCTATTACGGCGTATATCTGCAAACCCATCTGAACGAAGCGGCCAATATCAAAAAGCCGCTGCTGCTGCATTGCGCCACCGAGGATAAATTCGTGCCCAAGGACGCCCAGGCGGAAATCGCCGCCGGATTGCAGGGCCATCCGATGGTGACGCGCGAGGATTACGCCGGCCAGGATCATGCCTTCGCCCGCATCGGCGGCGAGCATTACGACAAGGCGGCGGCCGATCTGGCCAATGGCCGCACGCGCGATTTCTTCAAGAAGCATCTCGGCTGAGACGGGCCGCACAGGAGCAGACATCATGGCAAAGGCATTCCGCTTCCATCGCACCGGCGGCCCCGAAGTGATGCAATGGGAGGATATCGAGGTCGGCGCGCCCGGCCCCGGCCAGGTGAAGCTGAAGGCCACCGCCATCGGCCTGAATTATCTCGACACCTATCACCGCAGCGGCCTCTATCCGATGCCGCTGCCCAGCCCGATCGGCATGGAGGGCGCCGGCGAGGTGATCGCGGTGGGCGAGGGCGTGACGGATTTCAAGCCCGGCGACCATGCGGCCTATGGCTCGATCCTCGGCGCCTATGCCGAGGAAAGGCTGGCGCCGGCCGACAAGCTGGTGAAGCTGCCGGCGGCGGTCAGCGACAAAGTGGCCGCCGCCATCATGCTGAAAGGCATGACCGCCGAATACCTGCTCAACCGCACCTACAAGGTGAAGCCCGGCGATACCATCCTGTTCCATGCCGCCGCCGGCGGCGTGGGCCTGATCGCCTGCCAATGGGCCAAGCATCTTGGCGCCACGGTGATCGGCACCGTGGGCAGCGATGAAAAGGCCGCGCTGGCCAAGGCGCATGGCTGCGACCATGTGATCAATTACAGCCGCGAGAATTTCGTCGAGCGGGTGAAGGAGATCACGGGCGGCAAGGGCGTGCCGGTGGTTTACGATTCGGTGGGCAAATCCACCTGGCCGGCTTCGCTGGATTGCCTGCGGCCGTTCGGCCTGATGGTCAGCTTCGGCAATGCCTCGGGCCCGGTGCCGCCGCTGGAAGCGCAGATGCTGACCGCCAAGGGCAGCCTGTTCTTCACCCGCCCGACCCTGATGACCTATGTGGGCCGCCGCGACTGGCTGGAGGCTTCGGCTGCCGCCTTGTTCGATGTGGTCGCCAAGGGCATCGTGAAGATCGAGATCAACCAGACCTATG
>JAYSEE010000003.1:24775-33144 GCA_041914045.1 Ferrovibrio sp. | reverse complement strand
TGCCCAAGCCGACCATCGTGCGCCTGCTGAAGACCCTGACGGCGCGAGGCTATGTCGCCAACGATCAGCGGCAAGGCGGTTATTCCGTTACTTCGCTGGTGCGCGCCCTCAGTTGCGGCTTCCATGGCGACCCGTTGGTGGTGGAGGCGGGCCGGGCCTGGGCGATCGACCTCACGCAGCGGTTCAAATGGCCAGTGGCCATCGCGGTGCTGGACGAGGATGCGGTGACCGTGCGGTTCAGCACCATCCCCGACAGCCCAATTTCCCCGTTTCAGGCCACGGTGGGCCGCCGGCTCAGTCTGGTGTCGCGCGCGCTTGGCCGGGCCTATCTCGCCTTCTGTCCGGCGGCAGAGCGCAACATCCTGCTGCAAATCCTGGCCGCGTCTAAGGATCCGGAAAATGCGCCGGCGCGCCGCCCAGCCGCTTTGCTGCGTAACCTGCAGTCCATGCGCAGCCAGGGCTATGCCGAGCGCGACACCGCAGTCGAGCCGAAATCCTCTTCCACCCTGGCCGTTCCAGTGATGAATGGCGACCGTGTACTCGCAACCCTGGGGCTGACCTATTTCACCTCGGCCATGAAGCGCGCCCGGGCGGTCGAACTCTACGTGCCGCATCTGCGCGCCGCGGCGGAAAGCACCGCGCGCAGCATCAGCAGCCTCGGCGGTTGATCGCCGTACAGATTATTCCGCATCGCGAAACGATTCCGGAAAATTCGCCACGCTGCCCACCGCCTTGCCTATGATCCGGTCCAACCAATGGATAACGGCGAGGGAGGCGCGCCATGTACCACACCAGCGATCCGCGTGCCGGTTTGGCCGCCAAGCCGAGCGCTAAACCTGCCGCGGCGGTTGCAGCCTATGGCGATTGCGAATACGTGCGCTTCTATCAGGAGCCGCCGCAGGATAGCGGGGCCGATGGCAGGACTTGGTATGCGCGCGGGCAGAATTTTCTGATCGCCATCACTGATCCGGCCGAGGGCGCGGTGCTGGCGCGCGCGGCGCAGCCCGATGAATACGCTGTCATCCTGCATGATCCGGAGCTGGAGGTGGAGATCGCCACCGAACAGGGTACGCAGATCGTGAAGGGCAATTCGCTGGCCTTCATTCCGCCCGGCAAGTCGAGCGTGAAGGTGCTCAAGCCCGGCCGCATCGTGCGCATGTTCACCACGCAGTCGGCGGATCTGGCCGCCAAGTGCATCAACGCCCCATCCTATCGCGATCCGAAGCCCGTGGTGGCTGCGGCAAAGCCATGGCCGACGCCGAAGGACGGCTTAAAGCTTCGCGTCTATTCGCTCGACGTGCCGCCGGAGAAGGGGCGCTTCGGCCGCATCTGGCGCTGCACGACGTTGATGGTCAATTATATTGATCCGCGCCAGGGCCCGCGCGACCCGACCATGCTTTCGCCGCATCATCACGATGATTTCGAGCAGGGTTCGTTGGCCCTGGAAGGCGATTTCCTCCATCACATCCGCTGGCCATGGACGCCGAACAAGCATATTTGGCGCGAGGATCAGCACGAATTGTGCGGCAGCCCGTCAATCGCGGTCATACCGCCGCCCTCGGTGCATACCACCGAAGCCGTCGGCAAGGGCCTGAACCAGCTGGTCGATCTGTTCTGCCCGCCGCGCATGGACTTCTCGTTGAAGCCGGGCTGGGTGCTGAACGCCGCCGATTACCCGATGCCCGAGGAGTGAGCATGGCCGAGACGCGTAGCTTCCGGCAGCGCATGCTGGCCGGCGATAGGTTGGTCGGCACCTTTCTTAAAACCCCGACCAGCCACGGCGCAGAGATCGTGGCCGGCATCGGCTACGATTTCGTGGTGATCGACCAGGAGCATGCCCCGTTCGACCGCACCACAACGGACATCGCGCTGATGGCGGCGCGCGGCTGCAGCATCCCGGCCCTGGTGCGCGTGTCGGGACCGGACGCGATCCTGTCCGTGCTGGATTGCGGCGCCGCCGGCATGCTGATCCCGCATGTGGCCAGCGTCGCCTATGCCCGCGAGGCGGCGGCGATGTGCCGCTATAGGGGCCGTCGCGGCTTTGCCACCAGCACGCGGGCCGGCGGCTACACGGCCGTGCCGATGTGGAAGCATATCCGCGCTTCCGACGACGCGGTGACGGTGATCGCGCAGATCGAGGATCCGGAAGCCCTCGACGAGATTGATGCCATCGCCGCCGTCGAAGGGATCGACTCCCTCTTCATTGGCCGCGGCGACCTGACGGCGGCCTTCGGCGACGAGACGCCCAATCCGCCGGCGGTGCGGCAGGCCGTCGAAAAGATCGCGGCGGCGGCGCGCCGGGCGAACAAGCCGGTGAGCGTCTATGTCGGCGGCCGGCCCGATGCGGAATGGCTGCAAGGCCAGGGCGCGACCACGTTCATCTTCAACTCGGATCAGGGCTTCCTGCGCCAAGCGGCGATGAAGGGCTTGGCTGAAATGCGCGAATTGCTGGGCTGAGCCGATGCAGGAAATCCGCCCTGCCGATCTCCATGGCGATGCAGCCTACAAGCTGCTGTGCGGCATCATCGTGCCGCGCCCGATCGCCTGGATCAGCTCCAGGTCGGCCGCCGGCGTATCGAATCTGGCGCCGTTCAGCTGCTTCACCTTCGTTTCGCATACCCCGCCCATGCTCGGCGTCAGCATCGGCCGGCGGCCGGGAAATCTTCATGGCGGCTTCAAGGACACGGCGCGCAACATTCACGAGACGCAGGAATACGTAGTCCATATCGGCGACGAGAGCCTGCTCGATCCGCTGCATCGCTCCGGTGCGGAGTTTCCGCCAGAGGTCAGCGAGGCCGAGCAGCTCGGGCTCGAACTGGTGTCCAGCCGGCTGGTGGCGCCGCTGCGCGTGGCGCGGGCCCCGGTGGCCATGGAATGCCGTCTGCACAAGGTCATGGATTTCGGCAACAACCAGTTTTTCGTTGGCGAAATCCTGCTGTTTCATATTCGCGAAGGTCTTGCGGTGGACAACAAGGTTGATTCCGGCCGGCTGCATCCTGTCGCCCGGCTGGGCGGCCCGAATTACTCCACCTTGGGCAAGATCATCGGCATGACACCGCAATCAGGGCAAATCGGCCCGCAAAAAAGCGCCGTCAACTGGGGCTAGGGCGCGTCCAGTATCAACACCGGGAGACATTGACGATGAGTGGCGATCCGATCCTTACGTTTTCCAAGACCGTCGAATCCTATTCCGACGCGCCGGAATCCGTCATCGACGATATCCTGCGCGGCGCAGTTGATCTGCATTGCCATAGCGGCCCGTCGGTGATGCCGCGCTCGCTCAACCATCTGCAGGCCATTCTCGAGGCCCAGGATGCCGGCATGCATGCGGTTCTGTTCAAGGATCACTATTATTCCGTGACGCCGGTGGCGAAATATATCGAAGAGACCATGCCCGATTTGCGGCTCAAATTGTTGACCGGCGTGGCGCTTAACAACACGGTCGGCGGGCTGAATCCTTATGCGGTCGATCATATGCTCAAGCTGGGCGGGCATATCGTGTGGATGCCGACCTTCAGCGCGGCGAACCATCTGCGCCACGGGCACCGGCATGTGATCCTGCCGACCAAGGAGGCGATGCTGGCGCCGGCCGGCCTTTCGGTCGTCACCGATAAGGGCGACCTCAAGGAGGAGGTTAAGCCGATCCTGGATATCATCGCCGCGTCCGATTGCGTTCTGTCGGCTGGCCATCTGCATATCAGCGAAATCTGGCCGCTGTTCGATGAGGCCAAGAAGCGCGGCGTGAAGCGCCTGCTGGTCAATCATCCCACCTTCGTGATTGATGCGAATCTGCGCGACATCAAGGAACTCTCAGAGATGGGCGCTTATATCGAGCATTCGTTCTGCATGTTCATCAACGAAACTTACAATAAAAAATTTACTGGCGCGCAGCTCAAGGAGCTGATCTCCGCCGCCGGCGTCGATCGCACGATCCTGGGCTCGGACCTTGGTCAGGCCAAGAATCCGCACCCGGTTGCCGGTTTTCGCGCGGTTATCAGGCTATGCCTGGGGCTTGGCTACGGCGAAGCGGATATCCGCAAGATGATCGGCTCGAATGCCTGCCGATTGATGGGGCTGACGGAGCCGCAACAGGCCGCGTCGGTTGCCGCCGCGAGTTGACCGGTTTCGTCAGACGGAATGCCTTTGCGCGCAAATTGACGGCCATCATGGCGGCCTAGAGTATCGACGGCAATAACGCTTCAGGGAGGAAACGCAATGAAAAAAATAGCCGGTTTGGCATTCGCGGCAGCATGCCTGTGTTCGGGCGTTGCCATGGCCGCCGATGTTAGCTTGCCCAAGACGCTCGTTTGGACAAGCTTCGATACAGGCAGTCTGGGCTACAATCAGTCGATTGCGGTCGGCAAGGCGCTGGAGGATGCCTATCACATCTCCCTGCGCGTATTGCCCGCCAGCACCGATTTATCGCGGATCGCACCCGCCCGAACCGGACGCGTGCCTTTCGCGCTTGCGGGCAGCGATGCATTCTTCGCTTTCGAAGGCGTTCTCGGCTATGCCGCTCCCGATCTGGGACCGCAAGCATTGACCGGGATTGTTCTCGCCGGCGCCGACAATGGCGTGGCGATGGGCGTGTCGAGCAACGGCAGCATCAAAACCATAAAGGACTTGAAGGGCAAGCGCGTCGGCTGGGTGGTCAGTTCGCCATCGCTGCAAGCCAATGCCCGCGCTTTCCTGGCATTCGGCGGCTTGACGGTCGATGATGTCCAACTGGTCGAGCAGCCGAGTTATGGCGGCGCCTGGCAGGCTTTCGCCAATGGCCAGATCGACGCCATGACTGCCGTGACCAGCGGCAGCGGCTTGCTGGAGCAGGCGGCTTCCTCGCCGCAAGGCCTGATGTGGCTTCCGATGCCGTTTTCCGATACCGAGGGTTGGAAACGGCTGCAGGACGTGAATCCGCATTTCTCGCAGCGCAGCGCGACTGTCGGGGTCAACATCAAGAAGGAAGCGCCGCTGGAATGCGCGGGCGTTCCCTATCCTGTGCTGATCACCTACACGGCGGCGCCGGATTTGGTCTACAACGTCGCCAAAGCCATCGACCTGCAGGCGCCGGTCTATAGCAAAGCCCAGTCCGGCACCTCCGGCTGGGCAGCCAAATCCCAGGTCTATGACTGGACCGTGCCCTATAACGAGGGCGCGATCAGATATTACAAGGAAGTCGGCACTTGGGATGCGGTGAAACAGAAGCATAACGACCATCTCGTGGCGCGCGGCAAGGTATTGCAGGAAGCCTGGAAGAAGATGGCCGCCGTGAAAGGCGACGACTTCGCAGCAAAGTGGCTGAAGGTGCGCGCCGATGCCCTCGAAGCCGCTGGGTTTCCCGCGTATTTCAAGTAAGAAATCCAGGTCATTTCAGGTCGGATGCAGATGACTATAATCGAAAACAGTTTCTACGATGGCGAAGCGGCGCCGGCTCGCGAAGTCGGGGGGAAGACAGTTCTGCTCGTCCGTGCCTTCACGGTGATCATGCTGCTTCTCGGGATAAACCAAACCTTCAATATCGGTTCGGTTTTTCATTTCTCGATTCTCGAGAATCAGTATCTCTACGCCGTTCTCGCCCTTTGCATACCGCTCGTGTTCCTGCTCTTTCCCGCCGGTAAACTGCGGGCCGGGCAGGGGCCGGGCATCATTGATTGGATTCTGGCGGTCACCGCTTTTCTGGCCTTGGGATATTTTGCGCTCCATGCCTATGAGATCGTGCTCTCTGGCTGGGAAATGTCGCCGCCTGCAATCGCGGTCGTCATCGGCGCCATCCTGTGGGCGGTCATGCTCGATGCGGGTCGCCGCGCAGGCGGTCTTGTGCTCAGCCTGGTGGTGCTTTTCTTCTCCTTCTATCCGTTGTTTGCGGACATGCTGCCGGGACCGATCTCCGCCTTCAGTTCTCCTTTCGAGTATGTTGCCGCTTATCATGCCATGAGCTTGGAGAGCATCCTCGGCATCCCGCTCAAGGCCTTTGCCAATCTCGTGTTCGGCTTTGTGATTTTCGGCGCTGCGCTTGAACATACCGGCGCCGGCCGTTTCTTCATCAACCTCGCCTTTGCGATGCTCGGTCGGGTTCGAGGCGGGCCAGCCAAGGTTGCGATCCTGTCGAGCGGTTTGATGGGCTCCTTGAGCGGCAGCGTGGTCACCAATGTGCTGACCACCGGCGTAATGACGATCCCTGCGATGCGCAAGGTCGGCATGAAGGGCACGGTCGCCGCCGGAATCGAGACCTGCGCTTCCACCGGCGGCGTATTGATGCCGCCGGTGATGGGCGCCGCCGCTTTCGTCATGGCGGATTTCCTGCAGGTTCCCTACGCCACGATTGCAATTGCGGCCGCAATCCCCGCCTTCCTCTATTTCTTTGGATTATTCGTGCAGATTGATGCACGCGCCGCGCGGGAGGGTTTGCGCGGTCTGACCCAGGAGGAACTGCCCAATCTGAAAACGACGCTGAAAGAAGGCTGGCACCATGTTTTCGCCTTCGTGTTCCTCACCGTCATGCTTCTCGTCATGCAGCAGGAGCAGTATGCCCCTTTCTATGCCACCGTTGTGCTGCTGGTTATCAATCAGATCGTGTCCAAGACCGACCGTTGGGGTAAAAAGGAACTGATCGCCTTCATCGACAGTCTTGCCCGTCTGTTCGCCACCCTTGCCGCCACCCTTGCCGTTGTCGGCATGATCGTCGGCGGCTTGTCGATGACTGGCTTGGCCGGCACGCTCGTCAACGACCTGCTGAGCATTGCCGGCGGTTCGCCTTATCTGCTGCTGATCATGGGCGCGGTGACCAGCCTGATCCTCGGCACCGGCATGACGGCGACCGCCTGCTACATCTTCCTGGCGGTAATGCTGGCCCCCGCGCTGATACAGGTTGGGCTGGATCCCCTGGCGGTGCATCTTTACATCTTCTATTGGGGCATGCTGTCCTTCATCACGCCGCCAGTGGCGTTGGGCGCATTCGCGGCCGCCTCCATCGCCAAAACGCCTCCCATGCGCACGGGCTTCGAGGCGATGAGAATCGGCAGCATCATCTACTTCATTCCATTCTTCTTTGTTTTCGATCCCGCGCTTATCCTGCATGGCACATGGGACAACATCCTCCTCTCCACCGCGCTTGCCGTTTTCGGGGTCTGGATTTTCGCCAGCGGCATCCAAGGCTATATCATTGGGATCGGCCCTGTTTTCGGCAATAATGCGGTCGGTTGGCTGCTGCGCATGCCGATTCTTGTTGGCGCGCTGCTCATCGCACTGCCCGGTGAGGCGGTGCCAGGCATGAACGATTGGCAGCTTCTCGGCCTCGGGCTTGCGATCATGGCGCCGGTTATTCTGGCTGCGTATATCCAGAATCGCCGCCAATTCCGCAAATTGGCTAACGCGGCTTGATTCGGGGCGCCTTTTCATGCCGCTAGCCGGCCATTCGCAAGAAGGAAAAGGCTGATGCAGCCTGATGTTGATCGCCGCCTGCAGAACATGCTGGATCGGGAGGAGCTTTTCGATCTCGTCCGCCGGGAACGGTTCGCGCGCGACCAGCGCCGTTTCGATGTCATGCGCGCGTGTTTCCACGACGATGCCTATGTGCGGACGAGCTGGTACGATGGCCATGGCGGCGAGGCGTATGTGGAAGCCACCCGCAAATGGATGAAGTCGGCGGGCAACAGCAAACACTGGGTGTTTCCCGCCTATGCCCGGATAGCCGGCGACAGGGCGACCGTCGAGAGCCCGGCGATGATCTTCAATCGGGCCATGCTTCAAGGCACCGAAGTGGATTTCCACGTCTTCTGCCGGTTCTTTTCGCGTGCGGTGCGCGAGCGGGGCGTTTGGAGGCTGCTGTCATTCGAGGTTCTCTTCGAGCGTGATATCATGCGTGCCGTCAATACGGCCGAAACTCTGCCGATCGACTGGGCGGTGCTTGCAACCCTGCGGCCTTCCTACCGCTTTCTTGCCTACATGCAACTGAGCCGCGGCGTGACGGTGAATCCCGATCTGCTCGGCGATGATCGCCCAGAGCAGCTAGAGGCGTTCCATGCCGGCGAGGAAGTTTGGTTGGTTGACGTGAAGTAGCGCCAATGGCTCAAGGGAAAGATGCAGGTTTTTGGCTGCGGCGTGGCTTGCGGTTGGGCCGGATTCTCCGGCTCTGATTTCATAAGTACGGCTTTAAGTATTTGGTTGAAGCGAACAGCCCTGATGGCGCAGCCTTTGTCGGCGACAAGGCCGCATCACCAGGGCGGAATTGCGTTCGCCGATTTTATTCTTCCGCTTTGAAGCCGGAAGCCTTGATCACCGGGCCCCACATCTCACGTTCGTCGTGCTGCAGCTTCGCAAGCGCCTGCGCGGAGGTCGGGGCCGGCGACATGCCGACGCGCTCCAGGCCAGCC
>JAYSEE010000003.1:0-24765 GCA_041914045.1 Ferrovibrio sp. | reverse complement strand
CCGTAAAAACCGCACCAGCCGTTGATCGCGATATCAATGCCGCTTTCCTTCAGGGTCGGCACTTCCGGCAGCAACGGGCTGCGCGACGGGCCAAGCGTGGCGAGCACGCGCAGCTTGCCGGCGCGGTGGTGGTCGATCGCCGCCGATAATGTGTCGAACTGCACCGGCACCTGGCCCGCGAGCAGATCGGTGATGGCCGGCGCGCCGCCCTTGTAGGGCACATGGGTGGCGGAAATGCCGAGCTTGAGATTCAGCGCTTCGCCGATGAAATGCGGCGTGGTGCCGGCGCCCGGCGAGGCATAAAGCGCCTTGTCCGGATTGCCCTTGTACCAGGCGATGAACTCGGCCAGCGTTTTAACCGGCGCGGCGGGGCCAACGGTAATCGTGTAGTCGAAGGTGACGGCGCGGCTGATCGGCGTGAAATCGGCCACTGGATCGAAACGCAGATTGCTGTAGATGTAGGGGAAGATCGTGAGGGGGCTTTGCGAAACCAGCATGATGGTTTCGCCATCCGGCTTGGAAGCCTTCAAGGCATCCAGCGCGATGCGGCTCGAAGCGCCGGGGCGGTTTTCCACGATCACGGTACGGCCAAGCGTGTCGGGAAATTGGCTGGCAACCTGGCGGGCAACGAAATCGAAGCCGGCGGGGCCGGGCGGAAAGCCGACCAGAATTTTCATCACCGATTGCGCCCAGGCCGGACCGGTCGGCAGCAAGGGCAGGCTCGATGCCAGTAAAGCGGCGCGGGTAAAATCTCGGCGGTTCATCATCTCGTATAGTCCTTTCGGTTGAAGTCTCGAAAATCTTGATGCCTGGCTTTAGCGTCCCCAGATTTCGGCAAAGAAGCGCAGCCAATTGCCGCCAATGAAGGCGGCGATGCGGCTTTCCGGCCAGCCGTGTTTTTCCAGCGCCTGGGTGAGATTGGGATATTGCTCGATGCGATTGAAATCGGCGGGAAAGATCGCGCCTCTCGGCTGCAGCAATTGCCGCCCGGTGCCTTTATCGCGCAGGAAATACATCATTTCCTCGCGCGACAGGCCCTGGGTGAAATCGGTGCCGATGCCTACATTGGCTTCGCCGCACAGATTGCTGACATATTCGATGGCGGCAACGTAATCGTCGAGCGTTGAATCGCTGCCCTTCGCCATGAAGGGCGGAAACATGGTGACGCCGATCATGCCGCCGCGCTCCGCTATGGCGCGCAACTCATCGTCGGTCTTATTGCGGCTATGATCCTTCAGGCCGAATGGCGCGCAATGGGTATAGGCGACAGGCTGCTTGGAGAGCTTGACCACATCGGCCGAGGTTTGCCGGCCCACATGGCTCAAATCGATCAGGATGCGGCTGGCATTCAGCGCCTGCACCAGATCGCGGCCGAAATCGGTGATGCCGCCATCCTGGCTTTCCATGCAGCCATAGCCGGCCAGATTGGCGGTGCTATAGGTGAATTGCACCACGCGCAGGCCAAGCTCGGCGTAAAGCGGCACGGTGTCCAGCCGCTCGCCGAAGCCGGAGGAATTCTGCCAGCCCAGGATGATGCCGACTTTGTTTTCCGCCTTGGCGCGCCGGATGTCATCGGCGGTGTAAACCTGGAGCAGGATGTCGGCATGCTCGCGAAACCAACGCTTCCACTGCGCGATGGCATGCATCGAGGTTTCGAAATCTTCCCAGATGCTGCAAGTGCAGTTGGCCGCGGTAAGACCGCCCTGATGCATGGCCTCGAACAGCTCGCGTCCCCATTTGGAGACGATCAGACCGTCGATCACTATCGAAGCGCTATGCAGCGATGCTTGTGCCATGACCCCGTTTTCATGTATGTTCGCATATCGACCTTATGTTCGATATTATCAGTGCCGGGGATTAAAACTGTCAAGCGGAAAATGACCGTTTCGCTGCGCCTGCGCGCTTGCCTGCATGGGTGAATGAGATGTCCACTTTTGCGCGTGCTCGATCCATAATCAGGCGGGCCGCATTCCGGCCTGCCGTTGCTCAATTTGGCGTCAAAGACGATTTCCATACTTGTGGCCTGGCCGCGATCCGGTCCGTTGAAGCGTTCGAACCAAACCGAGGAAAGCAATGATGGGCGTCGAGATGCGTGGCGGCACGGACGAGGCGGCGAGAAAACAGCAGATCGGCGTCGTGATGAAGCGCATTGCCGAAAGCGGCCTGCAATTCATCCGCTTCGTCTGGTGCGATATCCATGGCGTGCTGCGCGGCAAGGTGCTGATGTCCTCAGCGGCCGAGAAAGCGATGCAGGATGGTTTGGGTTTCGTCAGCACTTTGTTGTTGAAGGACACCTCCGATCGCACCGCCTTCAAGGTGTTCGAGCCGGATGGCGCCGCGGCTTTGCCGGATTTCGCCTTTGCCGGCAACATCATGCTGATGGCCGATCCGGCGCGGCTGCATCCGCTGCCTTGGGCGCCGGATTCCGCCTGGCTGTTCGCCGATACCTTCATGCCGGATGGCCGACCGGTTGAAATCGACGCGCGCCGCGTTCTGCGCAAAGCCCTGCAGCGCTTGAACGCCGCCGGCTATGGCATGAAATGCGGACTGGAAGTGGAATTCCATATCTATCGCATCCTGGATGCGGAGGGTCAGGAAGATCCGGAACAGGCGGCTTGGCCGGGTTTGCCGCCGCGCGTGGCGATGACCCATCCCGGCTATAATCTGCTGTCCGATGGTTGGTACGACATGGCGGAAAAGCCGATGCGGATCGTGCGCGATGTGGCTGCGGGGCTGGGTTTGCCCTTGCTGTCGCTGGAAATCGAATTCGGGCCGAGCCAGGTCGAAGCGGTTTTCGATGTCACCGATGCGCTTACCGCCGCCGACAATATGGTTCTGTTCCGCAACGGCGTGCGGCAGGCGCTGCGGCGCGCGGGCTATCATGCCACATTCGTTTGCCGGCCGCCGTTTCCGAACATCATGTCCAGCGGCTGGCATCTGCATCAATCGCTGGTCGATCTGAAAACCGGCGCCAATGCTTTCCGCCGCGCGCAACCGGCGGATGGCAGCGACGCATTGGCGGCCGGTTCCACGCTTTCGGATATTGGCGGGCAATATCTGGCCGGGCTGCTGGAGCATGCCAAGGGCATGGCGCTGTTCTGCACGCCGACGCCGAACGGCTTTGCCCGCTATCAGCCCAATGCCCTGGCGCCGCAGGCCGTGGTCTGGGGCCGCGACAATCGCGGGGCGATGCTGCGCGTGGTGGGGGCCTGCGGCGATGGCGGCACGCGAATCGAGAACCGCATCGGCGAGTCCGGCGCGAATCCTTACCTTTATCTGGCGGCTCAGATTCATGCGGGATTGGATGGCATCGAACGCCGCCTCGAACCGCCGCGCGCCACCAATTCCCCCTATGGCGGCAATCACGACATGCTGCCCACCAGCCTGGGGGCGGCGTTAGCGGCCTTGCGGGCCGATCCAGTGTTGGTCGAAGCATTCGGGCCAAGCTTTATCGGCTATTACGAACAGCTCAAACGCTCGGAATTGGCGCGTTTCGATGCCGCCGAGGATAAGACGGAATTTCAGCGCCGGGAGTATTTCAGCCGCTACTGAGTTTCGGATGATTTTGGCGACCATTGCGCGAATAGCGCGTGCGGCCTATCCTCTGGCCCAGGCGGCGAAATCGCCAGAACCGAGCATAAGTTTCTTGCGAAGACATAATGCCACGCGCAGCCAGCAAAACCCCTTCCACCGGCAAAAGCCAGGTCCAAGAAGCCGAAGCGGCGGATACGCCCTATGGCAAGGAATTCCTGGGCGGCCTGGAGCGCGGCCTGCAGGTCATCACCGCCTTTAATGCCAATAATCGGCAGATGACTTTGGCCGATATCGCCCGGGCGGTATCCTTGCCCCGCGCCACGGTGCGCCGGGCGGTGAATACGCTGGAGCATATGGGCTATGTGGTCAGCGACGGCCGCTTATTCCGGTTGACTCCGAAGGTGCTGCAACTCGCCTCGGCCTATGCCCAATCCAATCAGGTGACATCCTTCCTGCAGCCGGCATGCGAGCAACTCAGCAAGGAACTCGATGAGGATTGCTCGGCGGCTTTGCTGGATGGACAGGAAGTGGTGCGCATCGCCCATGCCTCGCCGGCCAGGATGGTTTCCCTGGTGCCGGGCATCGGCTTTCGCCTGCCGGCCTATTGCTCGGCGCTGGGCCGGGCCTTGCTGAGCGGATTGGCGGACGATGCCTTGAAGGCCGCGCTGGCAAAGACCAAACTTGCCGCCATTACCGCCTATACGCAAACCGATGCGGCGCTGCTGTTGAAGGAAATTCAGGCCGTGCGCAGCCAGGGCTATTCCCTGGTGGATCGCGAGGCGGAAGAGGGCTTCCGCTCCATCGCGGTGCCGGTGCGCAATACATCCGGCGCGGTGGTTGCCGCACTGAATATCGGCGTGCGCGTGGAAACCGCCACCCCCGCCAAAATGCGGCAGCATTATCTTCCGCGCCTGAAAGACATGGCCGCGGCGTTGCAGCATCAACTGCTTTAGAGCTTCAGGGAATCGTTGCCGCCAGTTCGTCGCTGCGCATGAAGCGCGAGCGCGGCTGCGCTTTGATGTGCGTCAGCAAGCGATCCAGCATTTTCAGTCGGCCCGGATGGCAGATCAACTGCACATGCAGGGTGAGATGGAAGAACGCGCCGGGCCATTCGTAAAGCCCTTCGAATTCCTCCAGCCAGAGCCGCTCCACTTCGGCGGCGGTGCGCACCACACGCTCCATGCGGCCGCCATGGATGAAGAAGGGCGCATCCGCCAGATGCCATTGCACCGGCAATTCCACCAAGGGCAGGGCCTTGCCGTTCAGATGGTGGCGATATGGGCCCAGCCGGTCATGGAAATTGGTGGAAACCGCGATGCCTTCGGCCAGCAATAGGTCGAGGGTATTTTCCGACCAATCCCAGGATGGCGAGCGCCAGGTGATCGGTCGGCGGCCCGTGATGCGCTCCACCACATCGTTGCCGCGCACCAGTTCCTCGCGCTCCTGTTCGAGGCCCATGCCGACCGGGGAACGATGGCTCCAGCTATGGCTGCCGATCTCATGGCCGCGATCGAACACCTTCTTCACCGCATCGGGATAACGGTCCGCCGTGATGCCGGGCACGAAGAAGGTGGCGCGGATATTATGGTCGTCCAGCAGCTTGAGCAGCGGGTCCAAACCTTCATGGATCTCGAAACTGCCATGGGAGAGATGCGCCGGCCGCTTGGCGTTATCCGGATTGATGCCGAGCCAGATCGCTTCCGCATCCAGGCAGATGCCAAGCACTACGGGAAAGACATCGGCGGTCATGGCGCAGTCTCCAGCGACGGGGCGGCATATTCGGCGGCGGCGTCAGCGAGCCATTGGGTCAGCCAAGCCGAATAGCTGCGCGGCATGAGCAGGTATAACGCTTCGGTTTCGCTGGTTTCCAGCAGAATCACCGGCACGCCGACGCAAAGCGTGCGCACTGCATAAGGCGCGGGGCCAAGCGGATGCGGCAAAGCCATGCATTTGCTCAGCATTTCCCATCGCTTCGGGCCGGATATGCGCAGGCGTATCCAGGCATGGCTGATATCGGTCAGCTTGGCGCGCCCGGAAGCCGGCAGAGCGGCAAATGGCTCGGTTTCGGCCAGCAGCAGCCATTGGTCCGGCGCCAGGCGCAGGCACAGTCCGGCCTCGGCATAGGAGTGCAACGCGGCGGCATCCGAAGCGTTTACGGCCGGCAATTGCAGCAACAGCAATTGCGCCATTGCAGCTTCGCGCAAAGAGCAGGCTTCCATTGATGAATGATCAGGCATGACTGCGGCTGCCCTCGGGATCGAAAAAAACCGGATCGACGATGCGGATGTCGGTTTGCTGACCGATGGCGGGAGCCATGGCCGTCAGAATCTCGCCATGACGGCCGCGGCCGGCGCGCAACAATCCCAACCCGATCCAATGGCCGAGAATCGGGCTGTAGGCCATTGATGTGATATGGCCCTGGCTTTCATGACTGCTTGGAGTCGCAAGCTGCGCGCCGCGCGGCAAGGGCTGCGTCGGATCGGTGGCGACGATGCCGACCAGATGCAGCCGGTCGGCGGCTTGCAAGGCTTCGCGGTTCAGCGCGGCCTGGCCGATGCAGGCTTTCTTGCTGCTCAGCATGCGGCCAAGGCCGAGATCGTCCAGCGTGGTGCGGCCATCGGCCTCGAAGCCGGGCACGAAAAATCCCTTTTCGATGCGCAGCACCATCATCGCTTCGGTGCCATAGGGCATTACGCCCAGCGATGCGCCGACTTCGAGCGCTTTCGTCCAGAGCGCCGTTGCCATGCCGGCCGGCGCATAGATTTCGTAGCCCAATTCGCCGGCGAAGCTGATGCGGAAGGCCCGCACGGGAATCCCCGAAAGCTTGCCTTCGCGAACCGACATATACGGAAAATCCGCATTGCCGGTGGCGAAATCCGGCTGCAATACTTCCAGCAGCGCGCGCGCTTTAGGCCCGGCGATGGCGAAAGCGCCCCATTGCTCGGTGACTGGCGTTACCGTCGCATCCAATCCAGGCCATTCCAATTGCAGGCAGCGCCGCATATGGGCGTAAATGCGTTCGGCATTGCCGGTGGTGGTGGTCATGAAATAAGTGTCGTCGGACAGGCGGCTTGTGGTGCCGTCGTCGAGCACCATGCCGTCCAGCCGCAGCATCACGCCATAGCGGCTGCGGCCCGCCGCCAGATTGCGCCAGCCATTTACGTATAGCCGTTCGAGCAATTCCGGCACATCGCGGCCGCGCAGTTCGAATTTGCCCAGCGTGGAAACATCGGTGATGCCGACCGCTTCGCGCACATTGCGCGCCTCGCGGTTGACGGCCTGCTCGTCGCTTTCGCCGGGGCGCGGGAATATCTGCGCGCGCTGCCATTGGCCGGCCAGCATGAAAACCGCGCCGGCCGCCTTGTGCCATTCATGCAGCGGCGTCACCCGCGTCGGCGCCGAAGCCTTGCCGACATGGCGCCCGGCCAATGCGCCCAGCGTTACCGGAGCATAGGGCGTGCGATATGTGGTGACGCCGATATCGCCCGGCGTTTTGCCGGAAAGCGCGGCGATATGGGCGATGCCGGTGGGCGCGCCGGTGCGCCCCTGATCGGTGCCCATGCCCAAGGTGGTGTAGCGTTTGACATGCTCGATGGAGCGGAAATTCTCTCGATGCGCGAGGCCCAGATCGGCGGTGGTGACATCGGTCTGAAAATCCACGAAGCACGGCCCATGCGCTTTGCCCGCAGGCGCGACCAGCATGGCGGAGGCGGGCTGCGCGGCCTGTTGCGCCGGGCCCTCGGGCGGTTGTGCGGCGATGGTCTTGCCAAGCGAGGCCGCAGCCTGTTTGCCGGCGTTGAAACCGGATTGCAGGCAGGCGTTCAAATCGAATTCGCCCGCGCAGGCCCCGGCGCAGTGCAAATCGGCAGCAGTGGCCGGCAGGAACACCGATTGCGCCGGATCGAAAACCGGGCGTTCGCCCAGATGGCTGGAAAGATGCACGCGCGGCGTCCATCCGCCGGCCGTGAGCAGCAGATCGCAATCGAGGCGCTCAACGGTTTCCGTACCCAGCTTGGCGATTTCGCAGCCGCTCACGGCCCGGTTACCCAGGGCTCGACTACCCAGGGCGCGCCGACCCAGGGCGCGCCGACCCAGGGCGCGGACGACGGCATAGCCGCGACGGATGGTGTTGCAGCGCAATCCAGCGGCCAGCCCAGGCGATGCATCCGGCCGGCAATCCACGATGCAGACCACGGCGATGCCGGCATTCTCCAATAGGCGCGCGGCTGCATAGCCGCTGTCGTTATTGGTGAAGAGCACGGCGCGGCGGCCGGGCAGGGCGGCATATCGGTTGGCATAAAGCGCGGCGGCGGAAGCCAGCATTATGCCGGGCAGATCGTTGTTGGCGAAGGCGATGTGGCGTTCGCTGGCGCCTGTGGCCAACACCACTTGCCGGCTATGCACCAGCCAGCGGCATTGCCGGGCGCGGCCGGATATCGGGTTCGATTCTGGCGCGCATTGCTGAAGAATGCCGATCTCGCCGTGATCGTAGCGGGCATAGGCCGTGCTGCGCGGCAGCAGAGTCACCTGCGGCATGGCGGCAAGGCGCTGAACCGCATCGTCGATCCAGCGGCGCAGCGGCAGGCCATCCACCAACTGGGTTTCATCCAGGGTCTGGCCGCCCCAGCATTCGCCATCATCCGCCAGCATCACTTTCAGGCCGCTATTTGCTGCCGCCAGGGCGGCCGCCAGACCGCTGACGCCGCCGCCAACGATCAGGATATCGGTTTCAGCATGGCGGTGTTCATAACGATCCGGATCGGCTTCGGTGGGCGCTACGCCCAACCCGGCGGCGCGGCGAATGATCTGTTCGTAAAGCGGCCAGGCGGAACGCGGCCACATGAAGGTTTTGTAGTAGAAGCCGGCGGGAAACAACGGCGCGGCAAGGCCGATCAGCGCGCCGATATCCCAATCCACCGAGGGCCAGCAATTCTGGCTTTGCGCCGCCAATCCCTCATGCAGCGGAATCTGCGTGGCGCGGAGATTGGGTTCGGCTGCCGCGCCTTCGCCGACCCGCACCAAGGCATTCGGTTCGTCGATGCCGGCCGCGAAGATGCCGCGCGGGCGATGGTATTTGAAGCTGCGCGCAAGCAGCTTCACGCCATTGGCGATCAGGGCGGAAGCCAAGGTGTCGCCAGGATGGCCGGCATAGTCGCGGCCGTTGAAGCGGAAGCGGATCAGGCGCGAGCGGTCGATCCGGCCGCCGGAAGCCGCGCGATGGGTCTGCTTCATGGTTTGGGCTCCGCTTTCGCCATATGCATCGCCGCATCGAGGATAAGGTTGTTGCGGGTGTCGCGGGTCACGGTCAGCCAATGCTGGCAGCCGGCGGCATGAAACCATAATTCGGTATGCGGGCCGCGCGGATTGTCGCGCAGATAAATCCGGTCTGGCCAATCGGCGATCTCGGCATTCTGCGGCATCAGCGGCGTCTGCGCGTCGCCGCCATACTCGAATTCCGCTTCGTCGCGTTTACCGCAATATGGGCAAGGTATCTGCACGGCAGGCCCTCAATGCATCCAGGGGAAGGGGCCGGCGCCGCGTTCGTCGATTAGCCTGCCGGTGGCGAAACGATCCAGGGCGAATGGCGCAATGATCGGATGCGGTTCATCCCTGGCGATGGTGTGGGCGAACAGCAGGGCCGCGCCGGGCGTTGCCTTGAAGCCGCCATAGCACCAGCCGCCATTCAGATACAGGCCATCCACCGGCAGCTTGCCGATGATCGGGCTGCCGTCCATGGTCATGTCCATCAATCCGCCCCAAACGCGCATCAACCGCAAACGGCTGAAGCTGGGAAACAGCGCCAGGCAGCCTTCCACCACATGATCCACCACGCGCGGCCCGCCGCGCTGGGCATAAGAATTGTAGCCATCCAGGTCCGCGCCCATCACCAATTCGCCCTTGTCGGATTGGCTGACGTAAAAATGCCAGGCGCGCGAGATCACCACGGTATCCAGCACCGGCTTCACCGGCTCGGTCACCATCGCCTGCAAAACATGGCTTTCCATCGGCAGGCGTATTCCCGCCATGGCGGCAAGCAGGCTCGAGCTGCCGGCCACGCAGATGCCGACCTTCGGGGCGGCGATAAAGCCCTGGCTGGTTTCCACGCCGACGACGCGGCCGCCTTCGCGGCGGATGCCGGTCACTTCGCAATTCTGGATGATGTCCACGCCATGGGCATCGGCTGCTCTGGCATAGCCCCAGGCCACAGCATCATGCCGCGCCGTGCCGCCGCGCGCCTGCAACAGGCCGCCCACCACGGGATAGCGCGCATTCGCCGAGCAATCGAGCAGCGGCAGCCTGCGGGCGATTTCATCGCGGCTTAGGGCGCTGGCTTCGATGCCGTTCATCCGCATCGCATTGGCCAGGCGGATTTGCGCGGTGAATTCGGAATAGCCGTGCGTGAGGGTGAGCACGCCGCGCTGGCTGAGCATCACGTTGTAGTTCAATTCCGTGCTCAGGTTTTCCCAAAGCTTCAGCGCGGTTTCATAAAGCGCGGCATTCGGCCCCAATTGATAATTGGAGCGCACGATCGTGGTGTTGCGCCCGGTATTGCCGCCGCCTAGCCAGGATTTTTCCAGCACGGCCACATTCTGGATGCCATGCTCCTTGGCGAGATAATAAGCGGTGGCCAAACCATGGCCGCCGCCGCCGATGATGATGGCGTCGTAACGCGGCTTAGGCGCGGGGCTGCGCCAGGTTTGCGGCCAGTCGCGATGTCTCGTCAGCGCATTGCGGGCCAGACTGAAGATCGAGTGTTTTTTCAAAGCCATGACGCGACGTGCTCAATCCCGATGCCGCATCAGACGATCCAGGCCATCGGCCAGATCGGCGATCAGGTCGTCGGGATGTTCGAGCCCGATATGCAGGCGGATCAATTGGCCGCCTTGCCAGGGCCGGATGCTGCGCTCGGGCGGCGGATAGGCCGGAAAAATCAGGCTTTCGAAGCCGCCCCAACTGGCGCCGATGGCGAATAGCCGCATATGCTCCACCATCGCCCGCATGGCATCCGGCGATGCGGTCTTGGCTTCGAAAGCGAACAGGCTTGCCGCGCCGCTGAAATCGCGCTTCCAGATCTCATGCCCCGGCGTGCCGGGCAGGGCCGGATAGAGCACTTTTTCCACGGCCGGATGGCGGCTCAGCCATTCGGCGATTTTCAACGCATTGGCCGATTGCTGCTGCAGGCGCGCCGGCATGGTGCGCAAGCCGCGCAAAGCGAGATAACAATCATCCGGCGAGGCGCATAATCCATGCAGCACGATCTGTTCGCGCAGTTGCGGATACCAGCGTTCATTGGCCACCACCATGCCAAGCATCACATCGGAATGGCCGGAAATATATTTGGTGGCGGCATGGATCGAGATGTCCACGCCATGCTTGAACGAAGGAAAATGCAGTGGCGTGCCCCAGGAATTATCCAGCAGCAGCGGAATCCCCGCCTGCCGCGCGATCCGCGCCAATGCTGGAATATCCTGCATTTCGAAAGTTTGCGAGCCCGGCGATTCGGCGTAGATCAGCTTGGTGTTCGGTTGCAGCAGGCGCGCGATGTCGCTGTCCAGCGGATCGTAATATGTGGTGGAAATGCCCAGCCGCGGCGCGGCGCGTTCGCAGAAGCGCCGGGTGGGCCCATAAACCGAATCCACCATCAGGATGTGATCGCCGCTGCCGGCGAAAGCCTGAATGGCGGAAGCCACGGCGGATAATCCCGATGGCACCACCAAGGCGCGATGGCCGCCTTCCAGCCGCGCCACGGCATCCTGCAAGGCGCGTACATTCGGTGTGCCGTAGATGCCGTAGCTGATTTCGGTATCCGGATTGGCGCGGGCATGATCGAGCGCCGCAAGCGTTGGGAAGCAGATGGTCGAGGCGCGATAGACCGGCATGTTCACCGTGCCGGAATGCCGCGCCGGCGCGCGGCCTTCATGCACCGCCAGGGTTTCCGGCTTCAGCCCTGCTTCCAGATTTGGCCCGCTGCCGGTGCGGCCGGGCGGATGTTTGGTTGTTGGCATGAGGGGAGTGACAAACCTGTGCGAAAGCCGTAAAGTTCGAATATCGAACCTTTGTTCGATAAACTATCGCATGGTTTTCACAGGGTGGCAAGGGCGGCTATGGCTTCCAATCAGTCGGTTGAAAAATACATTCTCACGCTGTCTTGCCAGGATCGGCCCGGCATCGTGAGCGCCGTTTCCGGCCTGCTGCACGCCAATAACAGCAATATCGTGGAGGCCGCGCAGTTCGGCGATCGCGACAGCGGCATGTTCTTCATGCGGGTGGAATTCGAATTCACCGCTGCCGGCGCGCAGGATTCCGAGGCTCAGTTGGCCAAATTGTCGGAAGAATTCGGCCCGATCGGGCAGGCGCATGGCATGCAATGGCGGATCGCGCCGGCCTCGCGCCGGATGCGCACGCTGATCCTGGTGTCGAAATTCGGCCATTGCCTGAACGATCTGCTGTATCGGCATTCCATTGATGCGCTGCCGATCAATATCCGCGCCATCATATCCAATCACCGCGACTGGTATCGCCGCGCAGCGGCGCATGACATTGCCTATCATCACCTGCCGGTGACGGCGGATACCAAGCTGCGCCAGGAAGAAAGGCTGCTGGAGATCGTGGAGCAGGAAAAGATCGACCTGGTGATTCTGGCGCGCTACATGCAGGTATTGTCGCCGGCTTTGTGCCAGCGCATGGCGGGGCGGATCATCAATATCCACCATTCCTTCCTGCCAAGCTTCAAGGGCGCCAAGCCCTATCATCAGGCCCATGCCAAGGGCGTGAAGCTGATTGGCGCCACGGCGCATTATGTAACGTCGGACCTGGATGAAGGGCCGATCATCGAGCAGGAGGTGGCGCGCGTGGATCACGGCCTTACGCCGGATCAACTGGCGGCGATCGGGCGGGATACGGAATGCGTGGTGCTGGCGCGTGCGGTGAAATACCACGCCGAGCACCGCATTTTCCTGAATGGCAATAAAACCGTGGTCTTCCCCACCTGAGGGAAGACCGTTTGCGAATCTAATCGGAAGCGGGGCCGCTTATTCAGCGGCTTCGGAAAGCTTTGCCGGCCAGGGCGCATTTTCGCGCTTGCGTTTGTCGGCTTCGCGCCAATAGGCCTGCCAGCCATCCACGGGCGCGATGCCATCCACCGTGATGGGGCCGCGAATCACCTGCGCCGCATCGGCATCCAGCACCATCAAAGGCTTTTCGGCGCCGCTCTCCACCTGTTCGATGGCTTTGAGCAGCATGGAGCGGTAAACCACGATGCCCTTGTCGCTGCTGCCCAGATGCTCGCGCGTGCGGTCCTGGATCGGGCCCTGGCTTTCCACCGCCCATTGATCATGCACGTTGATGTCGAAGCCCATGCCGGTGAAGGTCTTGGTCTTCTGCTCATAGGGATCGAAGCCGTAATTATTCGCCTTGTTCACGCGCGGCATGTAATCCGGCAGGGTATAGAGCTCCAGGCGCTGGGCGCGCATGGTTTCCTTGTCCACAGGACCGGAAAAGCTGGTGAAGATGGCGTACCAATAGCAGTTGGTATCGTCCACCGGCACATGCCATTGCGTGATGGTCATTTCGGCGGAAAGTGGAATCACGAAGGCTTGCGGGAACAGCAGATTGGTGACGCGCACATGCATCCGCGCCTCATCCAGCCGGCGCAGCGCGAAAAGCCGCATGCCGGATTCGGTGCGCTCCACCTCGATCTGCGGACGTTCGAATTCGCGCAGTACCTTGGTCATCGGCATGTCGGAATCCGCCGAGGCGGCGCGGAATTGCCGCCCGTAATTGCGGCTCGGATCTTCGTCCTCGAAGAAGCGATGCAGGAAGGAGGCATGGGCCGGGTCGATGCCGACTTCCAGCGCCTGCAGCCAGTTGCAGGCCAGATGCCCCTTGAAGGCGAAGACATGGCTGTCGGGCGAAAGGAAGCAATCCAGATTGGGGAAGGCCGGCGGCTTTTCTCCGGCCTGCAAGGGGCCGAGATAGGCGAACACGATGCCGCTTTTCAGTTCCACCGGATAACTGCGCTGATGGATGCGGTCGCACAGTTTGCTGTTGGCGGGTTCGGCCGGCGTTTGCAGGCAGCGGCCATCGGTGCTGAACAGCCAGCCATGAAACGGACACCGCAAACCGCCATCCTCGGGCCGGCCGAAGGCCAGATCCGCGCCGCGATGCGGGCAATCGCGATCCAGCAGGCCGAGATTGCCGTTGTCGTCGCGAAACAGCACAAGGTCTTGCCCCATCACGCGAATGGCTTTGACCGGGCGTTCGGGCGCCAGCTCTTCGGCCAGGGCGATGGGCTGCCAATAGCGGCGCAGCAGTTCCCCGGCCGGTCGGCCCTTGCCAACCTGGGTCATACGCATGTTTTGCTCGTGGCTGATCATGGCGGCACCTTGCAGTAAATGTTCGATTATCGAACATATGTTCGATATTATAGTTTTTCTCTCCATCCAGGTAAAGGCGTTTCGATAGTAATGGATTTATGCGCTGGCTGCGCCGGATTCTATGCAGCCGGACGCAATGCTTTGGCTGCGTGAATAGGTCAGGCTGAAGACCGGGCAGGGCCTGGCCGATGGGGTGAGCCAGGGGCCGCTGATCAACCAGGATGCGCTGGACGAGGCGGAGGCGGTGGCGCTGGCTAATGGCACGCCGTTCGGCCTAGCCTCCTATTTCTACAGCCGGGATGTCGGCCGGGTCTGGCGGGTGGCGGAGCAGCTGGAGAGCGGAATGGTGGGCATCAACGAGGGCTTGATCTCCACCGCCGAGGCCCCGTTCGGCGGCATCAAGGAATCTGGCATCGGCCGCGAGGGCTCCAAATTTCGCATAAAGAATATTGAACTCAATACGAGACTCTGCAGAAGTAGTAATAAAGATGCTGCAGATTGAGTCACTTTAAATTTAACGCCCATATGTAGGCGCTTAAAGGGAGCTGCGAGTAAGTCCTAGTGCGATGTAATTGCGGCTTCTCACCGACACCAGCGTCGTTTGCTTTACAAAAAGCGGTATTATTATGCAGCGCGAGATTTCGCATTGCTTTGACTCGATAAAAGTTGAATCATGAGCGCAAGATGCAATTCGCCTTGTAGCCTTGCGGGCGGGATGCAAAAAAATCTAGGGAGAGTATCTCGTCTAGGTCGTCCTACTGCCTAGGTGCATTTATAGCTCGAATAATTCTCTGGTGGCTTTTCTCATCCCAAAGGGAGGGAGAGGTATGGCGAGAATTCACGCGCTGGTGCGGAACACATATCTAACCATCTTCTTGCCGCTGGCAATCGTTATTGCGGTTACGGGCGCGGCTATCGCGCAACTTGTCTATCAAAGTGAGCTTGAAAGCGTTCAGGCTTCAGACCGGGAACTTGTTCGTCGCGCAGCAGGAGGCTTGCTAGGAGATCTTGCGCCGCCGCTGCGGCATATCCGTTCCTTGCCCAATGAAGTCGAAATCCGCGCCGCAATCAGCAATCCGACACCCGACAATATCAATCATATGGCGGCAAGCCTGACCACGCTGCTGCAGCGGAATACGAGCTATGATCGGGTGCGTTGGATTGATGAAACGGGGATGGAGCGGATCCTTGTCGATCGCACCGCTAATCCGACCCGACCGGTTTTGCGCACAAGAGCGGAATTGACAGATAGATCCAATCGCGACTACTTCCGACGGGCGTCCATATTGCCTGTTGGCGCTCTGTATATTTCCGGGCTCGGTCTGACCGTCGATATGTCGTTGGGCAATGCTGCCCAGATGCCGATATTGCGTTTTGCAACGCCTATTACCGATGAACGAGGAAATTCTCGCGGCATATTGGTCATCAATGTGTCGATGGAATCCTCCTTTGCCGATTTGGCAAAATACGTTGACGGCAGCCTGATGCTGCTGAATCGCCATGGTCAGAATCTAACGGGCCGGGATGCCGTTTGGAATATGCAGGAAGGAAAGGTAGCTTCTCCCGGGATCGGAAGAACCTATCCGGCGGCCTGGAGCGAGATTGGTCAAAATTCCGATGGGCAGTTTCAAGATGAATCCGGCTTATGGAGTTGGGTCCATTTAGATCAGGCGAAGCTGGGTTTCTTGCATGCCGATGAGAATAGCGAGCCGAATTGGATCGTTGCACTGCATCGTACGGGGCCTTTTCTGCAGGAAATGTGGCTGAAGCCATGGCGTGTTGCAGGCGTCGTCATTGTTTTGTTGTTGTTGACGATTTTGGGTTTTACCCATCGTATTACAATTTGGTCGCGCAAGAGCGTCGAAGCCCTCGAACAAAAAGCGCGCGCTGATGCGATTGCCTTTGTACAGCAGCAGAGAATTGCAGCTCTCGAGGAAGACCGAAAAAGCCTGGCTACTTTAGCGGCTATCGTGTCTTCGTCGGATGACGCCATAATCTCTAAAACCCTTGAGGGGACCATTACGAGTTGGAATGTCGGCGCCGAAAAGGTCTTTGGCTATAGCGAGGCCGAAATGATCGGAAAGCCCATGCTGACGGTATTTCCGCAGGATCGACTGGATGAAGAGAAGGTGATTCTATCGCGAATTGCTCGCGGCGAATGCGTAAAGCACTTCATAACCAAACGCGTACGTAAAGATGGAGTGCTGATCGACGTGTCGGCGACCATTTCGCCAATACACGACGAGAATGGCAAAGTCATCGGCGCTTCGAAGGTCGCGCGGGATGTAACCGATGCAATGAACGCAGCGGAAGAACTGAAGAGGCATCGGCAGAATCTCGAGGAATTGGTCGCTCAAAAAACGTAGGATATCAAGAAGGCTCATGAGCGGCTGGAAGAACAGAAGAACCTACTCACCACGGTGACCGATAAACTGCCGAGCATGGTGAGTTATTGGGGCAGCGATGGGCGCTGCCAATTCGCCAACCCCGCTTATATCCATTGGATCGGCAGGACGCAGAAGGAATTGATCGGAAAACGCCTAGATGAAGTGCTGGATGCGCGCAGCTATGAACGGATAAAGCCGCGGGTTGATGCCTCGCATCGAGGCGAAGCACAATATTACGAGACGAAGCTGAAGACTGCCGACGGTGCGGACGTATACTGCCAGGTGCATTATCTCCCAGACATCAAGCATGGGGTGGTGCAGGGCGTATTTGTCCTGATCACGGATGTTTCCGCCATAAAGAACGCAGGCCTTAAGCTGCAGGAGGCGAACCAGCAACTTGCGTCGGCCTTGAAGGAGGCCAAGGCAGCGAACGAGGCAAAAGGGCAGTTCCTGTCCAATATGAGCCACGAAATCCGAACTCCGATGAATTCGGTTCTAGGTTTCTTGGGGCTTGCGCTCGAGAATGAATTGACGCCCGGCCTTCGCCGACAGCTAACTACGGCACACAAGGCCGCGAAATCTCTGTTGGTGTTGATCAACGACATTCTCGATCTTTCTAAATTGCAAAGCGGGAAGATCGAATTTGAGCGGTTGCCGTTCAATCTTCATTCGTTGATCGATAGCGCAGTCGAGATGCTGGCGGTGAAGGCGATCGAAAAGAAACTGGATATCCGCGTCGATTATGCCGCTGATGCCGGCCTTTGCTTCGTTGGCGACCCGATTCGGATTCGTCAAGTCGTTACCAATCTGCTCGGCAATGCCATTAAATTCACCGATGTTGGGCAGATCAGCATCTCGGTTGGTGCGGCCGAAGGCTATCCCGGCGTCGTTATAAAAGTTGCCGATACCGGCATAGGGATGACCCCAGAGCAGATGCAGCGCATCTTTTCGCCTTTCGTGCAGGCCGATAATTCCACCACCCGGCGTTTCGGTGGAACGGGCCTGGGGGTTTCTATCTGCAAACAGATCGTAGAGGCGATGGGCGGCAGCATTGGCGTCGAAAGCGTGATCGATAAGGGATCGACATTCTTTGTTTCCATGCCTCTCGAACCGCTGCCAGATGATGCCGAATGTTCGGGGGCTGATGATGTCGAGAATGAGACGGCTCGCTCGCAGCGCCGCTTCCGAGTGCTGCTCGCCGATGATATCGAGGAGAATATCGAATTGGGCCTGGCGCGCTTGAAGGGGCAGGGCCATGCGGTCGATATTGCGCGTTCCGGCTTGCAGGCGGTTCAGTTGTCGGCGGCCAATGATTACGACATCATACTCATGGATGTTCACATGCCCGAGATGAACGGGTTGGACGCAACGCGCGAAATTCGCCGCGTTCAACGAGAGGCGAAATATCAAGTGCCGATCGTCGCGCTCACCGCCAGCGTGATGGCTTCCGAACGCGCCATATGCATGCAGGCGGGCATGACGGGATTTATCGGCAAGCCGATCGATTTTCATGAATTGCTTGCGATCATGGAAAAACAGGTGCCGACAGGGCGCGGACATAGGAATTTCGTCTTGCCGCCTGCGCATGATGCCGTCGAGTTGCCGCCTTCTGCCGGCAGGGCTGATATCGCGATTGTCGATTTAGACGAGGGTTGTAATCGCTGGGGCGGCACGGCTTTGTATATGAACGCCCTATCCCGGTTCTCGAGCAAGTACGGCGATGCGCCCTCCGAGATGCGGGCGCTGGTGCTGCAGCAGGATTGGGATGCGGCATATCAACTTTCTCACGCATTCAAAGGCATAGCCAGCACTCTGTCGCTCGTTGAGGCGGCCGCCATCGCCGCCGAGGTCGATGGTTTGATAAAGGCGCGAAAAAGCCAGGAGGCGCTTGCTCGGATTGGCGTCCTTGAAAATGCATCTGCGCGCGCTGCTGCGCAAATCGCTGAAATTACGCTGCATATGGAGACAGAAAGCGGCATCGAAAGCGCTGAAGCCGCCGTCTTGCCGATAGCAGTTGATGCAAAGATATTGGATTCCCTTTCAGGAACCTTAAACCGAGACGATCCCGATGCCGTAGAGCAAGCACTGACGCAACATGCGGGGGTATTGCCGGAAAATATGATTTTGCGATTGCGGAGATGCCTGGAGGATTATGAATTCGATCAGGCGCGCGGTGTGATCGAGGAATTCCGCCAGGCTTCCGCTGTTGCGGATAAGCAGGAACGCGAGGTCGTGCCATGAACACTATATATAAGATGTGGAAGGTTCTGGTTGTCGACGATCAACCGGGCAATCTGGAAGTGATGCGCAGCATCCTTTCCGATATCTACACTTTGGCCTTTGCGAAGAATGGCCCGCAGGCATTGGCGGCGGCGCAAAAGCACAAGCCGGATTTGATATTGCTGGACGTGATGATGCCGGGCATGGATGGATATGAAGTGTGCAGAAGGCTGAAAGCCGATGCCGAACTGCGCCATATCCCGGTGATTTTCGTAACGGCGCTGAGCGAAGTCGGCGACGAGGAAAAGGGCCTGGCCGTCGGGGCGGTGGATTATGTGACCAAGCCGATCTCTGCTGCCGTGGTGCGTGCACGGGTGGCCACGCATATTGCCTTGGTTGATCAAGCGGCGGTGCTGGATCGATTGGGCGTAGCTGGCGAGTTTAAGGATAACGAGACCGGCGCTCATGTGCGGCGTATGGGGCGTTTCGCCAATGTGCTCGCCGAGCGTATAGGGTGGAACGCTGCGGCCTGCTGCGCCATCGCCAATGCCGCGCCCATGCATGATATCGGCAAGATCGGGATCCCGGATTGCATATTGCTGAAGCCCGGCCCTTTGGACGAGGCGGAATGGACGGTGATGCGGCGGCATCCCGAACGCGGAGCGGCGATCATCGGCAAGCAGGGCGGCGGACTAATGCAGATGGCGGCGCGTATCGCATTGAGTCACCATGAGAAATGGGATGGCAGCGGATATCCCAACAACTTGGCGGGCGAGGCGATTCCCGTCGAGGGGCGTATCGTGGCTATTGCCGATGTGTTCGATGCCTTGCTTTCGCAGCGGCCTTACAAGGAGGCATGGCCAATCGAAAAGACGACCGCATATTTGAGTGAGCAATCGGGGCGGCATTTCGATCCAGAAATCGTTGCAATATTTCTGGGCGCACTGGATAGATTGCTGGAAATTCGTGTGGAATACCCCGATTAGATTGCCCGGGGGCTCCACCAGAGCTAAATCGATGGGAACCAACGCTATGGCTTGTCCCTTCACCGAAACCCGGCCGGCTTGCCATGTCGCGCACCTTCGGCGTCGGCTGGCCCACGGTGATGGTGCGGCTGCCGCCGCTGCTCATCCGGTAATGCGGGATTGTTGAATGCGGCCAGACGGCGATAATCTTCCATTTTTCGGCCACCGATATTTCCGGCTTGCGGATTGATCTTCGGCACGAAGGACAGGAATTGACTGGGCATGGCTTTATTCGCGAATGTCCTGCGGCAGGCCTTCGGAGGCGGCCAATAGCTGACGAGTGTAGGGATGCTGCACATGGCGGGCGACCAGATCGTCCGCGCGCAGCCGCTCGACGATAACGCCTTGCTGCATAACGGCAACGCGGTCGCATAGATGCGCGATCACGGCGAGATCGTGGCTCACGAAAACGCAGGTGACCGGCCGTTCGCGCCGGATCGCCATCAGCAGGTTGAGAATTTCCGCTTGCACCGAGGCATCCAATGCGCTGGTGGGCTCGTCCAGCAGCAACACCTCGGGTTCCAATGCGATGGCGCGGGCGATGGCGACGCGTTGACGCTGCCCGCCCGACAATTCATGCGGATAGCGAAAACGGAAACGCGGCCCGAGACCGACTTGATCCAGCAGATGGCGGATGCGCTGCTCGGCATCGGCGAAGCCATGCAGTTCAAGCCCCTCGGCCAGAATGCGGTCCACGGTGTGGCGGGGGTTGAGCGAGGCATAGGGGTCTTGAAACACCATCTGCACATGGCGATGGTAGCTGCGCGGCGGCCGCTCGCCGGCCGGCAGAATCTGGCCGGCCAATGTAATGGCGCCGGTCCAATTCGACGACAGGCCGGCCAATACGCGCAGCAGCGTCGACTTGCCGGAACCGGAACCGCCGACCAGGCCGAAGGTTTCGCGCGGCGCCACGGTCAATTCGGCCTGGCGCACCGCGTGGAAGCGCTGCTTGCCATGGCCGTGATAGACATCGACCCCGCTGATGGCGATCGCGGCGGCGTTCATGCGACCTCCCAGGCCGGATCGCGGCTGAGGCTGGGCAAAGGCTGGCCGCGCAGGGCCGGCGAGGGCAGGCAGGCGATCAGGCCGCGCGTGTAGGGATGCTTGGCGCGATCGAGATGCTTGGCATCCAGGCTTTCCACCACCCGGCCGCGATACATGACCAGGATGCGGTCGCAAAAACGCGCCACCATAGGCAGATCGTGGCTGATCAGGATCAGGCCGATGCCGCGCCGGGTGACGAGATCGTCCAGCAATTTCAGCACCTGTTCGCGCACCAATACGTCCAGCGCGCTGGTCGGTTCGTCGGCGATGATCAGGTCGGGGCTGGAAACCAGCATGGCCGCTATCATCGCCCGTTGCCCCATGCCGCCCGACAATTCATGCGGATAAGCGGCATAAACGCGTTCAGGGTCTTCGATGCCTACGGCGGCAAGGATGGCCAAAGCACGGGCGCGTTGATCGGCGCGGCTGATTTTTTCATGCAGTCGCAGGGTTTCGGTAATCTGCTCGCCGATCCGCATCACCGGATTGAGCGAGAATTTCGGATCCTGCAGAATCATGCCGATCCGCTTGCCGCGTAGCCGGCGCCAGCCGGCCTGGTCGAGCGACAGCATGTCATGCCCATGCAGGCACATGCTTTTGGCCGAAATGATGCCGGGTTTCGGGATCAGGCCGAGGATCGCGCGAGCGGTCATGGACTTGCCCGAGCCGCTCTCGCCCACGATGCCGACTTTCTCGCGCCGGATATCGAGCGAGAAATCGCGCACCACCGAAACCGGTCCGTCCTGGGTCGGGAAGGCAACGGTCAGGCCGTCGATGCTCAGCAGCGGGGCTTCAATCATGGTGTTTCGGGTCCAAAATATCGCGCAGACCATCGCCAAGCAGATTGAAGCCCAGGCTGACCAGCAGAATCGCCACGCCGGGCGCGGCGGCCACCCACCAGGCATCGAAGACATGGTCGCGGCCGGTGCCGATCATGGCCCCCCATTCGGCCATCGGCGGTTGCGCGCCGAGACCGAGGAAGCCGAGGCCCGCGGCGGTGAGGATGATGCCGGCCATGTCGAGAGTGGCGCGAATGGCCGCCGATGATAGACAGAGCGGCAGAATCTGGCCGGTCACGATGCGATGGCCGGATTGTCCCAGGCCGCGCGCGGCTTCGACGAATTCGGCATTGCGCAGGGCCAGCGTTTCGGCGCGGGCGAGGCGGGCATAGGATGGCCAGGCGGTGATGGCGATGGCGATCACTGCATTGGTGAGGCCGGGTTTAAGCACCGAAACCAGGGCAAGGGCGAGGATCAGGCGCGGGAAGGCCATGAAGATGTCGGTCAGGCGCATGAGCAGCGTCTCCACCCAACCGCCCATATAGCCCGCGACCATGCCGATGATCAGGCCCAAGGGGGCCGAAAAGGCGATCACCAGAATGACGATCAGCAAAGTGGGCTGCGCGCCATAAACCAGCCGGCTGTAGATGTCGCGCCCGAGTTGGTCGGTGCCGAGCCAATGCGCCGCGCTCGGCGGCTGCAACCGGTCGGTCAGCACCTGGGCCATTGGATCATGCGTAGCGATCAGCGGCGCAATCAGCGCCATGATAAGCAATGTCATCACCAGTAGGCCGCCGACCAGCGTGGAGGGATTGCGCAGCACGCGCCGCAGGCCGATGCGGAGTTGGATCAACCGGGCTTCGCGGCGCGACGCAGGCGCCGCCATGGAGGAAGGCGCGGCGCTCATCGGCTGCGGGTCCTGGGATCGAGCAAGGGATAGATCACGTCGGTCAGCTTGTTCAGCAGCACGAAGCAGATGCCCACCACGAGCGTGCCGCCCAGCACGGCCGGCATGTCGGCGGAGAACAGGCTCTTGGTGATATAGAGGCCGAGGCCCGGCCAGGCGAAAACGGTTTCGGTCAGCACCGCGCCTTCCAGCAGATGGCCGAAGGACAGCGCGATCACGGTCACCACCGGCACCAGCGCATTGGGAAAGGCATGCCGCCACAATACGCGGGTTTCCGACGCGCCCTTGATGCGCGCCATGGTGATGTATTCCTTGTTCAGTTCCTCGATCATGAAATTGCGCGTCATGCGCGCGATATAGGCCAGCGAAAAATACCCGAGCAGCAGCGCCGGCAGGATGATGTGAGAAAAGGCGCTGCGGAAGGCATTCCAGCTGCCGCTGAGCAGGGTGTCGAGCAGCATCAGGCCGCTCCAGTCCTGCACGGTATAGCGATAGGCGGTGCCGATGCGGCCCGGCCCGCCGGTCCAGCCGAGCTGGGCGTAGAAGATCAGCAGCGCGATCAAGCCGAGCCAGAAGACCGGCGTGGAATAGCCGAACAGCGACAGCACGCGCGCGGCATGATCGAACCATGTGTTGCGGCGATGCGCGGCATAAACGCCGAGCGGCAGGCCAATGCTGATGCCGATGATTATGGCGAGAACAGAGAGTTCCAGCGTGGCCGGGAAGGCGCGGGCGATATCTTCGCTCACCGGCTGGCCGCTGGAGGAAGACTGGCCGAGATCGCCGCGGGCGATGCCGTCGATATAAAGGCCGAACTGCACCCAGATCGGCTTGTCGAGCCCCATATCGGCGCGGGCGCGGGCGTAGGTCTCTTGCGAGGCCTTATCGCCCACCACCGCGATCACCGGGTCTATCGGCATAACGCGGCCGATGATGAAAGTGGCGAAGAGGAGGCCTGCGAGCGTGACGAGCAAGGTCGCCACGCCGCGCAGGAACGCCAATATTCCGGAAGCACTCCTCTTCATGGGCGGAATGCCGCTCCGCTTACTTGCTTACATTGCGGTAGAGCACGAGGTCGTTGGTCGGGCCATGGATGAAGCCCTTCACCTCGCTGCGCAGCGCCACCTGTGCCTGGGCCTGGAAGGTCATCACCCAGGGCGACGATTTCAGCACATCGCGCTGCAGGGCGCGGTACATATCCAGGCGCTTGGCCGGATCGCGCTCCACCAAGGCGGCGCGGGTGCGGGCCGAGAGTTCCGGGATCAGCCAGGCATTGCGCCAGGTCGTGGTGCTTTGCGGGGTGCCGTCGCTGTTGTCGATATTGTAGGCGAAGGCTTTCGCGTTGGAATGCGGATCCATGAAATCCGGACCCCAATAGAGCAGCATCATTTCATGCTGGCGGGCGCGGTATTTGGTGATCACCTGCGCCGAGGTGCCGGGCTGCAAATTCACCTTGATGCCGGCCTGGGCCATGGTCGCCTGCATCGACTGAGCGATATCGGTGAACGGCGCCGAGGAGATCATGTCCATATCGACGGACAGGTTCTGGATGTTGGCCTTGGCCAGGATGTCCTTGGCCTTGGCGACATCCAACTTATAGGGCTTGTCTTCCACCGAGCCGGGGAAGCCGGAGGGCCAGAAGGTCTGATGCACCTTCATCTGACCGCGCAGCAGCGTGTTGGCGATGCCGTCATAGTCGATCAGGTACCGCATCGCTTCCCACAGGGCGGGGTTTTGCAGTTTCTCGTGCTTCAGATTGAAGCTGAAGAAATGCAAGGCGGCCTGCGGGTAGGTCTCTACCTTGATGCCGGCCTTGTCCTTCACGGCGGCAATCTGATCCGGGCCCAGGTTGCGGGCGATATCGGCATCGCCGGATTCCACCATCAAACGCTGGGTGGAGGCTTCAGCCACGTGATTGAAGACGATTTGAGACATCTTCGGCGCGCCGCCGGCGTAATTTTTGTTGGCGTCCAGAACCAGCGACTCGCCGGGGCGCCAGACGCGCAGTGCGAAGGGGCCGGAGCCGGCCGAATTGCGCGACAGCCAGGCATTGCCGAGGTCGTTGTCCTTGGCGTTCTTCATCGCTTCCTTTTCGTCGACGATCGAGCCGGGGCGGGCCGCCAGCGCGTTCAGCACGAAGGAGGGCGCGAAATTCTCGGCGATCGTGACCGAAACTTCGCTGTCGGATACTTTCTTCACCATCTGGTCGATGTTGTCGGCATTCCAGCCGAACTGCGCCAGAATGAAGGCCGGCGCCTTCTTCAACACGATCACGCGGCGCAGCGAGAACACCACGTCTTCCGGACGCACCGCGTTGCCGGAGGCGAATTTAACGCCGCTTTTCAGCTTGAAAGTGATGGTCTTGCCGTCGTCGGAAATCTTCCAGCTTTCGGCTAGGCCCGGCATAACGGTTTCGATCTGCGCCGGATTGTATTCGATCAGCTTGTTGTAGATGTTCGAAACCACCTCGCCGCTGGTGAATTCGTAGGCCTG
>JAYSEE010000002.1:14010-49251 GCA_041914045.1 Ferrovibrio sp. | reverse complement strand
GATCGCCATCACCGGATTGATATCCGAGATCTTGCCCGACAGCGCCTTCAAGAACACATAGGCGATGAAACCGAGCCCGATGCCGGTGGCGATAGAGAAGGTGAACGGCATCATCACCGCCGTCACCACGGCCGGCGCGTATTCGGTCACATCCTCCCAATCAATCTTGGCCAGGCTGGATGTCATCACGCAGGCGACGAAGACCAGCGCCGGCGCGGTGGCATAGGCCGGAATCGAGGTGGCCAGCGGCGCCAGGAAAATGCTGAGCAGGAACAGGATCGCCACCACCGTGGCGGTCAATCCGGTACGCCCGCCCACGCGGATGCCGGCCGCGCTTTCGATATAGCTGGTGGTGGTGGATGTGCCCAGACCGGCGCCGGCAACCGTGGCCACGGCATCGGCCATCAGCGCCTTGCCCAGCCGCTTCAGCTTGCCATCGGGACCGACCAGATTGGCGCGCTGCGACACCGCCACCAAAGTGCCGGCGGTATCGAACAGATCGACGAACAGGAAGGCGAATACGATAGCCACCAAACCGAGCGAGAAAGCTCCGGCGATATCCATCTTCAGGAAAGTGGGCGCCAGGCTGGGCGGGGCCGAGGCAATGCCGTTGAACGGCGACAGGCCGAGCGCAATTCCCAGCACGGCGATCACCAGGATCGAGATCATGATCGCGCCCGGTATCTTGCGATGATCCAGCACGGCGATCAGCAGGAAGCCGGCGATCGCCAGCAGCACGCTGGCCGAACCGATCTTGCCCAAGGCCACCAGGGTGGCCGGATGATCCACCACCAGGCCGCCATTCTTCAGGCCGATCAGGCCGAGGAACAGGCCGATGCCTGCGCCGATGGCGAGTTTTTGCGATTGCGGAATCGCGTTGATGATGGCTTCGCGGATCGGCAGGATCGAGATGATGATGAACAGCACGCCCGACAGGAACACCGCGCCCAGAGCGACCTGCCAGCTATGGCCCATGCCCAGCACCACGCCATAGGTGAAATACGCATTCAGGCCCATGCCCGGGGCCAGCGCCACCGGATAATTGGCATACAGGCCCATGATCGCGGTGCCGATGGCGGCGGCGATGCAGGTGGCCACGAAGGCGGCGCCGTGGTCGATGCCTGCATCCTTCAGGATCATCGGGTTGACGAAAATGATGTAAGCCATGGTGAGGAAGGTGGTGAGGCCGGCCAGCAGCTCGGTTTTCACCGTGGAGCCGCTCTCCGTTATTTTGAAATATTGGTCGAGCATGTTTTTGTTCCCCCGCCGCGCCACGATGGCGCGACTCCATCTCTTGTCATTCGACTTTAGTCGCAGTTTTGGCGGTACGCCACGGAAATCTGACGCCTTATTGAGCAGCCCAAAACCTGTGCGCCGCAGCAAGCCGCGCCTTACATTCCCCCACTTTACTCTTGTATTTTCCTGCCATGAGTTTCGAACAAACCGCCATGCTGATTCTGCTCGCCGTTGCCCTGGCGCTTTTCGCCTGGGGGCGCTGGCGGCATGACCTTGTCGCGCTGCTGGTTCTGCTGGCGGCGATATTCCTGGGCCTGGTGCCGATGGAGAAGGCTTTCCTCGGCTTCGGCCATCCGGCGGTGGTCACCGTGGCCGCCGCCCTCATCATCAGCCGCGCCGTGGCCAAGACCGGGCTGCTGGACGATCTGGCCGCGCGGCTGGTCGGCGGCATGAAATCGCCCATCGCCATTCTGCTGGCGCTCTGCCTGCCGGCCGCGCTGGCTTCCTCGGTGATGAACAACGTGGCCGCATTGGCGCTGTTCATGCCGGTGGCGCTGGCGGTCTGCGCCCAGGCCGGCAAATCCCCCAGCCTCGCCTTGATGCCGCTCAGCTATGCCACGCTGCTGGGCGGGGTGATCACGCTGATCGGCACGCCGCCCAACATCATCGTTTCCGGCATCCGCGCCCAGCAATTGGGCCAAGGCTTCGGCATGCTGGATTTCGCCCCGGTGGGCGGCGGCGTGGCCTTGATCGGTTTGCTGTTCATCGTGTTGGGCGGCTGGCGCTTGGTGCCGCAGCGCGCGCCGGTGGCCAGCCAGCATGGCGGCGTGCAGGATTATCTGCTGGAAGCCCGCATCGGCGAGGATTCGCCGCTGGTGGGCAAGCCGCTGGGCGATGCCGTGGCGGCGATGGATGAGGCCGACGCGGAATTGCTGGGCCTGCTGCGCGGCGATGTCAGCATTCCCAGCGCGGCGCGCTGGACCGTGATGCGCCCGGCCGACACTTTGCTGATCGAAGCCGCGCCCGACGATCTGGCCGAAGCGCTGAAGCCGCTCGGCCTCACCCTGCTGAAACCCAAAGCCGCGATGGACGATGTGCGCGCCGGCAATCTGCGCGTAGCCGAGGCGGTGGTGCGGCCGCATACCGCGATCATCGGCGAAAGCCCCGCCGATCTGCGCCTGCGCCAGCGCCATCAGGTGAATCTGCTGGGCGTGGCGCGCGAAGGCGCCGGGCAATTCCGCGGCCTGAAGAACTGGCGCTTCGCCGGCGGCGACGTGCTGCTGCTGCAAGGCGAGGCCGAACGGGTGGACGATGCCATCCAGCGCCTGGGCCTGCTGCCGCTGGCGCCGCGCGATCTGAATCTGAAGCCGCGCCCCGGCGGCCTGCTCACCATCGGCATGATCCTGGCGGCCTTCGCGGCGCTGGCGGCGGGCTATGCCTCGGCGGCGCTCTGCCTTACAGCGGCAGCCGTGCTGTTGATGGCCACCGGCCGGATCAGCCCGCGCGAAGCCTATGATTCCGTGGATGCCTCGGTGCTGGTATTGCTCGGCGCGATGATGCCGGTGGGCGATGCTTTCGAAAGCACCGGCGCCACGCGCTTGATCGCCGATCTGCTGGCCGGCCTGGCCGGCGACCTCAGCGTGTTCTGGCTGCTGGCGCTGATCCTGGCGATCACCATGTTCGTTTCCGATATCGTGAACAATGCCGCCACCGCCTTGCTGATGGCCCCGCTGAGCATTGATCTGGCGAAGCGCCTGGACGCCAATCCCGATGCCTTTCTGATGGCGGTGGCGATCGGCGCCTCCTGCGCTTTCCTCACGCCCATCGGCCACCAGAATAACTTGCTGGTGATGGGGCCGGGCGGCTATCGCTTCAGCGATTACTGGCGCCTGGGCCTGCCGCTGGAAATCGTGATGTTCGTCGCCAGCATGCTGCTGATCCCTCTGGTCTGGCCGCTCTAGCTCCTGTATCCATCGCTGCATGGCCGCCTCCGAGCCCACCCCGATCCTGTTCGTGCTGCCGTCTTATGCCGGCGGCGGCGCCGAGCGCGTGGCGCTCACCGTCGCCCATGGGCTGCATCGGCGCGGCCATCGCGTGGGGCTGATCCTGCTGGAGGCCAAGGGGCCGCTCAGCAGTCTGGCGCATCCGGCGATCCCGCGCTTCGATCTGAAAACCCCGCGCCTGCGCGCGGCGCTGACCGGCATCGGCGGCGTGCTGCGCCGCTTGGGGCCGAGCCGGGTGGTTTCCACTTTCGGGCATATCAATCTGGGCCTGGCGGCGATCAAGCCCTTCCTGCCGGCGGGCACGAAACTGTATTTCCGCGAAGCCAACCTGCCCTCGCTGAGCTTCGCCGCGCAGCAAGGCCTGCTGCTGAATGCCTTCAGCCTGCGCCTGCTGTATCGCCTGCTCTATCCGCTGGCGGAAAAGCTGATCGTCACCTCCGAACGCATGGCGGATGAATTCCATTTCCAGCTTGGACTGAAGCGCGAAAAGCTGACCCTGCTGCCCAATCCGGTGGATAGCCTGGCCCTGCGCCGCCACACGCCGCAGCGCCTGCCGGGCGCGGGCCTGCGTCTGGCGGCGGTGGGCCGCCTCACCCATCAGAAAGGCTTCGACCGCCTGCTGCCGCTGCTGCATGCCCTGCCGGCGGATGCCGAACTCAGCATCCTGGGCGAAGGCCCGATGCAGGCCGCGCTGATTCAACAGGCGCAGCAGCTCGGCCTGATGAACCGCGTGCATTTCGAGGGTTTCCAGCCCGATGCCGCCGGATGGATCGCCGGGGCCGATGCGTTGCTGCTGCCCTCGCGCTGGGAAGGCATGCCGAATGTGGCGCTGGAAGCCCTGGCGGTGGGCACGCCGGTGCTGGGCACGCCGGAAGCCGGCGGGCTGGCGGAACTGGCCGCCGCCGCTCCGCGCGGCACCGTAACCTTGGCGCGCTTCGATGCCGAATACAGCGCGGCGCTCGCCGCTTTGCAGCCGCTGCCGCTTTCCGAAAACGGCGGCATGCGCCCCAGCCTGTTGCCCTGGCAATACGAACTCGACCGTGTGCTGGATGGCTGGGAGACGCTGCTGGCATGACGCGCGTGCTTCACGTAATCAACGGGCTTGCCAGCGGCGGAGCCGAGGCGATGCTGACCCGCCTGCTGCTGCTGCGTCAGCCCGATTTGCAGCAAAGCGTAATCAGCCTGCTGCCCGGCGGCAGCAATGCCGACCGGCTGCGCCAGGGCGGCGTGCATGTGCGCGAACTCGATCTGCGGCTTGGGCCGGTCGCCATTTTGCAACTGGCCGCCATTATCCGCCGCGAAAAACCCGATGTCGTGCAAAGCTGGATGTATTACGCCGATCTGGCGGCATTGGCCGCCCTGCAACTTTCCGGCCGGCGCAATGAAACCAAGCTGATCTGGGGCGTGCGCTGCTCGGATATGCGGCTCGATCTCTATCGCCCCTGGCTGCGCGCCGCCGTGAAGCTGGCGGCAAAACTTTCCGACCGGCCCGATATCGTGAGCGTGAATTCCGCCGCCGGCCAAACGGCGCATGCGGCGCTGGGCTATCATCCCAAGCGCTGGGCTTTGGTGCCCAACGGCATCGAGCTGGAGCGTTTCAAACCCGATGCCGAAGCGCGCAAGCGCATCCGCGCCGAACTCGGCGTCGACGATGCCGCGCCGCTGATCGGCATTCTGGCGCGCAACGATGCGATGAAGGATTACCCGACCTTCCTGCGCATGTTGGATCGACTGCCCGATGTGCGCGCCTTCGCCGCCGGCATCGGTACCGAAAATCTGCCCGAGCATCCGCGCCTGTTCCGCTTAGGCAGGCGCGACGACGCGCCGGCTTTGCTGGCCGCCGCCGATCTGCTGGTGTCATCCTCGGCTTTCGGCGAAGGCTTTTCCAACGCCATCGGCGAAGCGATGGCTTGCGGCCTGCCGGTGGCGGCCACCGATGTGGGCGATGCGAAATTGATCATCGGCGAAACCGGCCGCGTCACGCCGCCGCATGATGCGACGGCGCTGGCCGATGCCGTGCGCGACCTGCTGGCCCTGCCGCCGCAGCAAATGGCGGCTCTGCGCCAAGCCGCGCGCGACAGGATCGAAGCCGAATTCAGCCTGCCGCGCGCGGCGCGGAATTTCCGCGCGCTTTACGCCTAGAGCGCCTTCACCTTCTGCCGGAAGGCATGCAGCAAAGGCTCGGTATAGCCGTTCGGCTGCGTCAGCCCTTCGAACACCAAGGCGCGCGCCGCCTGGAAAGCCAGCGAGGCTTGCGGGTTGCTCGCCATCGGCTTGTAGAGCGGATCGCCGGCATTCTGCGCATCCACCTTGGCGGCCATGCGGCGGAAGGCTTCTTCCGCCTGCTCGGCCGTGCAGATGCCATGCAGCAGCCAGTTGGCCATATGCTGCGATGAGATGCGCAAGGTGGCGCGGTCTTCCATCAGGCCGATATCGTGGATATCCGGCACCTTGGAACAGCCGATGCCCTGATCCACCCAGCGCACCACATAGCCGAGAATGCCTTGCGCGTTATTGTCCAATTCGTCGCGCACATCCTGTTCGGAATAATTGCGGCCCACAGCCAGCGGCAGGGTGAGCAAAGCCGAAAGCGGCGGCACGCCTTCGCGCGCCACGTCTTCACGGCGCTGGAACACATCCACCGCATGGTAATGCGTGGCATGCAAAGTGGCCGCCGTGGGGCTGGGCACCCAGGCGGTGTTGGCGCCGGTGCGCGGATGGCCGATCTTCTGCTCCAGCATATCTGCCATGCGGTCGGGCGCCGCCCACATGCCCTTGCCGATCTGCGCCTTGCCCGACAGGCCGCAAGCGATGCCGATGGCGACATTGCGCGGTTCGTAGGCATTGATCCAACTGCTGGCCTTCATCTCGGCCTTGCGCACCATCGGACCGGCCTGCATGGAGGTATGCATTTCGTCGCCGGTGCGATCCAGAAAGCCGGTATTGATGAACACGATGCGGTTCCGCACCGCCTCGATGCAAGCCGCCAGATTGGCCGACGTACGGCGCTCCTCGTCCATCACGCCCACCTTCACGCTATGGCGCGCCAGACCCAGCAGATCCTCGATGGCATCGAACAAACGGTTGGCGAAAGCGGCTTCCTCGGGGCCATGCATCTTCGGCTTCACGATATAGACCGAGCCGGCGCGGCTATTGGTGAAGCGGCCCTGGCGCTTGAGATCATGCATGGCGATCAGGCTGGTGACGATGCCATCCAAAATGCCTTCGAAAGCCTCGCTGCCATCGGGCAGATGAATCGCCGGATTGGTCATCAGATGGCCGACATTGCGCACGAAAAGCAGCGAACGGCCCGGCAGGCTCAAACTGCCGCCATCGGGCGCGGTGTAAGCCCTGTCGGCTTCCAGCGCGCGGGTGAGCGTGCGGCCGCCCTTCTCGAAACTGGCTTCCAGATCGCCCTTCATCAGGCCCAGCCAATTGGCATAGGCCTCGACTTTATCTTCCGCATCCACGGCGGCGACCGAATCCTCAAGATCGACGATGGTGGTGAGCGCGGCTTCCAGCAGCACATCGGCCAGGCCGGCCGGATCGCCCTTGCCGATGGGATGCACGCGGTCGATCTGCAATTCGATATGCAGGCCGTTATGGCGCAGCAATATCGCGCTGGGCGAAGCGGCATCGCCGCGATAGCCGACGAAGGCATCCGGGTCGCGCAAGGCCGGCAGCAGCTTGCCGCCCTGCACCGACCAGCCCGCCGCATCGGCATGGCTGCCGATTTGCAGCGGCACGGCCTGATCGAGAAACGCCTTGGCCTTGGCAATCACCTTGGCGCCGCGCGCCGGATCGTAGCCAGGCTTAGTACCGGGCTCCTGCGGAATCGCATCGGTGCCGTAATAGGCATCGTAAAGGCTGCCCCAGCGCGCATTGGCGGCATTGAGCAGGAAACGCGCATTCAACACCGGCACCACCAATTGCGGCCCGGCCATGGTGGCGATTTCAGGATCGACATTCTTCGTCGCGATCCGGAACGGCTTGGGCTCGGGCACCAGATAGCCGATCTCGCGCAGAAAGGCCTCGTAGGCGGCGGCATCATGCGGCTGGCCCTTGCGCGCCTTGTGCCAGGCGTCGATGCGGGCTTGCAGATCGTCGCGCCTGGCCAGCAGGGCGCGGTTCTCCGGCGTGAACCTGGCGAAGATATCCGCCACGCCGGCCCAGAAAGCGGCAGGCTGCAAGCCGGTGCCGGGCAGCGCCTTCTCCTCGATGAAGCGGGCGAGAATGCCGGCCACCTTGAGGCCGGAACGGTCTTGGATATCGGTCATATGCTGGCACCCCTGCTGGAAGATGGCCGGCAGCATAGCCCGTCCGTCATTATTGCAAAAGACGGCAATAATTTAATACAGTCGTTCTGCACAGGAATGAATACATGGATGCCGAATACCAGCTTTACGCCCGGGTGATCGAGACCGGCAGCCTGGCCGCCGCCGGGCGCGCGCTCGGCCTGTCGCCGGCCATGGTGTCCAAGCGCATCGCCCGGCTGGAGGAACGGCTGGGCGCCAAGCTGCTGCACCGGACCACGCGCAAATTATCCACCACCGAGGCCGGCCAGCGTTTTTACGAGCGCGTGGCGCAAATCCTGGCCGCCGCGCAGGAGGCGGAGAATCTGGTATCCGGCATCGCCGGCGATCCCAGCGGCCGGCTGCGCATTTCCGCGCCCACCTCGTTCGGCCGGCTGCATGTGGCGCCGCATCTGAAGCCGTTCCTGGATCGCTGGCCGCGTTTGCAAGTGGAACTCGACCTGTCGGACGCCTATACCGATCTGGTGGCCGAGCGCGTGGATGTGGCGGTGCGGGTGGCGGCCAATGTGGATCCCGGCCTCGCCGCGCATCGCCTGGCCCCCAACCGGCGCTTTCTCTGCGCCAGCCCGGCCTATCTAGCCGAACATGGCACGCCGCTGCGGCTGAAGGATCTGGCGCGCCATCGCCTGCTGGCCGCCGATGGGCAATTGCCCTGGCGCCTGCAAGGCAGACATGGCCCGGTGAGCATTCCCGGCGCCAGCATCCTGCGCACCAATTCCAGCGAAGTGGTGCGTGAATTGCTGCTCACCGGCATGGGCATCGCGCTGCGCTCCACCTGGGATATCGGCCCCGATCTGCGCGCCGGCCGGCTGCGCGTGGTGCTGCCCGAACATCCCGGCGCCGCCGATGTGAGCATCTTCGCCGTGCATCCCGCCAGCAATTACCTGCCCGCCGGCGTGCTGCGCTTCATCGAGCATTTGCGCGCGCTCTACGCGCCGGCGCCCTATTGGGACGCCGATCTGGAACAGGCGTTGAACACACATGCGTGATATGGCTTTATCCCGCGCGGCGTTTTTGTGTTACGGTGCCCGCCGATGATTCACCGACAGCCGCGCCGCCGCCCTGCATGAGTGCTTATATCTTCCGCCGCCTGCTGCTGATGATCCCGACGCTGCTGGGCATCATGGTGATCAATTTCGTGGTGGTGCAATTCGCGCCCGGCGGCCCGGTGGAGCAGGTGATCGCGCAGATCACCGGCACGGCGGTGGACGCCACGGCGCGGCTTTCCGGCACCGCCGGCGGCGGCGAAGGCGCCGGCATGGGGGCCGCACCGCCCGGGGCCGCGGCCGGCGGCGGCGATGTGGGCAGCAAATATCGCGGCGCCCAGGGCCTCGATCCGGCTTTCGTGAAAAAGATCGAACAGCAATTCGGTTTCGACAAGCCGGCGCATGAACGCTTCTTCCTGATGCTGGGCAATTACCTGAAGCTGGATTTCGGCGAGAGCTATTTCCGCGGCCGCAAGGTGATCGACCTGATCGTGGAAAAGCTGCCGGTCTCGATCTCGCTCGGGCTGTGGACCACCCTGCTCACCTATCTGATCGCCATTCCGCTCGGCATCGCCAAGGCGGTGCGCGACGGCACGCCCTTCGATACCTGGACCTCGGTGGCGCTGGTCATCAGCTATTCGATTCCGTCGTTTCTGTTCGCCGTTCTGCTGGTGGTGCTGTTCGCCGGCGGCAGTTTCTTCCAATGGTTTCCCCTGCGCGGCCTGACATCCGACGATTGGGCCGAACTCAGCCTGCTCGGCAAGCTCGGCGATTATGCCTGGCATATGGTGCTGCCGGTCGTCAGCATGGTGATCGGCGGCTTCGCCGGCCTGGCGATGCTGACCAAGAATTCCTTCCTGGAAGAGATCAACAAGCAATATGTGCAGACCGCGCGCGCCAAGGGCCTCACGCCCAACCGCGTGCTGTATGGCCATGTCTTCCGCAACGCCATGCTGATCGTGATCGCCGGCTTCCCCGCCGCCTTGATCGGCATATTATTCACCTCCTCCATGCTGATCGAAGTGATCTTCTCGCTGGATGGCCTTGGCCTGCTCGGCTTCGAGGCGGCGCTCAAACGCGATTATCCGATCATGTTCGGCTCGCTGTTCATCTTCACCTTGCTGGGCCTGATCGTGGGGCTGATTTCCGACCTGATGTATGTGGCGATTGATCCGCGCATCGACTTCGAGAGCCGGCAAAGCTGAGATGATTACGCTCACGCCGATCAATCGCCGCCGCTGGCTGAATTTCAAACGCAATCGTCGCGGCTTCTGGTCGCTGTGGATTTTCCTGGCGATTTTCCTGCTCAGCCTGGGCGCCGAATTGATCGCCAACGACAAACCCCTGCTGCTGCGCTTCGAAGGCAAATTCTACTTTCCGCTGCTGGTGGATTATCCGGAAACCGCCTTCGGCGGCGATTTCGAGACCGAGGCGAATTACCGCGACAGCTATTTGCAGGAGCTGATCGCCGAGAAGCAGGGCTGGATGGTCTGGCCGCCGATCCGCTATTCCTACCGCACCATCAACCTCGATCTGCAAGTGCCCGCGCCGGCGCCGCCCAGTGCGGAAAACTGGCTCGGCACCGACGATCAGGGCCGCGATGTAGTGGCGCGGCTAATCTACGGCTTCCGCATCAGCGTGCTGTTCGGCCTTACGCTGACCATCTTCTCCTCCATCATCGGCGTGGCGGCCGGCGCGGTGCAGGGCTATTTCGGCGGCCTCACCGATCTGCTGTTCCAGCGCTTCATCGAAATCTGGTCGGGCCTGCCCACGCTGTATCTGCTGATCATCCTGGCCAGCGTGGTGCAGCCGAATTTCTGGTGGCTGCTGGGCCTGATGCTGCTGTTTTCCTGGATGGCGCTGGTTGGCGTGGTGCGCGCGGAATTCCTGCGCGCGCGCAATTTCGAATATGTCCGCGCCGCCCGTGCGCTGGGCGTGAGCGACACCGCCATCATGTGGCGCCATGTGCTGCCCAATGCCATGGTGGCGACTTTGACCATGCTGCCCTTCATCCTGAACGGCTCGATCACCACGCTCACCTCGCTGGATTTCCTGGGCTTCGGCCTGCCGCCCGGCTCGCCTTCGCTGGGCGAATTGCTGGCCCAGGGCAAAACCAACACCCAGGCGCCCTGGCTGGGCCTCACGGCCTTCGCCGTGCTGGCGATCATGCTGAGCCTGCTGATCTTCATCGGCGAGGCGGTGCGCGACGCCTTCGATCCGCGAAAGACTTTTAAATGAGCAAGCCGGACATCTTGCTCAGCGTCCGCGACCTGGGCGTGGAATTCGAGGTGGAAGGCAAGGCCATCGCCGCGATGAAGCATGCCAGCTTCGATCTGGCGCGCGGCGAAACAATGGCGCTGGTGGGCGAAAGCGGCTCGGGCAAATCCATCACGGCCTTATCCGTGCTGCAATTGCTGCCCTATCCGATGGCGCGGCATCCCGCCGGCTCGATCAAGTTCCAGGGCCGGGAATTGCTCGGCGCCGACGAGCAGACCTTGCGCGAGGTGCGCGGCAACCGCATCGCCATGGTGTTTCAGGAACCGATGACCAGCCTCAATCCGCTGCACACGATCGAGCAGCAGATCAACGAAGTGCTGTTCCTGCATAAAAAGCTGGATGCCAGGGCGGCGCGCGCCCGCACGCTGGAATTGCTGCGCCTGGTCGGTCTGCCGCAGGCGGAAAAGCGGCTGGACGCCTATCCGCATCAGCTTTCCGGCGGCCAGCGCCAGCGCGTGATGATCGCCATGGCGCTCGCCAACGAACCCGATCTGCTGATCGCCGACGAACCCACCACGGCGCTGGACGTGACCGTGCAGGCGCAGATCCTGCATCTCTTGAAGGATTTGCAGGCCCGGCTGGGCATGGCGATCCTGCTGATCACCCATGATCTCACCATCGTGCGCAATTTCGCCGATCATGTCTGCGTGATGACCAAGGGCGAGATCGTGGAAAGCGGCGAAGTGGCCGATGTGTTCCAGGCGCCGCGGCATGCCTATACGCGCAAGCTGCTGGCCGCCGAGCCGAAGGGTAAGCCCGGCCAGCCCGCCGCCGATGCGCCTGTGGTGATGCAGGCCGAGGGCGTGAAAGTGTGGTTTCCGATCAAGGCCGGTCTGTTCCGCCGCACCATCGGGCATGTGAAGGCGGTGGACGGCATAGATGTCAACATCCGCGCCGGCGAGACGCTCGGCGTGGTGGGCGAAAGCGGCTCGGGCAAATCCACGCTCGGCATGGCGCTGCTGCGCTTGCAGCAGGCGGAAGGCCGCATCGTCTATGCCGGGCGCGACCTGGCCGGATTGGATAAACCCACTCTGCGCGGCCTGCGCCGCGAAATGCAGGTGGTGTTCCAGGATCCGTTCTCCTCGCTCAGCCCGCGCATGTCGGTGTTCCAGATCATCGAGGAAGGCTTGCGCGTGCATGCGCTGGGCGGCGATGCCGAGGCGCGGCGCCAGCGCGTGGCCGCCGCCTTGGAGGAAGTGGGCCTCGATCCGGCGGCGATGGACCGCTATCCGCATGAATTCTCCGGCGGCCAGCGCCAACGCATCGCGATTGCCCGCGCCATGGTGCTGCAACCGCGTTTCGTGGTGCTGGACGAGCCGACTTCGGCGCTCGATATGAGCGTGCAGGCGCAGATCGTCGATCTGCTGCGCGACCTGCAAAGCCGCCATGGCCTGGCCTATCTGTTCATCAGCCACGATCTGCGCGTGGTGCGCGCCCTGGCCGACCGCGTGCTGGTGATGAAGGACGGCCGCGTGATGGAGCATGGCAATGCCGATGCACTGTTCACCGCGCCGCAAACCGATTACACCAAGGCACTGATCGCCGCCGCCTTCGATATCGCGGTCAGCCATCAAACGAGCGTTCGCAGCTGATGACTATCCTGTTCCACAGCCCGATTCACGATCCCGATCTCTGGATCGACGCCCTGCAGCCCGCCCTGCCCGGCGAGGATATCCGTCCGCTGGCCGAGATCGGCGACAAGGCCGGCGTGGATGCCGCCATCGTGCTGGCGCCGCCGCGCGGCCTGCTGGCCAGTCTGCCCAATCTGAAATTCGTGCAGAATCTCGGCGCCGGCGTGGATGGCCTGCTCAATGATCCCAGCTATCCGCGCCATCTGCCGCTGGCCCGCATGGTGGATGACGGCCTGGCCAACAAAATGGCCGAATACGTGGTGCTGCATGCGCTGCGCTATCACCGCCAGGTGGAAGCGATGCAGTTCAATCAACGCAACAAGGTCTGGCGCTGGCTGCCGCCGGTGGATGCCTCCGAGCGCTGCATCGGCATCATGGGCATGGGCGAATTGGGCATGGCCGCCGCCAAGCGGCTGCGCGGCTTCGGCTTCCAGGTGGTGAGCTGGAGCCGCCGCCTGAAGGCCATCGACGGCGTGGCCAGCTTCCATGGCGAGGATCAGCTGGAAGGCTTTCTGCGCCATTGCCAGATGCTGGTCTGCCTGCTGCCGCTGACGCCGGAGACGAACGGCATCATCAATCGCCGCACATTGTCGCTATTGCCTCGCGGCGCCTATGTGATCAATGCCGGGCGCGGCGGCCATGTGGTGGAACATGATTTGCTGCATGCGCTGGACAACGATTATATCGCCGGCGCCACCCTGGATGTGTTCGCGGAAGAACCGCTGCGCCAGGATCATCCCTTCTGGGTGCATCCCAAGGTGACGGTGACGCCGCATAACGCCGCCGATGTGATACCCAGCCGCGTTGCGCCTTATGTGGCGGAGAATATCCAGCGCCTGCGCGACGGCCGGCCGCTGCTGCGCCTGGTGGACATGAGGCGCGGCTATTAGGCGCGGGTCACTCCCACTTGCGGAATGTTTCGATGAATTTCTCTTCGCCGCAAGCGATGAAAAAGCCGCGCTGCACGCAATTCTCTGATTCGCCGAAGCGTTTGCGCACCGCCTTCAGCGCCGGCAGCAATTCCTGCGCTATCTTGGTATCGCGGAAGCGATAGACCTCACCCTCGTTGCGCGCGCCGTCGTAGATCACGCCCAGGCCTTCATCGGCGGGAATTTCCGTCCGGGTTTTGAAGTAGGTTTTCAGCCCCTTCATGCTGCCGGTCTTGGAGATGAAGCGGGTGAAATCGGATATGCCGGTATGGCGCTGCGCGGGCGCGGATTTGTCTTCCACGCAGGCGGCCAGCGGCAGGGCGGCGACCAGCAATGCGATCATGGCATACGGGCGGAGCCTATTGGCAAATGAGCGGAGGGTCATGCGACGGTTCATCCCGGCATCCATTCTGGAAGCATCGTTTCTACAGCCGATGGTCATAAAAAGCTATACGGGTCGATATCAATCGTCAGCCGCACACCAGAGGGTAGCTTTACCCTGGCCAGCCAATCGCTAATGCAGTGTGCAGTGTCAATATCGCGGGCGGCTTTCAACAGCAAGCGCTCTCTGTGCTTTCCCCGCAAAAAGCTCAGCGGTGCCGGGGCCGGGCCCAGCACGCGCAGGCCCTGCGCCATCGGCGCGGCTTTCGCCAGCATACGGCTGGCCTGGCCGACCAGGGCCGCATCGGCGCCGCTGACGATCAAGGCCGCCAGCCGGCCGAAAGGCGGCATGCCGCCGCGTTCGCGTTCGGCCAGTTCTGCCGCCAGGAAGCCCTCGGTATCGTGCCGCGCCAGGGCGTCGATCACCGGATGGTCCGGCGCATAGCTTTGCAGCAGCACCTGCCCCGGCCGTTCGGCGCGACCGGCACGGCCCGCCACCTGGGTCAGCAATTGCCAGGTGCGTTCAGCGGCGCGCGGATCGCCGCCGGCCAGACCGAGATCGGCATCAATCACCCCCACCAGGGTGAGCATGGGGAAATGGTGCCCCTTGGCCACGATCTGCGTGCCGATCAGGATATCCACCTCGCGCGCCTCCACGCGGCGCAGCATTTCGTTGATCTGCTGCGGGCTGGTCATGGTGTCGGAAGTCATCAGCGCCAGCCGCGCTTCGGGAAACAGCTCGGCGGCTTCTTCCGCCAAGCGCTCCACGCCGGGGCCGCAGGGCTTGAAGCGATGCGTCTCGCCGCAATTCGGGCAGGTTTCGGGCAGGCGCGCCTGGAAACCGCAATGATGGCAAAGCAGCCGGCCGCGCGCCTTATGCTCCACCAGCCAGGCGCTGCAATTGGGGCATTCCAGGCGATGGCCGCAAGCGCCGCAAAGCGTGAGCGGCGCATAGCCGCGCCGGTTCAGGAACAGCATCGCCTGTTCGCCATCCGCCAAGGTCTTTTCCACCGCCAGCCGCAAAGGCGCGCTGACGAAGCGCTGCGATGCCGGCGGATGCTTGCGCATGTCGACGGCGAACACTTTCGGCAGTGCGGCCGCGCCATGGCGCTGCGGCAGCAGCAGATGCTCATAGCGCCCGCGCCGGGCGTTATACAGGCTTTCCAGCGAGGGCGTGGCCGAGGCCAGCACGATCGGCACGCGCTCCAGCTTGGCGCGCACCACCGCCATGTCGCGCGCATTGTAGATCGCGCCCTCCTCCTGCTTGTAGGAGGCGTCATGCTCCTCGTCCACGGCGATCAGGCCGAGATCGGCGAATGGCAGAAACAGCGCCGAGCGCGCGCCCACCACCACGCGGGCGCGGCCGGACGCGATGGCGCGCAGGGTTTCGGCGCGGCGGCCGGGCGAGAGTTCGGAATGCCAGGCCCAGGCCTGGCCGCCGAAGCGGCGTTCGAAGCGATCCAGCCAGGCTTGCGTAAGCGCGATTTCCGGCAGCAGCACCAGGCATTGCCGGCCCATGCGCAAGGCCTCGGCCACCGCCTCGAAATACACTTCGGTCTTGCCCGAGCCGGTCACGCCCTGCAGCAGGATCACCGAAAAATCCCGCGCCGCCACCGCCTGGCAAAGCCGCCCGGCGGCCTGCTTCTGCTGCTCGCTCAAGCGCGGCCCCGGCGCATCGCCATCTGGCTCGGCGCGCGCGCGGTCGGCGCTCACCTGCACCGCCTGCAACGCGCCCAGCTCCACCAGCCGGCGCACCACGGCAGGCGTAACGCCGGCGGCTTCGGCCAATTCGCTCTGGGCAAGGCCTGGCCGTTCGGCGGCAATCTCCAGCACGCGCGATCTTTGCGCATTGGGGCGCAATCCGGGCTGCGCCGGCGCGGCATGCAGCACCTGCCGGCTGGGCGGCGGCGCGGTCAACGCCTCGGGCATCGGCAAGCACATGCGCAGCACCATGCCCGGCGTGTTGAGCGTATAAGCCGCCACCCAATCGACCAATCGGCGCAGCGGCGCGGCCAGCGGCGCGGCGGCATAAACCTCGGAAATCGGCTTCAGTTTCTTGTCGGCCGGCAGGCTTTCGGCTTCGCCATCCCACACCGCGCCGACCAATTCGCGCCCGCCCAGCGAAACCCGCACCAGGCTGCCCGGCGGCGGCGGCTCGCCCTGCATGGGCACGGCATAGCTCAGCGGCCGGCCCAGCGGGACGGGCAGCAGCACGCGCAGCATGCCGGTAGCGAAAAAGCCGGGAGCGGACATATGGGCAGCCAGGGTAAAAACAGGATATTATTAACCCTGTCGCTTATATCATCCAACGCGCCGGCAAGATGCCCCCAGGGGCCGATTCGGCAGCGTAGAAATTTCGGAAACCGCCATGAAATTCTTTGTCGATACCGCCGATATCCAGGAAATCGCCGCGCTGAGCGAAAGCGGCCTGGTGGACGGCGTGACCACCAATCCCAGCCTGGTCGCCAAGGCCGGCGGCGATTTCCTCGCCACGGTGAAGGAAATCTGCAAGCTGGTGAAAGGCCCGGTTTCGGCGGAAGTGACCGCCACCGATTTCGCCACCATGCTGGCCGAGGGCAACAAGCTGGCCGCCATCGCCAGCAATGTCGCCGTCAAGGTGCCGCTCACACCCGATGGCCTGCGCACCTGCAAGGCGCTGGCCGATCAAGGCGTGATGGTGAACGTGACGCTGTGCTTCTCGGCCGCCCAGGCCATCCTGGCCGCCAAGGCCGGCGCCGCCTTCATCTCGCCCTTCATCGGCCGGTTGGACGATGTGGGCCAGAACGGTTTGGACCTGATCGCGGAGATCGTGCAGATCTACGCCAACTACACCGATTTCAAGACCGAGGTGCTGGCCGCCAGCGTGCGCCATCCGATCCATGTGGTGGAATGCGCCAAGATCGGCGCCGATGTCGTAACCCTGCCGCCCAATGTGCTGCGCCAGCTTTACAAGCATCCGCTCACCGACAAGGGCCTGGAAGCCTTCCTGGCCGATTGGCAGAAGACCGGGCAATCCATTCTCGGGAAGGACTGATGGCCGACCAGCGCGCACAGCACGGCAAAGCGGAAGGCAGCGGCCCCTCGGAAGCCGAAGTGGTGGCCTGGCTGGAGCGCCATCCCGATCTGCTGCTGCGCTTTCCCGATCTCTTCGCCCGTCTGCTGCCGCCCGACCAGATGCAGGGCAGCGGCAATATCGTCGATCTGCAAAAATTCATGGTGCAGCGCCTGCAAGGCGAATTGCAGCGCGCCAATGGCCTGCGCGATGCGCTGCTGAGCGCCGGCCGGCAGAATATGAGCCTCACCGCACGGGCGCATGAGGCGATCCTGCTGCTGCTGGATGCCGAGAATTTCGAGCATATGGTGCATATCGCCACCCAGGACTGGACCGATCTGCTGGATGTGGATGCGATCAGCCTTTGCGTGGAAGGCGACCCGGCAAGGATCGGCGGCATCGTCAGCGGCGGCGTATTCATCCTGCCGCAAGGCAGCATCGACGAACTGCTCGGCCCCGGCCAGGCCACCAGGCTGCGCCCGGATAGCGGCCATGCGCCGAAACTCTACGGGCCCGCCGCCGATCTGGTGAAATCCGATGCGCTGGCCCGCCTCACTTTCGGCCGCGGCGCGCCCAGCGGCCTGCTGGCGCTCGGCGTGCGCGAACAAGGCAAATTCGATCCCGGCCACGGCACCGAATTGCTGCTGTTTCTGGCCCAGGTGCTGGAACGCTGCGTGCGCCGCTGGCTGCAATTGCCCAAGCCGTAAGCCGGAATTGCGATGACTGCGCCGTTCTTCCTGGCCGCCCCCGATGCCCAGCAGGCGGCGCAGGCCTGGTATGATTGGCTGGCGAAAGAAAAGCGTTTCGCCGCGCATACCTTGCGCGCCTATGGCCAGGATATCGCCGCCTATTTCGCGTTTCTGGCCGAGCATCTCGGCGGGCCGGCCTGCCTAGCCGACCTGAACGGCCTGCGCCAAGCGGATTTCCGCGCCTATCTCAACCGCCGTCGCCAGGATGGCCTGAGCGCCGCCTCCCTGGCGCGCGCGCTCAGCGCCTTGCGCGGTTTCCACAAGCGGCTGAACCGCGACGGCCTGTGCGACAATGCGGCGATCAGCCTGCTGCGCACGCCCAAGCTGCCGCGCAGCCTGCCCAAGCCGCTGGCGGTGCCCGCCGCCGGCGCGGTGATCGAACAGGCCGAAACCGCGCGCGACGCGCCCTGGCTGCAAGCGCGCGACGCCGCCATTCTTCTGCTGCTGTACGGTGCCGGCCTGCGGCTCGGCGAGGCACTCGGCCTGAACGGGCGCGATCGGCCGAAAGGCGACAGCCTTACCGTTACCGGCAAGGGCAACAAGCAGCGCATCCTGCCGATCCTGCCGGTGGTGCGCGAAGCCATCGACGCCTATGCGAAGCTCTGCCCCTATGCCATCGCCGCCGATGGCCCGCTGTTTTTCGGCGCGCGCGGCAAACGGCTCGATCCCGCCATCATGCAGAAGGCGATGCGCGACGCCCGCCGCGCCCTGATGCTGCCGGAAACCGCAACGCCGCATGCGCTGCGGCATTCATTCGCCACCCATCTGCTGGCCGATGGCGGCGATCTGCGCACGATCCAGGAATTGCTCGGCCATGCCTCGCTGTCCACCACCCAGCGCTATACCGATGTGGATGCGGAAAGCCTGCTGCGCGTCTATGCGCAAGCGCATCCGCGCAAAGATGCCGCTGCGCATCCGCGCATAAAGTCCCCCGCGCCTCCGCGCAATGCGGCAGTCTGATACGTATAATCGCTCAACGCGCCCCCAACCGTCACCACCGGGCTTGTCCCGGTGGTCCATGGATCAGCGGCTTTGCTGCGTCAGGCATAGACCCTCGCAACAAGTGCGAGGGTGACGAATGTAAAAAACCGGGCGGGGAGATGCGTTTTCAGCGACGGCCGAACAGCTTTTCGATATCGCTTAAATGCAGTTCCACGTAGGTCGGCCGGCCATGATTGCATTGGCCGGAATGCGGCGTGGCTTCCATCTGCCGCAGCAAGGCGTTCATCTCATCCAGGGTAAGCCGCCGGCCCGCGCGCACGCTGCCATGGCAGGCCATGGTGCCGCAGACATGCTCCAGCTTTTCCTTCAACGACAAAGCCGCATCGAATTCCGCCAGATCGTCGGCGAGGTCGCGCACCAGGCCCTTCACATCGCCATCGCCCAGCATGGCCGGCACTTCGCGCACCAGCACCGCGCCATCGCCGAAGCCTTCCAGCACCAAGCCGAGCTCGGCCAGTTCATCGGCCCGCGCCGCCACGCGGGCGGCTTCCGCTGGGCTGAGATCAATCACTTCAGGCAGCAGCAAGGCCTGGCGCGGCACGCCGCCGGCCGCCAGATGCTGCTTCATGCGTTCGTAGACCAAGCGCTCATGGGCGGCATGCTGATCCACGATCACGATGCCGTTTTCGGTCTGCGCCACGATATAGGTGGCATGCAATTGCGCCCGCGCCGCGCCCAGCGGATAGGATTGCGCCGGCATTTCCGCTACAGCGGTTTCCGCGCGCGCCTGCGGCTGCAAGCCTTCCGGCGCATGATACAGCTTGGCGGCATCGGCCAGCACCGGATTGTAGCGTTCGATCTCCGGCCGATAGGGCGCGGGATTGCCGCGCGCGAATGGCAAGGCCGCGTTGAATTGGGGCATCGTCGGCACGCTTTGCGGCCGCAACGCCCCCAGCGCGCCCTGCGCCACCGTGGTGGAAGCCCGATGCCCGGCCTCGGCCAAGGCATGGCGCAAACCGCCGACGATCAAACCGCGTACCAGGCCGGGATCGCGAAAGCGCACTTCCGCCTTGGCCGGATGCACATTCACATCCACCTGCTCGGCCGGCAGATCGAGGAACAGGGCCACCACCGGATGGCGGTCATGGCCCAAAAAATCCGCATAGGCGCCGCGCACCGCGCCGACGAACAGCTTGTCGCGCACCGGGCGTCCGTTCACGAACAGAAACTGATGCTGCGCATTGCCGCGATTATAGGTGGGCAAACCGGCATGGCCGCTCAGCCGAATGCCCTCGCGCTCGGCATGGATCGGCAAGGCATTGTCGGAAAAATCGCGGCCCAGGATTTGCGCAAGCCGCCGCAAGCGCCGGGCATCGGCATCGAGTTCGCCTTGCGCGGCATCGGCGCGGAAAACCGAACGGCCGTCATCGGTGAGGCTGAAGCCCACTTCGGGATGCGCCATCGCCAACCGGCGGACGATCTCGGCCACCGCCATCGCCTCGGCGCGTTCGGATTTGAGGAATTTCAAGCGCGCCGGCACGGCATAGAAAAGATCGCGCACTTCCACCTTGGTGCCGAAGCCGGCGGCCGCCGGCTTCACCGGGCCGACCTTGCCGCCTTCCACCTCCAGCACCGAGCCGCTATCGGCGCCGCGCTGACGCGTGGTGAGGCTGAGCCGGCTGACCGCGCCGATGGACGGCAAAGCTTCGCCGCGAAAACCCAGCCAACGGATATCGAGCAGATCCTCGCCGGGCAGCTTGGATGTGGCATGCCGCTCCACGGCGATGGACAGATCTTCCGGCGCCATGCCGATGCCGTCGTCATTCACCGCGATCAATCCACGCCCGCCATTGGCGATGGTGACATCAATGCGGGTGGCGCCGGCATCCAGCGCGTTCTCCACCAATTCCTTCACCGCCGATGCCGGCCGCTCCACCACCTCGCCGGCGGCGATGCGGTTGACCAGGGTTTCCGGCAGGCGGCGAATGCTCATCAGCCGTCGATCCCGGCCGGCTTGCCGACCACCACGACCAACAAGTCGCCGCTGGCGAACAAGCGCTGCGCCACGCGGCGCACATCCTCGATGCGCACTGCCTCGATATATTCAGGATAGCGGTCGATGTAATCCAGCCCGAGATTGCTGGCCTGCATGGCGGCGAGCAAACCGGCAATCGCGCCGTTCGAGGTCAGCCGCAGCGGAAACGAGCCGGTGAGATAGGCCTTGGCGTCATTCAGTTCCTGCTCGGTGATGCCATCCAGCGCAATGCGCGCGAAAGCCTCGCGCACCAGGCCCAGCGCCTGACCGGCTTGATCGTTGCGGGTGGAGAGCGAGCCGGTGAACAACCCGGCCGACAGCATCGGATGCAATTGCGTGCCCACCGAATAGACCAGACCGCGCTTTTCGCGGATTTCTTCGGTAAGGCGCGAATTGAAGCCGCCGCCGCCCAGCACGTAATTCAGCACGCTGGCGGCATAATAATCCGGGTCCTCGCGCAGCAGACCGGGACCGCCGAATACCACCATGCTCTGGGGGTTTTCGTAAGTCACTACAATGGGCTTGGCGGCGGTTTTCGGTTCCGCCTTGGGCGGCTGCGCCAGACTGGATTCAAGCGGCAGCTTGCCGAAGCTGGCATCCAGCAGCTTGCGCAATTCATCCGCCGTGATGTCGCCCACCACGCCGATCAGCAGATTCTTACGCGCCAGCACCGCCTGCTTGTAAGCCAGGAAATCCGCACGTTGCAGATTGGGCAGGCTTTCCAGGGTCGGCCGGCTTTCGCGGCCATAGGGATGGCCCGGAAAGGCCGTGGCCATGAAGCGTTTATTGACCATGCTGCCGGGATTGTTCAGCGCGCGCCGGGCCGCGGCTTCCGATTGCGCCTTCAGCCGCGCGATCGGCTCGTCGTCGAAACGCGGCGCGGTCATCGCCATTGCCAGCAATTCGAAGGCGCGCTGGCGCTGATCGTTCAGCATGCGCAGGCTGAGGCTGAGATAATCGCGGCTGGCGTCGAATTCCAGCGAGATGGCGCCGTCGCGCAAGGCGGTCTGGAAGGCTTCGGCATCCAGATCGCCGGCCCCCTCGGTGAGCAGATCGGCGGCCAAAGCCGCGCGGCCTTCCTGGCCGGCGGCATCGCTGGCGCTGCCGCCGCGCCACATCGCCTGCAAGGCCAGCATGGGAATCTTCGGCTCGCGCACCAGCCAGGCTTCGATGCCGCTGGCGCTGATCACGCGTTCGATGCGCGGGCCGGCCAGGGCCGCCTGCGGCAGCAGCAGAAGCAGCAACAGGAAAAGGCGCAGCATCCGGCTCATCCCTTATTCTCCTGCTTCCGCGCATCCGCCTTGTTCTCTTCCGGCAACAGCTGGCCGGTTACCGAGCGGCGGATATCCAGCACGGCCCGCGCGGCTTCCAGCACCTGTTCGCGGGTGACGGCGCGCACCAGATTGGGCCAATCCTCCACGGCTTCCACGCTCAAGCCGGTGGTGAGCGCCGCGCCGAAGCTCTGCGCCGCGCCGAACAGGTTGTCGCGCGCGAAGATCGCGCCGGCGCGCATCACATTCTTGGCCTGAGCCAATTCGAATTCATTCACGCCATCGGCCAGCAGATCGTTCAGCACGGCATCCAGCGCGGTTTCCACCTCCTCCATGCTGCGGCCCGGTTTGGGCGTGGCGTAGAGATTGAAGGTGGTCCGATCCAGCGCCAGCGATTGGTAATAGCTGCCCGCCGCCGCCGCCGGGCCATCGCCGGCCACCAGGCGGCGATGCAGTCGGCCGGTGGCGTTGCTGAGAATTTCGGACAGCACGGAAAGCGGCACGGAATGCTGCTTTTCGCCGGCGGTGCGGCTGGGCGCGAGATAGCTGCGGCTGAGCGAAGGCTGCGTCACCCGCTGATCGCGCATCACCAGCCGGCGCGCGGCAAGCTGCGGCGGCTCCTGCGGGCGCAGGCGCTGCGGCACCGGGCGCATCGGGATCAGGCCGTAATGCTTCTCCGCCAGCGCCTTCAATTCGGCCGGGCCGACATCGCCGGCCACGATCAGGATGGCGTTGTTGGGCGCATAATGGGTGCGGTAGAAGGCCATCGCCTTCTCCAGATTCAGCGCCTTGATTTCATGCGCCCAGCCGATGATCGGCCGGCCATAGGGATGCGAGAGATATTGCGCGGCATCCAACTGCTCGCCGAATTGCGCGCGCGGCGAATTGTCGGTGCGGCTCAGCCGCTCTTCCAACACCACCTGCAATTCCGGCTTGGCATCGGCTTCCGTCAAGGCCAGGCGATGCATGCGCTCGGCCTCCATGCGCATCACCAGATCGAGCCGGTCGCGCGCCACGGTCTGGTAATAGCCGGTATAATCCGCGGAGGTGAAGGCATTGTCGCGGCCGCCCTGGCGCGCCACGATCTTGGAGAATTCGCCGGACGGCACATTCGGCGTGCCCTTGAACATCAGGTGTTCCAGATAATGCGCCACGCCGCTTTCGCCCGGCATCTCGTCGGCGGCGCCCACGCGATACCACACCATGTGATGCACCACCGGGGCCCGATGATCCTCGATCAGCACCACATCCAGGCCGTTGCCCAGGGTGAAGCGGGTAGGATTGAAGACTTGCGCGGCGGCGGGCGAAGCCGCGACCAGCAGGGACAGGAAGGCCAGAAGCAGCAGGCGCACGGAACCTCCTGGAATGAACGGCACCAAGGAAATTAGGGCAGTCTTCACGCCAGCCAAGCGGCTGCCGGCAGGAATGGCTTAAAACAAGCCTTCCAGCAGGCCGCGCTCGCGCCGCTTGATGGTGGGCACATCGCCCTTGGCCGGGCTTTCGCCGCGCGCGGTATTCTCGCGCAGGCGCTGCTGCTCCTTCGCCGGGTCGATCACCGTGGCGGTAGGGTCGCCGGTATTCTGCCCGTTCACCAAACGGGTGACGAAGCTGCTGTCGCGTTCGGCCAACTGGGTGAATTCCTCATTCACCTTGCGGCGGATATCGGGATCGGCATTGGTGGCGCGGGCCTGCTGCAACAGCACCTGCTCGCCGGCGCTGCGCTGCACCTGCTGCTGCGGCGCGGTGCGGGAAAGCGGGCCCAACTGACCGGCCGCCTCGCCGCGCCCGCCGCTGCTCAGCGCCGCCTGGGCGCGCTCGCGGGCGGACACTTCCTGCGGACGCGCCGCGCCCGGCTCGGGCGGACGCAGGCCGAATTCCGGCGGCATCACCAACGGCGCCTTGGTCACAACGGCGAATTCGTCGGGCGCCTTCTTGTTGAGGCCGGCCATTTCACGGGCGGTATCGCAGCCGGCCAACGCAAAGGGCGCGACCAATGCCAGCGCCAAAATGGCCGAAGGGCGCACGGCGCGGTTCGGACGGATCATGGCGTAGAATCCTCTCATGCAACGGCAGGACCCGTAATATCGTCGCCCCGCGCCGAAGATACAAGAGGGCGCTCCCGGCAAGACGCCTTAGTCCGCCCTGTTTTGCCTGGAAAACCGGGCAATCGCCACGGTGCCCTGGCCTGGCAGGGAGCGGATTTCCACGTCGCCGCCATGCTGGCGCATGAATTTGCGGCTGATCGCCAGCCCCAAGCCGGTGCCTTCCGTGCTGCGCCGCAGGCTGGATTCGCCCTGCCAGAAGGGTTCGAAAACCTTCTGCTGCTGCTCGGGCGGAATGCCGATGCCGGTATCGCGCACTTCCACCACCACGCCGCCATCGGGCTCTTCGCGGCCCAGCAGGTCCACCTTGCCGCCCGCCGGCGTGAACTTGATGGCATTGGACAAAAGGTTGAGCAGCACCTGCTTCACGGCGCGGCGATCCACCAGCAGAGGCGGCAGCGAACCGGGCTGCACATGGCAGGTGAGATGCAGGCCGGATTCGCGGGCGCGGCCCTTCACGATGGTGATGCAATCATCCAGCAATTCCACCAGATCGGTTCGCTCCAGGCTCAGTTCGTAACGCCCGGCCTCGATCTTCGACATGTCGAGGATATCGTTGATCACATTCAGCAGGTGGCGCGCGCTGAGCACGATGTCGCGCGCGTAATCGAAATATTTCTCGGAATTGTCGCCCCACATGCGCTGCGAGATCAATTCCGCGAAGCCGATCACCGCGTTCAGCGGCGTGCGCAATTCGTGGCTCATATTGGCCAGGAATTCGCTCTTGGCGCGGTTGGCGGCGATGGCATGCTCGCGCTCCTGCCGCAGATTGTCGGCCAGCCGCTCCAGATCGGCGGCTTGGCTGCGCAATTGCGCATTCGCGGCATCCAGCGCCTGCTCGGCGCGCTGGCGCTGGGTGATGTCGGTGGCGATGGTGAGCAAAGCATAGGGCCGCCCCTTGTCGTCCAGCAACGGCACCTTGCCCAGCAAGGATGCGGCTTCCTCGCCATGATTGTCGCGGTAGCGCACGACATAGCCGACATCGGCCTTGCGGCTTTGCAGCACCTCGCGGTCGCGGCGCAGCGATTCCCGGCAATAGGCTTCGCGATCCGCCTCGGCCATGGCCGGCAAGGTGGCATGCTCCATGTCATGCCCGAGCAGATCCGCTTCCGGCCGGCCGAAGAATTCCGCCGCCGTGCGATTCAGCAGGATATAGCGCAGCGCATGATCCTTCAGCGTCACCCGCGCCGGCAGATTGTCCAGCACCGTGCGCAGCAGCGCGCGTTCGCGGTCGCGCTGCGCCAGATGGCCCGCGGAAGCCGCCAGGATGCCATTGGCGCGCTCGGCGAGAAGGCCGAATTCATCCTGGCCATGGCCGCCCGGGATTTCCACGCGATGGCTGCCCGGCCTGGCGGGATCGACTTCGCCCAATTGCCGCACCAAAGCCACCAGCGGCCGCGTCAGCGTATAGTAGAACACCACCGTCATCAGCAGCGCGAAGGCGAAATTGCGCAGCAACCCGCCGCCGAACACCACCCACACCCGCTCCCAAATGACATGGGCCAGCAATTCGCCATCGACCACGACGCGCAATTCGCCCACCACCTCGTTGCCGCGCGCGGCATGCAGCGGACGGATGCGGGTGTTGTGCATGCTGCGGGTGGCATCCCGCAGCCAGGCCGGCACCCAGCTAGCCGCTTCCGCCGGCCGTTCCTCGTAGGCCATGCGGCGGCCGTAATTGTCGAACAATTCGGCCCGCAGGATCGGCCGGTAAAGCAGCAGGCCGCGCGCCACCCGGGCGGCCAGCTGCTCGTCCAGCGCATAGGCGGCCTGGGTGGCCGGCTCGTAGAGCATGTCCATCACCTGCAGCACCGTGGCATCGCGGCTGCGCATCTCGGCGCGCACATCCATAGCCACCTGGATGCAGGAAGAAATCATGCCGAGCAAAAGCGCGGCCAATACAGTAACCTTGAGTTGCTTTACGGAAAGCCGCCGATGCCAGGCGATATGCATTATGCCTTCCTGCCATGCTGCGGCCCGTCAATGAGCCGATTTGGCGGCATCGCCATGAATGCAGGTCCCCCCTTTTTCCGCCCTGTTTGCGATAGGGATCGCACGGAAAGCAGCTTGTGCTTTAGGGTTGCAATCCTGCCATCATTCGCCACTAGCCGCAACAGCAGCCGGGCATCCTATGCCATGGGCGGCCGGCCTACGCCGCACGCGGCCGAAAGGAGTCGATCAGCAGCAGAAATACGCCGGCCACGATGGCCCCATCGGCGAAATTGAAGGCCGGCCAATGCCAGCCGGCGAGATGGAAATCGAAAAAGTCGGCCACCGCGCCGAAGCGGATGCGATCCACGATATTGCCTAGCGCGCCGCCGATCACGCCGCCCAGAGCCACTGCCAGCAGCAGGCCGCGCGCACGCCAGAGCCACAGGATCAGCCACAGCACGATGGCGGCGGTAACCAGGATCAGCAGCCAGCGCCGGTCGCCATCCGCGCTGCTGAACAGCCCGAAGCTGACGCCGCGATTCCACACCATCACCAGATTGAAGAACGGCGTCACCTCCACGCCGCCCTGATTGGCCCGCATCAGATCAATCAGCCAATCCTTGGTCAGCTGATCGGCGGCCAGCACCAGCAAAGCCAGCAGGCCGCCGATCTTGCGCTCCATGGTTATCAAGCCACGGCCTCGACGCAGCGGAAGCACAGGTCTTCATGGCCGGCCCGTTTGCCCACTTCCGGCAGCACCTGCCAGCAGCGCTCGCATTTATGGCCTTCGGCCGGGGCCGGCAGCACCGCCACGCCCTTGGCATCCTCCAACCGGAACGCCTCGGCGGGGCCTTCGCCCACCTCCACCGCGATCGACGAGGTGATGCAGATCTCGGCGAAGTCGATGCCCTGCAAGGCCGTCTGATCCTCGGCGGTGACGAACACCTTGGGCGAAGCCTGCAGGCTGGCGCCGATGCGCTTTTCGGCGCGTTCGATTTCCAGCGCGCCGGTGACGACGCGGCGCACCCGGCGCACGCGCTCCCATTTCGCGCCCAAGGCCGGATCGAGCCAGGCTTCGGGCAAGGCGCTCCACAATTCGCGATGCACGCTGCCGTTTTCGGACGGATAGCGGGTCAGCCAGGCTTCTTCCGCCGTGTAGCAAATGATCGGCGCCAGCCACTTCACCAGGCAGTTGAATAGATGATCCAGCACGGTGCGCGCGGCGCGGCGGCGGATGCTGCCCGGCGCGTCGCAGTAGAGCGCATCCTTGCGGATATCGAAATAGAAGCCCGAAAGATCGACGGCGCAGAAATTATACAGCGCCACATACATGCGATGGAAATCGTATTCCTCGCAGCTGTCGCGCACCGTCTTGCCCAGTTCGGCCAGGCGATGCAGCACCCAGCGTTCCAGTTCCGGCATCTCGGCATGCGGCAGCCGTTCGGCTTCCTGGAAGCCAGCCAGATTGCCCAGCAGATAGCGGATGGTGTTGCGCAGGCGGCGATAGGCATCCACCTGGGCCTGGATGATCTTCGGGCCGACGCTCAGATCGTCGTTGTAATTCGCCGAAGCCACCCAAAGGCGCAGAATATCGGCGCCCGATTGCTTGATCACATCCTGCGGCTCGACGGAATTGCCGAGCGACTTGGACATCTTGCGGCCCTTCTCATCCAGCAGGAAGCCATGGGTGAGCACCGCATCATAGGGCGCGCGGCCGCGCGTGCCGCAGCTTTCCAGCAGCGAGGAATGGAACCAGCCGCGATGCTGGTCCGAGCCTTCCAGATACAACGAGGCCGGCCATTTCAGATCGGGCCGCTGTTCCAGCACGAAGCTATGCGTGGAGCCGGAATCGAACCAGACATCGAGAATATCCGTGACCATGCGCCAGTCATCGGCCTGGTATTTGCCGCCGAGGAAATCCGCCGGCTTGGCGGTGAACCAGGCATCGGCGCCGGCCTGCATGCAGGCCGCGACGATGCGCTCGTTGACCTCCGGATCGCGCAGCAATTCGCCGGTTTCCTTATTCTCGAACACCGCGATGGGCACGCCCCAGGCGCGCTGGCGGCTGATCACCCAATCAGGCCGCTGCTCGATCATCGCATAGAGCCGATTGCGGCCCTGCGGCGGATAGAAGGCGGTGGCGTCGATGGCCGCCAGCGCCTTCTTGCGCAGGTCGTTGGTGGTCATCGAGATGAACCATTGCGGCGTGTTGCGGAAGATCAGCGGCGCTTTCGAGCGCCAGGAATGCGGATATTGATGGCGCAGCCGGCCGCGGCCGAGCAACGCACCGGCTTCCGTCATCGCCGCGATCACGCGGCTATTCGCATCGGCTTCCTTGCCGGCATCGTCCAGCACGCGGGCCGGATTGTCGCCGCCGAAGACCGGCACATGCTTGAAATAACGCCCATCGGCATCCACCGTATGCGGCACTTCCACGCCGTTGGCCATGCCGAGATTGTAGTCATCCGCGCCATGGCCCGGCGCGATATGCACGAAGCCGGTGCCGGCATCCATGGTGACGAAATCGCCATGCAGCACCGGCACGTCGAAGGCAAAGCCCTGCGCGCGCAACGGATGCGCGCAGACCGTGCCGAGGATATCGCTGCCCTTCAGGCTGGCCAGCGCGGTCACGGCTTCCAGATTGCAGGCCTTGGCGATGGTTTCGGCCAGATCCTTGGCCACCAGGATTTCATCGCCGGCCTTCGCCAGCGATTTCTCGCCCACCGCATCCACGCGCAGCCGCACATAATCGGCGTCTTTCGACAGCGCGATGGCGCGGTTGCCCGGCAGGGTCCAGGGCGTGGTGGTCCAGATCACGATGCTGGCGCCGTCCAAGGCCGGATTGCTGGCCTTCACCACCGGGAATTTCACGAATACCGTATGCGAGGTGTGTTCGTGATACTCGACCTCGGCTTCGGCCAAGGCGGTGCGTTCGACGATGGACCACATCACCGGCTTGGAGCCCTTGAACAGGCCGCCATTCATCAAAAACTTGTGGATCTCGCGCACGATCTGCGCTTCGGCATCGAAGCTCATCGTGGTGTAGGGCTTCTTCCAATCGCCGATCACGCCGAGGCGCTTGAATTCCTCGCGCTGCACGCCGATCCAGTGATCGGCGAAATCGCGGCATTCCTTGCGGAACTCGTTGATCGGCACATCGTCCTTGTTCTTGCCGGCGGCGCGATACTTCTCCTCGATCTTCCATTCGATCGGCAGGCCATGGCAATCCCAGCCCGGCACGTAATTGGCGTCATACCCCATCATCTGCCGCGAGCGGTTGATGGTGTCCTTCAATATCTTGTTCAGCGCATGGCCGAGATGCAGATTGCCGTTGGCGTAGGGAGGGCCGTCATGCAGCACGAATTTCTCGCGGCCCTGGGCATCCTGGCGCTGCAATTCGTAGAGGCCGATCTTCTCCCATCGCGCCAGGATTTCCGGTTCCTTGGCCGGCAGCCCGGCCTTCATCGGAAAATCGGTGGCGGGCAGAAAAACTGTGTCGCGGTAATCCTTGCTCATGGTCTGGGCCTGCAATGTTCGGAAATGAGCCATCCTGCGGGATGGCGAGAGGGGCGAATGCGGCTGTGGTCCCGGCCCGTCAGCGGCGGGCCGGGCGGATAATTCGCGACCCGGAAATCAGGCGTATCGGAAGCTGCCTATGCATGGTGGGGCAAGGATTTAGCATCCGTGCGGCAGCCTGCCAAGCCTAGCGGGGGCTGAGAGCCAGGATTTCCCGGGCCTTGGCGGCATCGGCGGCGATCTGGGCCTTCAATTCGTCCAGGCCGGCGAATTTCCGCTCCGGCCGGATGAAGCCGACAAAGGCCACCCGCAGCATCTGGCCGTAGAGATCGCCCTGAAAATCAAGCAGATGCGCCTCCAGGGCGACCTTGTCCTTACCGAAGGTTGGGCGTATGCCGAGATTGGCCACGCCATCCTGTTCCGAGCCATCGGGCAGCCGCACCCTGACCGCGTAAACCCCCAGCCGCGGCACCAGATAATGCCCCATATCCACATTGGCGGTGGGGAAGCCGATGGTGCGGCCGCGCTGGTCGCCATGCTGCACCACGCCCTCCACTTCCCAATAGCGCCCGAGCAATTCGGCCGCCTGCTCCGGCGCGCCGGCCTGCAGCAGGCTGCGGATGCGGGTGGAGGAATAGGCCCCGCTGCCATCGCCCTGCGACTGCACCACGCTGAGGCCGATGCCATGGGCGGCGCCCAGGCTTTGCAGCAGCGCGGTATTGCCGGCGCGGCCCTTGCCGAAGGTGAAATCGTAACCCACCACCACATGCCGCAGCCCCAGATCGCGGGCCAGGATATCGGTGACGAAAGCCTCCGGCTTCAACTCGGCCAGCGCCGCGTCGAAGCGGAACGCCACCACCGCCTGCGAGCCCAAAGCGGTGAGCAATTGGCTCTTGCGCGAGAGATTGTCGAGTTGGAAGGGCGGCGCATCGGGCAGGAAATAGCGGCGCGGATGCGGATCGAAGGTGATCGCCAGCACCGGCGCGGTTTCGCCCGCCTGGCGGCGGGCTTCCGCCATCAAGGCGCGATGCCCCTTATGCACGCCGTCGAAATTGCCCAAGGCCGCCACGCCGCCGCGCAGATGCGCGGGCAGCCCGGCCTCGCCCACGGTCATCTGCAGCAATGCGCTTGGCATGGCGGGGCCCATGGCTGGCGGCGCTATTTGCGGCTATCCACCATCAAGGTGGCTTCGCCTTCGATCGCCACGGTGTCGCCGACGCGGCATTCGCAGGCGAACTTCACCCGGCGGCGCGCGGCATTCACCTCCACCGCCGTCACCTTGGCGACAACGGTGTCGCCGATGCGCACCGGCGCCTTGAAGCGCAGATCCTGGCTGAGGTAGATCGCGCCGGGGCCGGGCAGCTTGGTGCCGAACACGGTGGAGATCAGCGCCGCGCCCAGCATGCCATGGGCGATGCGGCCCTTGAACACGGTCTGCGCGGCGAAATCCTGGTTCAGATGCACCGGATTGGTGTCGCCCGAAATATCGGCGAACAGCTTGATATCGGCATCCGTCACCGTCTTGCTGTATTCGGCCGACATGCCGACGGCGATGTCCTCGATGTAATAGCCGTGCAGAATCTGCTGGTTCATCGCTTGAAAATCCCGAAAGACGCGGCGCTTGCGCGGTTGACAGGGCGGGCCGCGAATGCGACCACCAAAGGCGGCCGGACTATACTGACCCCCAAAAACCCCGGCAAGCACTGGACATATACATCTATGGTCGCACCGCAAGCGCGATTTCCTGCTCCCTTGGCGGAAATGCCCCTGGCCGCCCGCCGCGGCGTGCGTTTCCTGCTCACCGATATCGACGACACGTTGACCAGCCATGGCCGGCTGGAAGCCGCCGCCTACGCGGCGCTGGAGCGACTGGAGGCCGCCGGCATTCAGGTGGTGCCGATCACCGGCCGCCCGGCCGGCTGGTGCGATATGATCGCCCGCTTCTGGCCAGTGGCCGGCATCGTGGGCGAGAATGGCGCGCTCTACATGCGCTACGACCGCAAGGCCAAAAAGATGCAGCGCCGCTTCTGGCAATCCGAGGCCGAGCGCGCGGAGGCGCGCCGCAAGCTGGCGCGGCTTGCCGAAACCATTCTGCGCGAAGTGCCGGGCTGCGCCCTGGCCTCCGATCAGCAATACCGCGAATGCGACCTTGCGGTGGATTTCTGCGAGGACGTGCCGCCCTTGCCGCGCGAAAGCATCGAGCGCATCCAGGCCCTGTTCGCCGCCGCCGGCGCCACAGCCAAGGTGAGTTCGATCCATGTGAATGGCTGGTTCGGCGACTGGGACAAACTGAGCATGACGCGGCAATTCTTCCGCGACATTTACGGCCTCGAGCTGGACGCCGCCCGCGACGCCATGGCGTTTTCCGGCGACAGCCCCAACGACGCGCCGATGTTCGGCTATTTCCCGCTCTCGGTGGGGGTGGCCAATGTGCGCCCCTTCCTGGACCGCATCGACGCCCCGCCGGCCTATATCGCGGCGCATGCGGGCGGCGCCGGTTTCGTGGAACTGGCGGAGCTGCTGCTGGCCTCGCGTTAAGGCCCGGCCGAAAGCCCGCAAACCGGCACTTTTAGGCAACAACCGCAATTAGTTGTTGTGTTGTCGGGGGAACACCTACAATATGTCGCTCAGGTAGCGTTTGTAGCTGGGGTGGCGTCATGCAGTTCCGCCGTTTGGGCCGTACCGATATCCGGGTCAGCCTGGTCTGTCTTGGAACCATGACCTGGGGCGAGCAGAATACCGAGGCGGAAGCCCATGCTCAGCTCGATTACGCCCTCGAACGCGGCATCAATTTCATCGACACCGCCGAGATGTATCCGGTGCCGCCCAGGGCCGAAACCCAGGGCCGCACGGAAAGCTATATCGGCTCCTGGCTGAAGGCGCGCGGCAACCGCGACAAGATCGTGCTGGCCACCAAGGTGGCGGGACGCGGCTATCCCGGGCCGGGGCGCGGCGATTTCGCCTGGACGCGCAAAAACACCGTGCCGGCCACCGATCTCAGCCCCAAGCAGATCCGCTATGCCGTGGAGCATAGCCTGAAGCGGCTGAACACCGATTACATCGACGTATATCAAACCCACTGGACCGACCGCAGCACCAACAATTTCGGCAAAGCCAACTACGTCCATACCGAGGAAAGCGGGATCATCCCCATCGAGGAAATCCTGCAAACCATGGCCGAGCTGGTGCGCGAGGGCAAAATCCGCAGCTTCGGCGTTTCCAACGAAACGCCCTGGGGCGTGATGCATCATGTGCATCTGGCCGAAACCAAGGGCCTGCCGCGCATCGTCAGCATCCAGAATCCCTATAATCTGCTCAACCGCAGTTTCGAGATCGGCTTGGCCGAGCCGGCGCATCGCGAGGATGTCGGCCTGCTGGCTTATTCGCCGCTGGGCATGGGCGTGCTGAGCGGCAAATATCTGGGCGGCGCCAAGCCGGAAGGCGCGCGCCTCACGCTGTTCACCCGCTTCACCCGCTATTCCAATCCGCAGGCCGACCGCGCCGCCGAGCGCTATGTGGCGCTGGCCCGCCAGCATGGCCTGGACCCGGCGCAGATGGCGCAGGCTTTCGTATATTCGCGGCCGTTCGTCACGGCCAATATCATCGGCGCAACCAGCATGGAGCAGCTCAAGAGCAATATCGACGCGGCGGATATCACGCTTTCAGCCGAGCTGCTGGAGGCGATCGAGGCCATCCACCGCGATCAGCCGAATCCGAGCGCCTGACGCAAGCCAGCGCGGCTGGCAAACTTACGGCGCTTCCGTTGTCCTCTCCATCGGAGGAGTACGTGTCATGATCCGCCTGTTCGTTGCCCTGCAAATTCCCGAGGCCCCCGGCCTCAGCCTGCGCAGCCTGTGCGCCGGCGTACCCGGCGCGCGCTGGGTCAATCCCGCACAATTCCATATCACCTTGCGCTTCATCGGCGAGGTGGATGGCCGCACCGCCCGGGCGGCGATGGAAGAACTGGGGCAGATCACCATGCCCAGCTTCCCCGTCGAACTGCATGGCGTGGGCACTTTCGGCGACAAACGCAAAGCCCATAGCCTATGGGCCGGCGTGCGGCAGAGCGCCATGCTCACCCGCCTGCACGACAAGATCGACAGCGCCATGGCCCGCATCGGCCTGCCGCCGGATCGGCGCAAATTCATTCCGCATGTGACGCTGGCGCGGCTGAACAACGCGCCCGCCGAGCGGCTCTGCGCCTATCTGGCGCATCATGGCCTGGCCACGCCGCCCGCCTTCACCTGCGAGGGCTTCACGCTGTTCTCCAGCTTCCTGTCCTCCAATGGCGCGATCTACACGCCCGAGCGCGTCTATCGCCTGGATGGCAGCCAGGATTTCGGCTGGATGGACCAGGAAGCCGAAAACTGGCAGGAGGAAGACGCTGCCTGGGAAAAAGACGATTGGGAAAAGGAAGCCGAGAGCTATTTCGGCGCCGAACGCGCCCAACCGGCTTTCGGCGGCCCGGCTGAATAAGACCTGCCTGTAAACACCTACCTGTGTAACACCTAGCTGAATAGACCGCATGATATCCAGTTACAGTCGCGTCGTGGTGCTCACCGGCGCAGGCATTTCCGCTGAATCCGGCCTTGGCACTTTCCGCGACAAGAATGGGCTATGGACCAAATACGATCTGCGCGATGTGGCGACGCCGGAAGGCTTCGCGCGCGATCCCGGCCTGGTGCATGACTTCTACAATGCCCGCCGCCGCAACCTGCTGGAGGCCGAACCCAATGCGGCGCATATCGCGCTGGCTGAATGGGAGCGCGCCTGGATGGCGGAGCCCCAGCATGATTTTCCAGGCCGCGACTTCCTGCTGGTGACGCAGAATGTGGACGACCTGCATGAACGCGCCGGTTCGCGGCGCCTGCTGCACATGCATGGCGAATTGCTGAAAATCCGTTGCGAGAATTGCGGCAGCATCCGCGAATGCCGCCACGATATCGACCTCGCCAGCGTCTGCCCGGCCTGCGAATTGCCCGGCTATCTGCGGCCGCATGTGGTGTGGTTCGGCGAAATGCCGCTCTACATGGACCGCATCCAGCATGCGCTGGAAACCTGCGACCTGTTCGTCGCCATCGGCACATCGGGCAATGTCTATCCGGCGGCCGGCTTCGTTGCCGAGGCGCGCCGCGCCAAGGCCCATACGGTGGAACTGAATCTCGAACCCTCGGAAGGCCGCAGCCTGTTCCGCGAGGCGCATGACGGCCCGGCCAGCGAAATCGTGCCATACTTCGTGGCGCGCCTGCTGACCGGCGATTACACGCAAATGTGGCAATCCTGACGGCTTCACAACGAAGCGATTTCATGGCGGAATAAGGGAGCTTTCACCACCGGGCCGACGCCATGGCAATGCATCGCAGCCAAGCCGCCTTTCTGGCCGTGCAAACCCGCGGCGGCCTGCTGCGGCTGTTCGAAGCGGTTTGCCGCGATGCCGCCGAAGCCACCCATGCCACCCGCACCAGCCTGTGGTATTTCGAGCCCGATGGCAGCCTCACCTGCCAGCGGCAATTCGACAGCCGCAACGGCTTGTTCGAATCCGGCCGCAGCATCGACCGCATCGCCGCCGCACCCTATACGCAAGCCTTGCTGCAAGATCGCATCATCGCGGTGACCGATATCGCCGGCCATCCCGCCACCGCCGCCATGGCGGAAAGCTATCTGCTGCCGAACGAGATCAGCGGATTACTGGATTTCCTGATCCTCGACCATGAAGACCGCCCCGCCGCCATTCTGTGCTGCGAACAATGCGGCGCGCCGCGCGAATGGCAGGAAACCGATGTGCTGGCGCTCTACGAACTCGCCGGCCTGATCGGCCGCACCCTGCGCTACCGGATCGGCACGCCCGCCCAGCGCGCCCGCTTCGCCGCGAAACTGCCTTTCGCC
>JAYSEE010000002.1:0-14000 GCA_041914045.1 Ferrovibrio sp. | reverse complement strand
ATCCGCTGCTGATGGAAGCGGCGCTTTACTGGTCGGCCAAACGCGGCAAGCGCGCCATGCCGCGCCGATCCGACATCTCGCCGATCGACATGCCGCGCCAGCTGCTGCCGCATCTGATCGTGGGCGAGTTGAGCCATGATCCCTTCCAGGTGCGCTTCCGCCTGGTCGGCACCGAAATGGTGGCCCGCTATGGCCGCGACTATACCGGCCTCACCATCGACGACTTCATGACCAGCGATTACGCCGCCTATATCAAAAGCCTGTTCCGCAAGGTCTACGACACCGCCGCGCCGGTCTATTCGGAAAGCCAGTTCAAATGGAACGATGGCGGCGCCAGCGCCACCCGCCGCCTGATGCTGCCGCTCAGCCTGGATGGCGGCAGCCAGCCGCAGCAGGTGCTGGTGGCCCAGATCTGGCCGCAATTGCTGCCGGAGCGCTCGCCTTTGTCGGACCGGCAGCCCTTCCCAAGCTCGGTCAGCGTATTGGCCGACCATATCGAGAATTCCCACACCGCCATCGCCCGGCTGCCGCGCCTTGCAAGCGAATCCAGCCCGGGGCAACAGCGCAAATCCGCCAAATCCAGCTGAATTCCCGCCTTGCATTGGCCGGATGAACTGGCTAATGTTCATGGTATGAACGCGAAACAGGATAGCGCCGCCCAAGGCAATCACGCACTGGCCGATCCCGACCTGGCGCATTACGAGCCGGTGAGCGATATGGCGCCCACGCTGAGCATGCTGGTGGGCGTGGCCGAGGCGCCGAAAGTATCGCAGCGCGGGCTGGCCGGCCGCATGGGCGTGGCGCTCGGCCTGGCCAATGCCTATCTCAAGCGCGCGGTGGGCAAGGGCTGGATCAAGATGCGCCAGGCCCCGGCGCGGCGCTTTCTGTATTACCTCACCCCGGAAGGCTTCGCCGAAAAGGCCGCGCTCACCCGCGAATACCTGTCTTCCTCGCTGCGCTTCTTCCGCCGCGTGCGCCAGCAATCCGCCGATCTGCTGCAGGATGCGCGCAAGCGCGGCCATAAGCGCATCGCGCTGGCCGGCTGCGGCGAGTTGGCCGAAATCGTCGGCCTGTCGGCGCAGGAAGCCGGGCTGGAAATCATCGGCATCCTGGATGCGCGGCGCAATGCCGAAAGCTATGGCGCGATGCCGGTGTTTCACGACCTGGATGCCCTGCGCGCCGCCGAGGGCGCACCCGATGCGGTGCTGATCACCGATATCGACGATCCGCAGGCTTGCTACGACCGCTTGAGCGCCCTGCTCTCGCCCGAACAATTGCTGGTGATGCCGCTGCTGCATGTGGTGCCGCGCCGCCCCGAAACCATGGCGGAAGCGGAAGACGACGAAGCCGATGCGGAGGCTGCTGCATGAGCGACCGGGATGTGAGCAACTGGTTCGTCGCCGAAACCCAGCCGCGCCAGGAGCGCGTTGCGGAAGCGCATCTGCGCCGCCAGGGCTTCGAAACCTATCTGCCGCAATTCCGCTGCCTGCGCCGCCATGCCCGACGCACCGAAACCGTCAGCCGGCCGCTATTTCCCGGCTATGTCTTCGTCGGCTTCGATCCGGCGCAAGCGCGCTGGCGTTCGGTGAACGGCACGGTCGGCTGCCGCCGCCTGGTGGCTTTCGGCGATCAGCCGCTGCCCCTGCCCGAGCGCGTGCTGGAAGCCCTGCGCGCGCGCCAGGATGCGGAGGGCTTCATCCATATGGAGGACCCGCTGAGCGCCCTGCCGCAAGGCGCGCCGCTGCGCGTCACCGAAGGGCCGTTCGCCGATCTGGTCGGCCTGTTCCAGACCCGCGACGATGCCATGCGCGTGATCCTGCTGCTCGATCTGCTCGGCCGGCCGACACGGGTGACATTGCCGGCCCACGCCGTCGCCGCCGCCTGATGTGCGGCATAGCCGGTCTGCTTGCCGTCGACGCCGGCGAGGAAGCCCTGCGCCGACGCATCGAGGCGATGACCGCCAGCCTGCGCCATCGCGGCCCGGACGACAGCGACACCTGGACCCGCGCCGAACATGGCATTGCGCTGGGCCAGCGCCGCCTCAGCATTATTGATCTCTCGCCGCTGGGCCGCCAGCCGATGCTGTCCGCCAGCGGGCGCTATTGCATCACCTATAACGGCGAGATCTACAATTTTCCTGCTCTGCGCCGCGAACTCGAAACGCTCGGCGCGACATTCCGCGGCCATTCCGATACCGAAGTGATGCTGGCCGGCATCGAGGCCTGGGGCCTGGAGCCGACCTTGCACAAGCTGCACGGCATGTTCGCCATCGGCTTGTGGGACAACGAAACCCGCAGCCTCACCCTGGTGCGCGACCGCGTGGGCATCAAGCCGCTCTATTGGCGGCCGCTGCATAACGGCCTGGCTTTCGCCTCCGAGCCGCGCGCCTTGCTGGTTGGCGAAGCGCGCCCGGCGCTGAACCCCGAGGCCGTGTCGCATTTCCTGCGCACCAATTACGTGCCCGCGCCGCTTTGCATCTGGCAGGGCCTGCATAAGCTGGAGCCCGGCCATCTGCTGCGCTGCGGCCCCGATGGCCTGCAAACGCCGCGCCCCTGGTGGCGTCTGGAAGACGCGATTGCCGCCGAGCCGCGCGTGAATGATGCCGCCGAAGCCGATGCGCGGCTGGAAGAATTGCTGACCGACGCCATACGCGGCCATATGCTGAGCGACGTGCCGGTGGGCGCATTCCTGTCCGGCGGCATCGACAGCAGCCTGGTCACGGCATTGATGCAGGCGCAAAGCAGCCAGCCCGTGCGCAGCTTCACCATCGGCTATGCGGAAGCCGGCTATGACGAATCTTCCGCCGCCGAAGCCGTGGCGCGCCATCTCGGCACGCAGCATACCACCTTGCGCGTTGCGCCCGAGGATGCGCTGGCCTGCATCCCGCGCATGGCGGAGATTTACGACGAACCGTTTGCCGATGCCTCGCAGATCGCCACTTATCTGGTCTCTCGCCTCACGCGCCAGCATGTGACGGTGGCGCTTTCCGGCGATGGCGGCGACGAGGGCTTCGCCGGCTATAACCGCCATGTGATGGCCGCGCGCTGGCAGCGCATGCAGGCTTGGCCGCCGGCCTTGCGCGGTTTGCTCGCCGGCTGCTGCACCATGCTGCGGCCCGCCCAATGGGATGCGCTGGGCCGTCTGCTGCCCGCCGGCCTGCGGCCGCCACAATTGGGCGAGAAGATCGCCAAGCTGGGCGGCGTGCTGCGCGCCAAGGATGTCGAAGGCTATTACCGCCCGCTGATCGAGCAATGGCCCGATGCGGCGCGCCTGCTGACCAAGCCTTTCCCGCCGCTGCCCTTGCCCGCGCAAGCCGAGGGCGAAGACCTGGTGGCTTATTTGCAGCGGCTGGATGCCCGCGCTTATCTGCATGACGATGTGCTGACCAAGGTGGACCGCGCCAGCATGGCGGTGGCGCTGGAAGCCCGCGTGCCGCTGCTGGATCATCGCGTGCTGAGCTTCGGCCTGGCCTTGCCGCGCCATCTGAAATTGCCGGGCAATGGAAAAGCCCCGCTGCGCCGCCTGCTGGCCCGCCATGTGCCGGCCGAGCTTACCGACCGGCCGAAAAGCGGCTTCGCCGTGCCGATCTCGAACTGGCTGCGCGGCCCCTTGCGCGGCTGGGCGGAGGATTTGCTGTCGCCGCAAGCGCTGGCCGAAACCGGCCTGCTGCAAGCCAGGCCGATCCGCGCCGCCTGGGCCGAGCATCTGAGCGGCCGCGCCAATCGGCAATATGGCCTCTGGGGCGTGCTGATGCTGCAAGCCTGGCAGCGCCATTGGCTGCAACCATGAAGACCTGGCGCGAAACGCTGTGGCGCGGCATCGGCGCGGCCATCACGCCGCTGGTGCGCATCTGGCTGCAACGCCGCGTGGCGCGCGGCAAGGAAGATGCCGCCCGCCTGCATGAGCGTTTCGGCCGCCCGACTTTGCCGCGCCCCGCCGGCAGGCTGATCTGGGCCCATGCCGCAAGCGTGGGCGAAGCGGTGGCTTTGCTGCCGCTGCTACGCGCGCTGCATGCGGCCAGGCCGGACGTAACCTTGCTGCTCACCACCGGCACGGTGACCTCGGCGGCTTTGGTGGCGAGGCAGAGTTTTGCCGGCCTGCTGCATCAATTCGTGCCGGTGGATATTCCTTCCGCCGCCGATGGCTTCCTCGATCATTGGCGGCCCGATCTGGCGCTGTGGAGCGAAAGCGAACTCTGGCCTGGCTTGCTGGCCGGTCTGCATCGGCGCGGCGTGAAGCTGCTGCTGCTGCAAGGCCGCATGTCGGCGCGCTCGGCCAGCCGCTGGCGCATGGCGCCCGGTACCGCGCGCTGGCTGCTCGGCTGTTTCGATGCGGTCTATGCGCAAACCGCAAATGATGCCGAACGCTTTCGCGCTCTCGGTGCCCGCAATGTGCAGGAATATGGCAACCTCAAACAGGCCGCGCCGCCGCTGGATTGCAACGAAGCCGAACGCGCGAAGCTGCAAGCCATGATCGGCAATCGCCCGCGCTGGCTGCTGGCTTCCAGCCATCCCGGCGACGAAGCCATCGCCTTGCAGGCGGATCGCGCCTTGCGCGGCCAATTCCCCGATCTGCTGACCTTGATCGCGCCGCGCCATCCCGAACGCGGCCCCGCCATCGCCGAGGACTTGCGCAAGGCCGGCGCGCGCGTGGCTTTGCGTTCGGCGCGGCACATGCCCGATGCGGAAATCTATGTGGCCGACAGCTTGGGCGAGATGGGCCTATGGTATCGGCTCTGTCCGCTGGCGCTGATGGGCGGCTCGCTGATCCCCCATGGCGGGCAGAATCCGCTGGAGCCGGCGCGGCTCGGCACGGCGGTGCTGTTCGGCCCGCATATGTTCAATTTCAGCGAGGCCAGCGCCGATCTGCTGGCGCGCAAGGCCGCGCTGCAACTGCGCGATGCCGATGCATTGGCGGAAACCCTCGCCGGCCTCTTGCGCGATCCCGCGCGGCTGGCCAGCATGGGCGAACAGGGCAGGCTTTACGCCAACGAACAAGGCGCGGTACTGACGCGGCTGACCGAGGCGGTGCTGGCGCAGTTGTAATGCGGCCAGCGGATAGAATTGGGAGGCCAATCATGAGCGACGAGACGATCGCCTTCACCCATCTCTTGCAGCGCTTTTCCGAGCGCGTCTCGGCGCGCGACGCCGAAGGCTTCGCCCTGCTGTTCACGCCCGATGCCTATTACGACGATGTCTTCTACGGCCGCCATCAAGGCCGCGCGGCGATTGCCGCCATGCTGGAGAAATTCCTGCGCGACGGCAGCGATTTCGAATGGGAAATGCGCGAACCGGTCTGCGCCCATGGCATCGGCTATGCCCATTGGGATTTCAGCTTCACCTCCAACAAGCCCGGGCTGGAAGGCAAGCGCGTGCTGATGGTGGGGGCCAGCCGCTTCCGCATGGAAGAACATGGCTTGATCGCCGCCTATGACGAATGGTGCTATCAGGCCAGCGCCCTGCTCGGCATCGGCACGCCGCTGGCCGCGCTGGAAAAAGCCCTGCTGCGCCAGGATGCGAAATTCCGCAATCGCGCCGACGCCAAGCGGCATCGGCTGGATTGAGCGCGCAGCCGTCATGCCCGCGCAAGCGGGCATCCATGGGTCGGCAGCTCGCATGGTTCCTCGCAACATGCGCGAAGATGATGCGCGGAAAACACCGCTATCGGCGCGTCACTTCACGAAATAGCCGAAAATCTTCGCCACTTCTTCCATGGCGGCGCCATAGGCGCGAGCTTTGCTCATATCGGTGATCTTGTCCCAATCGGCGGCGATCATTTCCGGCGTCACCGTCGCGCCCGCGCCGTAGAACACGCCCTCGGCTTCCACGATCTGCGCCTTGGCATAATAGCCCGCGCCGACCGAAATGATGTCGCCGGTGGCATTGCAGCTTTCCGAGCAGAGATAGGCCACCACGGCGGAGATATAGGCCGGCTGCAAATGCGGCAGCAGCTTGGGCGGAAATAGCGGTTCGGTCATGCGCGTAGCGGCCACCGGCGCGATGGTGTTGACCAGGATGCCGTTCTTGCCGCCTTCCTGCTTCAGCGCATTCATCAGGCCGACCAGGCCCAGCTTGGCCGCGCCGTAATTGGTCTGGCCGAAATTGCCGTACAGGCCGGCCGCCGATGTGGTCATCACCACGCGGCCGTAATTAGCGGCCTGCATATGCGGCCAGGCCGCATGCGTCACGTAGGCCGAACCGAGCAGATGCACCGCCAGCACGGTATCGAAATCCTCCAGCGGCATCTTGGCGAAGCTCTTGTCGCGCAGGATGCCGGCATTGTTGACCAGGATATCCACCCGGCCCCAGGCATCCAGCGCGGCCTGCACGATGCGCGCGGCGCCGGCCCGATCCGAAACGCTGTCGTGATTGGCCACCGCTTCGCCGTCGGCCGCCTTGATCTCGGCCACCACCGCATCGGCGGCGCTGGCAGAACCGCCGCTGCCATCCACCGCGCCGCCGAGATCGTTGATCACGACCTTCGCGCCGCGCGACGCCAGCAGCAGCGCATGGCTGCGGCCCAGGCCCGAACCCGCGCCGGTGACGATGGCCACGCGGCCGGAAAAATCCACACCACTCATCACAAACCCTCCAGCAACGGATTGCGCGTCGCATGCGCCGAATGATGCAGCAGAAAATCGCAGACCTCGCGCACCGCGCCATCGCCGCCGCGCGCCTGCGTCATATAGGCCGAAGCGGCCTTCACCTCGGGCCGCGCATTGGCCACCGCGATCGGCAGGCCGATGGCGCGCAGCAAGGGCAGATCGTTCACATCGTCGGCCACATGCGCCACGGCATCCAGGCCGATGCCCATCTCGGCGCAGAAGGCGCGGATACGGCTCAGCTTGTCGAGCACGCCCATCTCATAACGCTTGATGCGCAGCCGCTCGGCGCGCTTGGAAATCGCCGGCGTATTGGAAAGCGTGAGCAGACAAACCTCGATGCCGGCCTGCATGCACATCACGAGGCCCAGGCCATCCTGCACATGGTATTTGCGCAGCTCGGAGCCATCCTCGGCATAATACAAGCCGCCATCGGTGAGCGTGCCGTCGAGGTCCAGCGACAGCAGCTTTATCTTGCGGAATTTCTCGATCAATGCGGCGTCCAGCATGCTTCCTCCGGAATGATGGCCGGCAGAATAGGTCAGAGCTGCTTGTAATAGAAGGCGCAGGTCTCGGCTTCGCCGCCATGGACCGGCAGCGAATAGCCCGGCACCCGGCCGAACAGCACATAGCCGATGGCTTCGTAAAGCTTCTGGCCGTTGTCGCCATCGCGGGTATCGAGGATCAGCAGGGTTCTGCCGAGCCGGCGCGCCGCGTCTTCGGCGGCCAGCATCAGGGCGCGGGCCAGGCCGAGCCTTCGGGCGCGGCGCAGCACCAGCAGCTTCTTGATCTCGGCGCGATGCGGCTGGTTGGGCGGCGTGTCGGCATCCAGCATCACGCAGCCAAGGATGCCGCCGCCCGCATCCCGCGCCACGAAGAGCTTGGCCCTGCCGGCCAGCAGGCCGGGCAATTGCCGCCGCCAATAGGCCAGCGCCTGTTCGGCATCGAACGGCCAGACGAAATTCACCGCCGCGCCGCCCTCAACGCAATCGGCCAGCAAGGCGGCCAGCCCCGGCAGGGCGGCTTCGATCTCGGATGGCGTAAGGCAGGCAATGGCGGTTTGCATGCCCAAGGTTTGCCATTTCCGGGGCGGCGGCGTCAAACGCCATGGCGCGGCGCGGCGGGCCATGTTAGGAACCGGCCATGGATTGGATCGACACGCTGGATTCCTGCCCGCCCGGCCGCCGGCTGCCGCCGGAAGGCCGCAGTCCGTTTCAGCAGGATGCCGACCGCATCGTATTTTCCTCGGCCTTCCGCCGTCTGCAAAACAAAACCCAGGTGCATCCGCTGCCGCATACCGATTTCGTGCGCACGCGGCTGACCCATTCCATGGAGGTGGCCTCCGTCGGCCGCTCGCTGGGCAACCAGGTGGCGCGCCGGCTGCTGAAGAACGATCCCGCGCTGGCGGCCATGCGCCCGCATCTGGCCGCCGATCTGGGCGATATCGTGGCCGCCGCCTGCCTGGCGCATGACATCGGCAATCCGCCTTTCGGCCATACCGGCGAACAGGCGATCCAGCATTGGTTCGACGAACATCAGGACGAAGCCTTCGCCGGCGCTTTGAACGAAACCGAGCGGGCCGATCTGCTGCGCTTCGAAGGCAATGCGCAAGGCTATCGCATCCTCACCCGCTTGCAGATGGACCGCGACGACGGCGGCATGCGGCTGATGGATGCCACCTTGGGCGCCTTCACCAAATACCCATCCAACAGCCTGGCGCAGAAAAGCGGCGATTATATCGGCCGCAAGAAGCATGGCTTCGATGCCGCCGAGGCGGAGATTTTCGCCGCCATGGCCGGGCGGCTGAAGCTGAAGCCGCTGCCCGGCGTGAAGCAAGCCTGGCAGCGCCATCCGCTGGCCTATCTGGTGGAGGCCGCCGACGACATCTGCTATCGCGTGATTGATGTGGAGGACGGCGTGAAGCTGGGCCGCATCGGCTTCAGCGAGGCGGAAGGCCTGTTGCAGCAATTGATCGCCGGCAAGCAAAGCGAAAATTATTTCCGCCGCAGCGTGGATGAAAAACTCTCCACCCTGCGTTCGCGCGCCATCGGCGGATTGCTGGATGCCTGCTGCGATGCCTTCATCGAACCGGCCAACGGCTTCCTGGATGGCGCGGCAGGCAAGGATCTGCTCAGCGCCACGCCGCTGCATGCGCCGGCAAAAGCCCTGAAAGACCTGGCCTTGCAACGGGTGTATCAATGGGAACGCACGGTGGGCGAGGAATTCAAGGGCATCAACGCCATCCAGCATATGCTGCGCCTGTTCGTCGCCGCGCTGAATGCCGGTAAAAAGAACGTGACCGCGCAGCGATTGCTGGTGCTTATTCCGCATATGCCGAAGGAAGACGCGCCGCGCTATCTTCGCTTGCTGGCCATCACCGATTATATTTCCGGCATGACCGACCGCTTCGCCGTGGAGATGCAGGAGCGTTTGCGCGACGTGGCGGTCTGAAGCGATACGGTCTGAAGACTGGAGCCGTTCGATGCGTTATCTGCTTGCCATCCTGCTGCTGCTCTTGCCGGCCCTCGGCCATGCGCAAACCATTCCCAGCGAAACCGGGCCGATCCGCGCCGTCACCCTGGCGCGCGGGCTGGAAATGCCCTGGGGCATGGCCTTTCTGCCCGATGGCCGCATCCTGGTGACCGAACGGCCGGGCCGTCTGCGCATCATGGCGCGCGACGGCAGCCTGTCGCCGCCGCTGGCCGGCCTGCCGCGGGGTTTCGCCAGCGGCCAGGGCGGCTTGCTGGATGTGGCGCTGGATCCGAATTTCGCCAATACGCGGTTGGTCTACCTATCTTTTGCCGAACCCGGAGAAGGCGGCGCCGGCACGGCGGTGGCGCGCGGCGCATTATCCGATACCGGTTTGCAGGATGTGCAGGTGATTTTCCGCCAGCAGCCGAAACTTTCCGGCGGCCTGCATTTCGGCTCGCGATTGGTTTTCGACCGCGCCGGCCTGCTGTTCATCGGCCTGGGCGAACGCTATCGGCGCGACGAGGCGCAGAATCTCGGCAGCCATCTCGGCAAGTTGATCCGCATCAAGCCCGATGGCAGCCTGCCGCCCGACAATCCCTTCATCGGTCGGGCGGGTGCGTTGCCGGAAATCTTTTCCTACGGCCATCGCAACATCCAGGGCATGACCCTGCATCCCGAAACCGGCATGCTGTGGCTGCATGAACATGGCGCGCAGGGCGGCGACGAAATCAACCTGCCGCGCGCCGGGCTGAATTACGGCTGGCCGGTGATCACCCATGGCGTGGATTATTCCGGCGCCAAGATCGGCGAAGGCAGCGAGAAGCCGGGCATGGAGCAGCCGCTGCTGCATTGGACGCCCTCCATCGCGCCGGCCGGCATGGCGTTTTATGCCGGCGACAAATTTCCCGCCTGGCGCGGCAATCTGTTCGTCGGCTCGCTGAAATTCCGCAGCCTGCACCGCCTGGTTTTCGAGAATGGCCGCCCCAAGCATGAGGAAGCCATGCTGAAACCGCTGAGCGAGAATATCCGCGACGTGCGCGCCGGCCCCGATGGCTATCTTTATATCGCCACCGACAATCCGGAAGGCCGGATCATCCGCCTGGAGCCGGGGCAATGAAAAAGCGCTTCATCCTGCCGGCTCTCATGCTGTTGGCCAGCGCGCAAGCTTTGGCGCAAGACCGCGTGATCGACCGCAAGCCGCCTGCCCTGCCGCCGCAGCGCGCCTTGCCGCAGCAGGAACTGGCGTCATCGGCAATCCCCGAAAGCCTGCGGCGCATCGCCTTCGATGCCGGCTCCGCCAAGCTGCCGGCGGAGGCCGCCGCGCAATTGGACAGCCTGGCGGCCCTGCTGACCAGCGGCCGGCGGCCAATCCGCATCGTCGGCCATGCCGAACGCGGCGAACGGCCCGATGCCGAAGCGGCGCGGGCCTTGGGCCTGGCGCGGGCTCAGGCCGTGCGGCAGGCGTTGATCGAACGCGGGGTGATGGCGGAAAAGCTGCTGCCCGGCAGCCGTGGCTTCGAAGCCTTTATCGGCGAGGCCCGCAATGCGGCGGCGCTGCGTTTCGTCAGCGTGGAAGATCGTCCGGACTAGCGTTTTATTCCTGCACGCCGTTCAGCGCCCCGCTTACTCAGGCGCGCCGTTCAGCGCGCGGTCTTACTCTTGCGCGCCGTTCAGCGCGCGGTGCAACACATCCAGCGTGTTGCGCGCGATGGGATCCTGGCCGTTGAGGATCAAGGTGAGCGCCACGCGGGTGATGCCGAGCTTGCCGGCGATCTGGTCGAGCGAGATATTCTTCACCCGGCAGACTTTGGTGACCAGTTCGAACGAGCCCTTGGAAAGGAAGACCCGGCCCCAATCGTCCTTGTGTTCCAGCTTGATCACCGGCGGCAGATCGTTGGCCGGCGCCGGCGCGGTGCGTGCCGTGGCCGGACCGGCGCCGCCGCGCACGCCGCCGCGGGTTTTCGGCCCCGGCATGCTGCGCGCCAGCGGCCGGTAATTGGCGTCGCGTTCGAAGACTTCCAGCTCCGGCGAGCGGTTCATCAGGATTTGCAGCATCTCGCGCATATGGCCGACGATCTGCAGCACCGAGCCATCGGCCTCCGGGCCATCGGCCAGCAGCTTGGCCAATTCGCCCAAACGCCTCAGACGGGAATTGAAGAATTCGCGCGACCCGAAAGGCAGCGGCGCCTGGGCCTCGATCAGGCCTTCCAGGTAGCTTTCCATCACGTCGATTTCGATCTTCAGGATCTTGCCGCGGATTTGCGTGACATAGCGGCGCAACTCGTCGCGCCGGCCGGTCTTGAGCACGGTCAGCCGGCCCTCGGCCAGTTCGGCGGCCTGATGGAAATCGTCCACCAACGTGCTGAAGCGCCGGAATCCAGCGACATTATCCCGCTTTTCCGCCGCGTTTTGGGTGAACTGGAAGATCGTCATGGCCCGCGCCTCGATACGCGTAACCAGATCGTTGCCTTCCTGAGTATGGGAATCCGTCATTGCCTGAAGCAGCCGCCCGCCTTGCTAAGGCCCAAAACTAGCATGGTGAAGCATCCCAACCCAAGCGTGCAGAACCGATTTATCCCCAGGCGATTGTCGATTTTAGCCGAAAATCGTCAAGAACCGGCGGTTTTCACCAGCCAATCCTGGGTGCGGGCCAGGGCGCGCTCGAAACGGTCGAACATTTCGTCGATCTCGGCCTCGGTGATGATCATCGGCGGGCAGAAGGCCAGCGCATCGCCGGCCAGCGCACGATGGATCAGCCCCTCTTCCTGCGAGAAGGCGGCGCACATATTGCCCACGCCCTGGGCCGGATCGAAAGTCTTCCGGCTGGCCTTGTCGGCCACCAGTTCGACAGCGCCCACCAGGCCAACACCGCGCGCCTCGCCCACCAGCGGATGGTCGCCCAGCTTGCGCAGCCGGCGCTGGAAATGCGGCGCCACGCGGGCGACATGGCCGTAGATATCGCGCTCTTCGTAGATTTGCAGCGTGCGCAAGGCCACGGCGGCCGGCACCGGATGGCCGCCATAGGTGAAGCCATGGCCGAAGGTGCCGATGGTGCCGGACTGGTCGCGGATCGCTTCGTAGATCGGTTCGGAGATCAGGCAGGCGGCAATCGGCAGATAGGCCGAGGAAAGCTGCTTGGCGCAGGAAATCGCATCGGGCTTGAAATCCAGGGTCTGGCTGCCCCAGACCGAACCGGTGCGGCCGAAACCGCAGATCACCTCATCGGCGATGGCCAGCACGTCATGCTTGCGCAGCACCGCCTGGATGGCGGGGAAATAACCTTGCGGCGGCACGATCACGCCGCCCGCGCCCATCACCGGCTCGGCGAAGAAGGCCGCCACGCTGTCAGGCCCGGCGCGTTCGATGAAGGCATCCAGATTGGCGGCAAGGCGTTTGACGAAATCCGCCTCGCTCTCGCCCGGCAGGGCGTTGCGATAGTAATGCGGACAATCCACATGCTCGATGCCGGGCAGCGGCAGATCGAAGGCGCGATGATTGGCCGGCAGGCCGGTAAGGCTGGCGGCGGCCAGGGTTACGCCATGATAGGCGCGCTGGCGCGACAGGATCGTCTTCTTCTTCGTGCGGCCCAGCGCGTTGTTGTAATAGCGGATGAACTTGATCTGGGTGTCGTTGGCTTCCGAGCCGGAATTGACGAAAAACACCTTGGAAATCGGCACCGGCGACAAGGCCTTCAATTTCTCGGCCAGTTCGATCACCGGCTCGGCGCTCTTATGGCCGAAGGTGTGATAGAAGGGCAGCTTGCGCATCTGCTTGACGGCGGCTTCCACCAGTTCCGGCTCGTCGAAGCCCAGGCCGGCGCACCACAGCCCGGCCATCGCCTCGATATAGTCGCGGCCCTGATCGTCGAACACATGGATGCCCTTGCCATGGGTAATCACCAGCGGACCGGCCTGCTCATGGCGCACCAAGTTGGTATAGGGGTGCAGCACATGGGCGATGTCGCGGGCGGCAAGCGAATTGGGAAGCTGATTCATGGCTGATCCGGAGGGTTGGGAGATTCGACGCGGCGGCAGTAAAGACCCAACCGCCGCCCACGGCAAGAGCGCAATTGCCGGGCTGCAATCCCTTCGATAAAGTGGCGCCATGCCGGGAACCCAGATCACGCTCAAATCCAATGCCGACGGCCTGCTGCTGCAAGGCTATCGTTGGCTGCCGCAGGCCGCGCCCAAAGCCACCGTGCTGTTGGCCCATGGCATGGCCGAACATGCCGGGCGCTACGACCGCTTTGCCGCCGCCTTGAATGCCGTCGGCTATGCGGTTTATGCCTTCGATCATCGTGGGCACGGCCTGACGGCCGGGGGGACAGGCGGGACGGATAACCGCGAGTTGGGACATGCCGCGCCGCGCGACGGCTGGAACCGCATGGTGGCGGATCTGGCGCAGGCGGCGAACCATATCGCCAATGAACAGCCGGGCAAGCCGCTGCTGCTGTTCGGCCATTCCATGGGTTCGTTCATGGCGCAGCGCTTCATCGAATTGCAGGGCGGCCTGCTGGCCGGCTGTGTGCTCTGCGCCTCCAACGGCAAGCCGCCGGCGATTGCCGTGCTGGGCAAGCTGATCGCGCGGCTAGAACGGCTGCGCTGCGGCGCGCGCGGCACCAGCAAGGTGATCGACGCCATGGGCTTCGGCGCCTTCAACAAGCATTTCGCCCCCAACCGCACCGAATACGACTGGCTGTCGCGCGATAATGCCGAAGTGGACAAATACGTCGCCGACCCGCATTGCGGCTTCTCGCTCGACACGCAATTCTGGATTGATTTCCTGGATGGGCTGGAAGACATGAGCCGCCCGGCCGAGCAGGCGCGGATTCCGAAGGCGCTGCCGCTGCTGGTGATCGCCGGCACGCGCGACCCGGTTTCCGCCGGCACGCGCGGCCTGCGGCAATTGCTGCAAGCCTACCAGGCGG
>JAYSEE010000001.1:45675-57908 GCA_041914045.1 Ferrovibrio sp. | reverse complement strand
ATTGTCGACGATATTGCGGCGATAGCCATAACCGGCCGGCCCTTCGCCTTCTCCGGCGGCATCCCAGGCCGCCCGGAATGCTGCGGCCGGCCGTGCGAAATCATCGCAAAACAACTGGAATTCCTTGATCGCCGGCATGCCTCGCGCCTTTCTAAATAAAGCAGCGGCATGAGCATGATACCGTTGGCAACGGAATACCATTGTTATAAAAAAAATATTCAGACGGAATTTACAATGCCGCTTCGACGCGGCATCAGCCGCGTCGAATATCGAGAATCACAGATCGAATGTCGCTGTCTGATCCAGATAATCGTGGAAATGCACCACCACGGATGCCTCATCCACCAATACAACGGCATAAGCCGGCGGCTCATGGCTGCCCGGCACGGCATCGGCGCGCTTGAAATCCAGGGCCACCTGATGATTGGTGCCGCGCATGGTGGAAAACGGAATGCCGTGCCAGGAACCGCAGATCGGACGATGCAGATGGCCGAAAAAGAAATGCCGAATACGATGGCAGTGCGGCAGCACCACTTCGGCGAAGCCTTCCGGATTGCGCAGCGAGATCGAATCCATTTTCGGCAGGCCGACCGGAAAAGGCGGATGATGGCAGAACAACAGAATCGGCTTGTCGCCGCTGGCCTTCAATTGCTGATCCAGCCAATCCAGGCGCTGGCGGCATAGCACGCCCCAGGAAACCCCGGGCTCATTGGAATCGAGGAGGATGCAGCGGCCTGCGGGCGTATCAAGGATACGCTGCACGAAGCCGTTGCCGTCGCGCAAGGTCTCCGGAAAGGCGGCCAGGAAATTCTCGCGGTTGTCGTGATTGCCCAGCATGAGATGGATGGGCAGCGGAAGGCGGGATGCTTCCTCGCGCAGGATGTCATAAGCCTCGGACGCGCCCCAATGCGTCAGATCGCCGGTGACGACCACGAAATTGGCATCGCCATGGTGGGCCGAGATATGCTCGAAGCATTGCCGCAGGCGCTGGCGCGGATCGAGGCCGTAAAGCATCTGGCCATCCGGCACCAGATGGGTATCGGTTACATGTACGAAGCGAAAGCCCATGACGATCTCCAAAAAAAGAAAACGCCGGAGCCATGATCGGCCCCGGCGCGGATGCAGCGATGATCAGCTCGACTTCGGCAACAGCGCCTGCACGTCTTTCGTCATGCGCTTGAGCGCCTCTTCCGGATCGACCGACTGATTGACCACGCTTTGCAGATGGTCCTTGATCACATCGGTGATCTTCAGGCCATTCTCGCCCGGAAAGGCATACCACCCGGTGAGGATCGGCAATTGCTGCACGGCCGTCATATGGTTGGGGCTCTTCTTGTAGAATTCGCCCAGCATGGCGGGATCCTTCGCCGGCTTGGCGTTGGCCGGGAAATAGCCGGTGCCCTTCACCATGAAGGTCGCGCCTTCGGGGCCGGTGGCGAATTTCACGTATTCCCAGGCCGCGGCCTGCTTCTTCGGGTCCTTGGCGAAAATCATCGCCGCGTTGCCACCGGCCGGCAGCAGGCCCTTGGCATCGCCCAGCGGGAAGCGCGCGGTGCGCAGATCGAACTTGTCGCCAACCTGCTTGATCACGCCGGCGAGGCGCGACGTGGAATGCGACCAGATGCCGAGATTGCCGGAAACGAAATCCTGCAGCACGGCGGCCTGCGCCACATCCCGCATGGTGCCTTCCTTGACCATGCGGGAAAGCGTCTTGATCGCCTTCACGCCGGCCGGACCATCGAAGGCCACCTTGGTCTCATCCGCATTCAGCATCGTGCCGCCATTGGAGAAGACCAGCGCCTGGAACATCCAATTGCCGGTGATATCCCAATCGAAATGCAGGCCGTAGGTCTTGTCGCCCAGCGCGCGGATCTTGCGCGCCAGCTCGAACACGCCATCCCATGTGGTGGGGAATTTATCCGGATCGCCGCCGGCCTTGCGCACCAGATCGGCATTGAAATACAGGATCGGAGTGGAGAGCGAGAAGCCCATGCCGTATTGCTTGCCCTTGATCTGGCCGAGCGTGAGCAGCGAGCCGTCATAGCCGGCATCGGCCCAGTTCTTCTCCTTGGCGATGAAGCTGCCGAAATCGACCGCGATGCCGCGATCGACGAAAACGCGCTGACGGTTCAAGCCCTGATAAGACACGTCGGGCAATTGGTTGGTGATCGCCTGGCGCAGATTCTGCTGGGTGATTTCCTCGTAGCCCGGCTGCGGGGCGCGGAAAGTCACCTTGATATCCGGATGCTTGGCCATGAAGGCCTTGGCGATATCCTCGTGCACTTGCTTGAAGATATCCGGGATCGAATAATCCACGGTGATTTCGGTGGTCTGCGCCATTGCCGGCAAGCCGGCCAGCATACCGGCCGCCAGACCGGCCGCCAGCGCGAGGCTTTTTGCAGTTTTCCGCATCGTCGTTCTCCTAGTTGAAACGGTTGGGTTTGTTTCGGGCGGGATCATTTGATGCCACTCATCGTCACGCCCTCGATGAAGCGGCGTTGCGCAAACAGAAAAGCCAGCAATAGCGGCGCGGTGATAATCACGGCGCCGGCCATCAACGGGCCGAAATCCGTGCCGGCTTCCTGATTGTCGAAGAACACGATTCCCAGCGGCGGCGTGGCCAGCTCCGGCGTGGTGATCACCAGCAGCGGCCAGAAATAGTCGTTCCAATGCCAAACCAGCGAGAGGATGCCGAAAGCCACGATGGCCGGCAGCGCCGTGGGCAGCACGATACGCCAGACGATGGTCATCTCGCCGCAGCCATCCAGGCGAGCCGCATGGATCAAGTCGTCAGGCACGGCGCGGAAGAATTGCCGCATCAGGAAAATGCCGAAAACCGAAATCACGCTGGGCAGGATCAGCGCCGTGTAGCTATCGAGCAGCGAAACCTTGTAGAGCATGATGTAAAGCGGGATCGCCACCACCTGGATCGGGATCAAGAGCGCCAGCAGCACCAAGCCGAACAACGCATCTCGGCCGGGAAACCGCAGCTTGGCGATGGCATAGGCCGCCGGCACCATCACCGCCACTTGCCCGATGAAAATACAGAAGCAGACGATGGCGCCATTGATCAGGTAGCGCAGCAAAGGTTGCTTCGAAAAGGCGGCGGCGTAGTTCTCCAGCGCATGCCAGCGCTGCGGCAGCAGCGACAATTCGCTGGAGAAGATTTCATCCGGCGCCTTGAACGAGGTGGACAGCATCCAGACGAAAGGCGTCAGCATCGCCAGGGCGCCGAACATCAACACGGCATGCCGGAAAATGCGGAAGCCCAGGGCAGGCCGATCCATGCGGTATCGCTCGATATCCATCGCGCTCATCCGTAATGCACCCTCTTATCGAGCACCCGCGCCTGCAGCAGAGTGAGCGCCAGCACCAGCAGCAGGAAGATCAGCGTCAACGCCGCCGCGTATCCGGAGCGGAAGAAGGAGAAACCCTCCTGATAGATCGTATAGAGCAGCACTTCCGTGGCCTTGTTGGGGCCGCCCTGGGTGAGCACGGCAACCAGATCGAAGCTTTCCTGGAAGGCGCGGATGGCGCCGATCACCAGCACGAACATCAAGGTCGGCCCCAGCATCGGCCAGGTCACGCGGCGGAATTTCTCCCAGCCGGCATCCGCGCCATCTATGGCGGCGGCATCGTAAAGATCGCGCGGCACGCTTTTCAGCCCGGCCATGAACAGCACCATGTTGAGGCCCAGCGCCTTCCATATCCCGATCGCCGCCACCACCGGCAAGGCCGTGGCGGGATTCTTCAGCCAATCAATGGCCGTGCCGCCGAAGACTTCGACGATGCGATTGAGCAGGCCGAAAGACGGATGCAGCAGGAATTCCCAAACGATCGCCATCGCCAGCAGGGTGGAAGCCACCGGCAGGAAGAAAGCGGCGCGATAAAATCCGCGCCCCTGATTATCGGATTCGATCAGAATGGCCGCCAAAAGGCCCAGCATCACCGAGATCGGCACCACTAGGCCGATATAGATCAGCGTATTGCCCAGCGAGCGCCAGAATACGCGATCGCCAAACATGGCGACGAAATTGCCCGGACCGATCCAGTTGAAATTGGCTGCGCCGAACTGCCAATCGGTCAGCGCCAGTATCATCGCTCCCAATGCAGGGCCGAGCAGCAGCAAGACCATCAGCAAGGTTGCCGGCAAGGCCAGCATCCAGGCCATCAGGGCTTCCGCGCGCGCGCCGGGATGGCTGCGCCGCCGCGCCTTCGGCAAAGCGGGCATTGCCAATGCCTCAGGCACGCAGAGCCTCCGCGGCAACAGGTTGCGGTTGCTTCTTCATGGCCTGCAGCCGATGGCCTGCCGCATCGAAGACATAGCCCAGGCCAATACGCGGCCGCAGCGCCACGCGGCTGCCGATGGCAAGCGTTGCGGGCTGCGCCGGATCGCCGCGCAGCACCAGACGATGATTGCCGTCTTCCAGCGCCACATGCAGAAAAAGCTCGCTGCCGAGATCTTCGCGATGCGTGATCCGCCCCACCCAGCCGGCATTGCCGGCCGTCAGTTCAAGCGTTTCCGGCCTCAAGCCGAGCGTCACCGGGCCGGGCTGGCCTGCAATGGCGAGAGGCACCGCCTGGCCGAGCGCTTCTACGCGGCCATCCGCGCGCAATTGCGCCGGCAGCAAATTGATCTTCGGGCTGCCGATGAACTCGGCCACGGCGAGCGAAGCGGGATCGTGATAAATCTGCTGCGGCGGCGCCACCTGATGCAATTCGCCATGCATCATCACCGCAACGCGGTCCGACATGGTCATCGCCTCGGCCTGATCATGGGTGACATAGATGAAAGTAGAGCGCAAACGGCGATGCAATTCGGCAATCTCGGCCCGCATCTGCACGCGCAGCTTGGCATCCAGATTGCTCAACGGCTCGTCCATCAGGAATACTTTCGGATGCCGCACCATGGCGCGCCCCAAGGCCACGCGCTGGCGCTGGCCGCCCGAAAGCTGCGACGGTTTGCGCGGCAACAGATGTTCGATATCCAGGCTGCGCGCCGCGGCGGCCACATCGGCGGCAATCGCCGCCTTGGCCGCCGACGTCCCGGGCAGCAGCCGGCCCAGCACAGGCAGGCGTTGCGCCATGCTCAAGCGCCGCATGATCAGCGGCAAGGCGATATTCTCCGCCACCGTCATATAGGGATAAAGCGCGTAGGACTGGAACACCATCGCCACATCGCGGCGCTTCGGCGCCAAGGCATCCACCGGCTGCCGGTCGATGGCAATGCTGCCCTCGTCGGCATAATCCAAGCCGGCAATGATCCGCAGCAGGGTGGATTTGCCGCAGCCCGAGGGCCCCACCAAGGTGACGAATTCACCATCCGCAATATCCAGCGAAACCCGCTTCAGCACGGCGGTACTGCCGAAACTCTTTTCGATTGCGCTGATCGTCACGGCCGCCATGTCCGCTCCCTCTGATTACGGGCTGAACTCTCTGGCGGGGTTTTAGCGGGGGTAAGCTACATTAATATGACAACATTGAACATTATCTAACATTAATTTACGATGCTTTGCAGGGAAACGAACATTACTATGGCGAATCATGCTGAAAGCCGAACGTATCCGCGAAATACTGCAAATCCTGAGCGGCGATGGCTCCGTGTCGGTGAGCGAAATGGCGCACCGCTTCGGCCTCTCCACCATGACGATCCGGCGCGACCTGATCGAATTGCAAAGGCAGGGCTTGCTCGCCCGCACCCATGGCGGCGCCGTGCTGGATGCCGACATGCACGGCTATGCCCGTTATGAAAGCGGCACTTTCGAGGATCGCCTGCGCGTGCACACGCCGCAAAAGCGCGCGATCGCCGAACGCGCGGCGCAATTGGTGAGCGATGGCGACAGCCTGCTGATCAATGCCGGCTCCACCATGACGATCTTCGCTCAGGCGCTGCGCCAGCATCGCAATCTGCATGTAGTGACCAACGGCATCAGCGTGGCGCAGGAATTGATCCGCAATACCAGCATCGGCGTCTACATGCTGCCTGGTCTGATCGACCGGAAGAAGATGTCCACGGTGCAGCAGAGCAGCGACAACAGCTTTGCCGAATTGCGGCCGCCCTCGGCTTTCATGGGAGTAGTGGGCGTGGTGCCGAAAAGCGGCCCCATGATGTCCGATCCCGTTGAAGCCGCGATGAACCGCGCGATGATGGAGGCCGTGGAGGAAGTAACCCTGCTGATCGATTCCAGCAAATTCTCCGCGCAAGCGGTGTATCGCATTGTGCCGATGGAGCGTATCGCCCGCATCATCACCGACGACGGGATAGCACCCGAGGATCAAGAGGCGATCATCTCGGCCGGCGTCGATCTGATTATCGCGCCCGCGCAATCCGCGAACGGCCAAGCCGCCAATACCGACTACCTGCCGGAAGCCGCGAAATGAAGCTGCGCGGCATTTTGTTCGACAAGGATGGCACCCTGGTGGATGTGAATCGCACCTGGGGGCCGGCCGCGCTTGAAGTTATGCAGCAATTAGCGCCGGATTCGCCGCAAAACCAAGCCGCCCTGCGTGTGGCGATGCGCTATGCGGATGGCGCAGCCCGCTTTGCCGATGATTCGCCTTTGCTGGCCGGCGCACCCGACGATTACGCCGCCGACTGGGCTGATATCCTGGGTTTGCAGGATACGCGGGCCTTCCGCGACGATTTTGCCGCCCGTCTGGCGCTGGCCGGCGAACGCCACCTCAGCCCTATCGGCGAGCCCGCCAAAATCCTGGCGGCACTGGCGGCGCGCGGTTTTTGCATCGGCCTTGCCACCAATCATCGGGAAGCCTCCTCTCGCCGGCAATTGCAGCTTCTCTGCATCGACCGCTATTTCAGCCATGTCTATGGCAGCGATTCCGGCCATGGCCGCAAACCGGATCCCGGCATGATCCTGGCCTTCGCTCGCGAAACCGGCATCCCCGCTGCGGAAATCGCCCTGGTGGGCGACAGTTTCCACGATCTGCGCGCCGCCCGCGCCGCCGGCGCCAAGGCAATCGCCGTGGCCAGCGGTTTGATCCCGCGCCAGCGGCTGGCGGCGGAAGCAGATCTGGTCCTGAACGATCTAAGCGAGTTGGAAACGCATCTGCTGACCGAACCGGTCAACTCCCGCTGATTGCGGCGAAACGCGGCGGATCAGCCGCTGCGATGCTTTGCACGGTGCGAAATCCCGCGCGCATCGGAGCCGTTTTACATGAGCGAGGGCAGCACATGACTGCCAATGGCGGTTCACGGCTGCGGCGCCAGCCTGATGTCAGCGACGATTTAAGCGGATTCGAGATAAGCTCTCGAAGGCCCTTCTCCCAGCCGGACCAGTCAGATCAGAAACGCCATCGTGGTGAGCGGGGCGTCGTTGTTGACCAGCGCCACCTTCTTGAAGGCCATGCGCCATTCCCCATCCACTTTCCGCAACAGGTATTCGTTGCGCGCCGCCCAGACGATCTGACCGCGCCGGTGCGATTCGTAGAGCAGCATGTTCGCGGTCACGCGCGTGCCGCCTTCCTCATCTCCAAGCATCTCGATATTGCCGATCACCCGGCGTAGCCGCGACGCCGGCAACTGGCTGTAGCGCTTGCCGGTCAGGTATTGGCGTATGCGCAAGCCGATGCGCGAGCGATTGTCGTAGAGGATCGACATATCGCGCTCCGGATCAATGTCCTCGCCATTGGCGGGCACCCAATAGATGGCGTCCTCGGTCCAGAGCGCCTCCCATTCCTGAAAGCGGTGTTCGTCCTGCAGGCGCGCCTCGCGGAACAGGAACTGGCTGATCTCGTAATGGCGCACCACATCGGCCAGGCCGGTGGTCGTCACCTGATTGCTCGCCCCCATCACGCGGCCTCCATCAGCGAGCGGTAATATTGCCACATGCCGCGCGAACACAGATCGTCGGTGGCATGCCCGATCAGATAGCCGTTCTCGTCGCGGCGCTCGCGATGCTTGCCGCGCGCCAGATACACCCATTCCGGATTCTTCTCCTGCACGCCGCGATGCGAACGCTCGTACATTTCGGCATCGTCGGCAAGCAGAAAGCCGGCGGGGCCGACCGAACCCATCGTCTGCTGCCGCAGGCGGCGATTGAAGTCCGGCGCGCCCTTGAACTGCAGCGCGGTGACATGCTGCACGGTCTCGTTCACCGAGAGCGGCTGGATCGAAAACATCTGGATTTCCGCAATGAACAGGTTGGGAAAGATCATCACATGCGGCGTGCCGTCGATCATGATCTCGCGCGCCTTCTCCGGCCCATAGGCCGCCTGCATCCTGGCTGTATAATCCGGCAGTTTCTCGGCCGTGGTGCCGAACCAGCTCATCGGCACGCCGCGCTTGCGGAATTCCGGCCGCAGATCCACCTCGCTATGGCCATTGCCGAAATAGCGCGTCACCGCCGTCGAGCTATCGGCATAGAGACTGCCGATCTGGCTATCGGCCACATCGAAGATCGAAGCATGGGTGAAAGCCGGATGGTAGCCGTCCGTCTCGTTTTCCATGACGAACTTCCAATTGGCCATCACTTTATGCTGCAGGAAGCCGGCGGTGACTTCGACCTCTCCTTCTGGCGAGTTGCGGCACAGCGCGTCGATCGCTTCCCTGGCGCCGCCAAGCTGCTCCTCCAGCGTGGGCCCCTCGGCCGCCATCGAACCGAAGACAAAGCCATTGTAGATGCCGACGCGCGCCACCTTGCCAAGGCCGAGTTGCTTGCGCTTGTCGTCCGCGTAGCCGGAGGGAAAAGGATAGCCGCGCAGACTGCCGTCGTTGGCGAAGGTCCAGCCGTGGTAGTTGCAGGTGAAGCTGCGCGAATTGCCGCGATGCTTCTCGCAGACTTGGTTGCCCCTATGCGGACAGCGGTTGTGCAGGAGATGGACTTGGCCGTCCTTGCCGCGCGTCATCAGCACCGGGTCGGGCCCGATGGATTTCATTACGAAATCATACGGATTGGGAATCTCGCTTACATGGCCCACATAGACCCAAACGCGCTGCCAGATCTTGCGCAATTCCTCCTGAAAGATCGCGGGATCGGTGTAGATGGAACCATGCACCTGCTCGGGCTGGATCAGACGGGACCAGTCCGGGCCGCAAGCCGGGCGTTCGATAATGATCTGGTTCATGCGGGCGTCTCGCTGCTGGCAGGAGTGAAGCGTGGCGGTGGAGCGCGGCGCGGTCGGATTATATAAACCGTCGCGTCGGTCTTTTTTATGATAGGCGCACCCCCCTTTGCTTCATTGATCTAGATCAAACCCGATGCGGGTTTGGCGTCGGCCGGGATGAGGAAAATCCGTTCGGATTGCGCCCGTCGCCTCAACGGCCGGGGAAACGCGGCTTGCGGCGCTCGCTGAAGGCGCGAACCCCTTCGGCGAAACTCTCGCCGTCGATCAATTCGATCTGCCGCGCGCGCTCCAACGCCAATTGTCCGGCGAATGAATTGACTTCCGCCGCCGCGAAAAGCGCCCGCGCCTCGGCAATCGCATGCGCGGGCATCGCGGCAAGCTGTCGGGCCAGGTGCATTGCCTCCGCCTCCAATTGCGCATCCTCGACGCAGGCCCAGATCAAGCCCCAATCCGCGGCCCTCTGCGCTGGCAATTTCTCGCCGGTCAGCGCGAGGCCAACCGCGCGTGCCCGCCCGATCATGCGCGGCAGCATCCAGGAAGCGCCCATGTCGGGCACGGCTCCCAGCGCGGGAAAGAACGGCAGGTAGAAATAGGCCGAACGCGCCGCGATGGTCATGTCGCCGGCCAAGGCCAGCCCGACTCCTCCGCCCGCAGCAACGCCGTTCACCGCGCAGACGACAGGCACGGGCAGTTCACGCAGGCCCTGGATCACAGGATTGACGCTCGCCATCAGCCCGCCGACATATTGCCCCAGGCTTTCGCCCGGCTTCGGCCTCTCCAGCAATTCACGATAGCGCTTCAGGTCCGCCCCGACGCAGAAACCGCGGCCGCGGCCGGTGAGAACGACCGCGCGCACGGCCTTGTCCGCATGCACCGCCTCCACCGCCTGCCGCAAGCCGGCGATGATGTCTTCTCCGAGCGGACTCATGCATTCGGCATCGTTCAGCGCCACGATGGCCACGCCTTCATCGACATTGAACAGAACCGCAGGCTGCCGCATCACTCGTCTCTTTTCTCTTCGGTGGGGAAATGCCGGCGCACTACTTCGCCATCGAGGCGCAAACCATGGCAGCCGCCCAGCGGCGACGCGCGGCCGCCGGCCTTCGACATATCCAAGGGATCGAACTTGCTTTCGGCCCACAGCACCTGGAACAGCGTGCTTGCCATCGGCGGAATCAGTTCCGACATATGGGTGCAGCCGGCCGTGCCGCCAAACAGCCGCTTCACTTCGCGGGCGAACCCCGCCTCGATGCGCAACCCGATGAGCTTGCGATAGGCCGCTTCAACGCCGGCGCATTCGGGATAGGGCGAATGTTCGCTGAATACGCGGGCATCCAGAATGATCCCCTCCCGATCCAGCCGCAGCCGCACTCGCATCTGGTGGATGGGCTGTTCGGCCGCGACTTCCCGTCCGGTCGGCAACCGCACCGGCAGCGGCTTGGTATCTATCAACAAGCCTTCGATTTCCAGCGTGCCATCCTCATGCTGGAAAGCCTCGCAACTAATGCGCCGCAAATGCAAAGGCTGGCGCGGACCGGCGGGCGGAGCAAAGCTCATGCGCCTACATCCGCTTGGCGACTTCTTCCAGCATCACCTCGGTCGCGCCGCCGCCGATGGTCAGGATGCGGGAATCGCGCGCCATGCGCTCGACCGGCGTGCCGATGATATAGCCGGTGCCGCCATGCAATTGCAGGCAGCTATGCACAACTTCCTGCAGTGTCTCGGCGCCGAAAGCCTTGAGCATCGAGACCTCGCGCACCGTGTCCTTGCCCTCCTCGATCATCTGAGCGCACTGGTACGTAAGGGCGCGCACCGCCTGCGCCTTGGCTGCGATCCAGGCGAGCTTATTGCGCACCACCGGCTGTTCCCAGAGCGATTTGCCGAAGGCCTGGCGGCTGCGCACGTAATCCACGGTCAATTCGATGGCGCGCGCGCTCGCGCCCGAGCACAGCGCGCCGACCACGAGACGCTCATTCTGGAATGTGCTCATGATGTAGTAGAAGCCCTTGCCCTCCTCGCCCAGCAGCGCATCGGGCGGCAGCCTCACCTCGTCGAAAAACAATTCCGCCGTATCCGACGAGCGCCAGCCGTGCTTCTCGAACCGGCGCGCCACCTGAAAGCCCGGCATGCCCTTTTCCACGATGAACAGCGAGATGCCCCGGCTGCCCTTGGCCTCGGGCTCGGTACGGGCGGCTACGATATAGATATCGCCCAGCACGCCGTTGGTGATGAAGGTCTTGGAACCGTTGAGGAGCCAGCCGTCATTGGTCCGCGTGGCGCGGGTCTTCAAACCGGCAACGTCGGAACCGGCATGCGGCTCGGTCACGCAGACCGCGCCCACCTTCTCGCCCATGCAGGCGGCGGGCAGATATTTCGCCTTTTGCGCCGGGCTGCCGCGATGCGCGATATGGGTAATCGACATATCGCTATGCACGGTCAGCGCGCTCGCCACGCCGCCAAAGCCCGAACGGGCCAGTTCCTCGCCCAGAACCACAGACGCCAATGCGCCCATGCCGCCGCCGCCATGCTCGACGGGATGACGCATGCCGAGAAAGCCCATCGCGCCCAGTTCGCGGAACAGCGCGCGCGGTATTTCGCCCTTGGCTTCCCATTCATCGCCGAAAGGAACGATCTTCTGCTGCACGAAGCGCCGAAGCTGCTCGCGAATCATCCGCAGATCCTCGCTCAACAGGTCGGGTTCCTTGAATTCAAATTCGATCATCTGTCTGTCCCTGCCTGTTCAACGCGCAATGCCCGCGGCGGGGTGCCGCACCATGCAGCCCATCGCCGCAATACATAGACCGCCGTGTCGGTTTATTTTATGCCTTGGTTGCAGTTCGGCGCAAGCGCGTTCTATACTTGCTTCCGTAGGAGAAGCCATGCCGCGCGTCCGTTCCGAAGACTACGAAGCCAAGAGCCAGACCATCATGGATTGCGCTGCGGTCCTGTTCGCCAAGGAAGGCTACCCTTCCGCGAAGATGGAAGACGTGGCCAAGGCCTGCGGCGCGACGAAGTCGATGCTGTATCACTATTTCCCGACCAAGGACGACCTGCTGTTCGCCATGCTGATGGAGCATCTGGAGCGGGTGGTGCACGGCGTGGAGGAAGCCATCGAGCATCCCGGCCAGCCGCGCGACAAACTGATGGCCCTG
>JAYSEE010000001.1:7560-45665 GCA_041914045.1 Ferrovibrio sp. | reverse complement strand
CCCAATCCCGCCGCCGGCATATGGTGGCGATGCAGGATGTGAAATACCTGCCCAAGAACAAGCAGGCCCCGCTGATCGAATTGCAGCGCCGCCTGACCGATCTGGTCGCGCAACTTCTGCGCAAGCTCAATCCGGATCTGCCCGAAGAGGCCTATAAGCCCTATACGATGATGCTCATCGGCATGCTGAACTGGACCGACATGTGGTACCGGCCCGGCGGGGCATTGAAGCCGAATGAGTTATGCGACCGGATGGCCCGGCTTTTCCTCAAAGGCTTTCTCGCCGAGAAAGGCTGAAGCGGCGGGTCTGCCGCTTCAGCCCCATATCCCGGACGCCCCGGCGCTTACTGCACCGGCTGGTAGGTTACGGCCGCCGGATCCGCCTTCAACAGAAACAGCTTCGGCGCCGCCAGATGATTCGCCGCGGTGAAGGTGATCGGCGTCATCACTCCGGTTTCGAGATTGGTGACCTTGGCCAATTGCGCATTGGTGCAATCCCAGGTCAGCGTCTTGGCGCAACGCGACATGGCATCGAACAGCGCGCGCGCAGCCCCATAGCCGGTATAGGTATAGCGATTCACCCGCGCCATTTCCTCGGGGCTGAGATATTTGGCCAGCTTGGCGGTGAAGGCCTTCCCTTCGGCGGAATGCTCAAGATACACGTAATCGACCGTATACACATTCTCGCCCGCGCTGCCCATCAGCTTGGCGCTGGCCGGAACGCGCGACACATAGGTCACGCCCACCGGAATCTTATGGCCGATGCGCTCAAGCTCCTTGGCCATGGCCACATTCTCGCCCAGCACGCCGCCGGCCAGCAGGGCTTCGGCGCCGGCCTGCTTCACCTTCAGAATTTCGGACGAGAAATCGGTCTGGCCCTTCTTGTAAATCTGGGAAGAGACCACCTCGATCTTCTTGCTCTTGGTCGCGCGCTCGAAACCGGAGCGGACGTTATCGCCGTATTCATCGTCCTGCGAGATGATGGCCCACTTCTTGCCGGGAAAACGCGCGGCAAGCATGGTGGTCAGGTCTTCCACCGCCTTGCTCATGTCGTAGCCGACCACGAACACATTCTTGATCGTCGGCTTGTACAGACCTTCGAAGGTGGTAATCGGCGCCATCGCCGGGATGCCGGCCTGCTTGATCAGCGGCATGATCGCCTCGGCCTGCGCGGTGCCCGAAACCGATGTGAGGGCAAACACCTTGTCGCTGCTGAGCAGCTTGCGGGTGCCTTGCACCGTGCGGCTGGGCACATAGCCGTCATCCTCCGAAATCAGCCGCAGCTTGCGGCCGGCGATGCCGCCCGCCGCATTCACTTCCTCGACGGCGGCCTTCACGCCGAGATTATGCGCCACGCCGAGCAGAGCCGGCGGACCGGTCAGCGGCAGGATATCGCCGATCAGAATTTCCGAAGCCGTCACGCCCTGCTGGGCATGCACCGGAAAGGCCGCGCTGGCCAGCAAAGCCGCCAGCGCGGCGGCGATTGAAAGCGTCTTGTTCATGTTCCCTCCGTTTTTGCTGTTTGTGGCTTTTTCGCCACGGCTGGTAATCCTCTTGTTACGCAAAACCATCAATACCGCAGCGGCCAAAATACCCAGGCATGCCTGATATCGTGCCATATGCCGAGCAGGCCGCGCGGATCGAAGCGCAGAAAAGCCACGATCGCCAAGCCATAGAGCACGCTCTTGATTTCATGCGCGCTGGTGACCAGCAGATCGTTCAGATAGCCGCCCATCAAGGCCATCAGCGAACTGAACAATTCCGGCAGGATGACGATGAAGACCGTGCCGAACACGGCTCCGAGCACGGAGCCGATGCCGCCCACGATGATGATCGCCAAGGCCTCGATGGAAAGCAGGAAGGGATAGCCTTCGACGCTGACGATGCTCAGATACATGCCCATCATCGCGCCCGCCAAGCCGGTCAACGCCGCGCTTACCAGGAAGGCCAGCAATTTGTAGCGCACCAGATTGATGCCCATGGTGCGCGCCGCGATATCGTTGTCGCGAATGGCGACCAGCGCACGACCGATATAGGAGCGGCGCAGATTCAGCGTCACCATCATCGCCAGGATGCACATGACTAGGCAGAACCAGTAGAAGGATTGCTCGCTGGACAGATCGAAGCCGAACAGCGTTTGCGGCGGAATGCGGATGCCGCGTCCGGCGCCGGTAAAGCTGCCGCCGGACAGGATCAGCGCGCTGACGATATGGCTGAAGGCCAGCGTCGTGATCGCCAGATAGAGGCCGTGCAGCCGCAGCGACGGAATGCCCACGATAAGCCCGAAAACCGCCGGGACTATGGCCGACAGCAGCAGCGCGAGTTCCGGCGGCAGGCCGAGGCGCATCACGCTGATGGCATAGGTATAGCCGCCCAATTGCAGGAAGCCGACATGGCCGAGCGAAATCAATCCGGTGAAACCGGTCAGCACCATCAGCCCCAGCGCGCCGACGAGCGTGAACAGGATGATGATCAGATAGGACAGCAGATAGCTGTTCAACAGGAATGGAGCGGCAGCCAGCGCCGCCACCAATGCAGCAGTCCAGGCCTTGACCGCCGCGGAATCGGTCAGAACGATCAGATCGCTATAGCGTTCCTTGAAATATCCGCTGCGCATTACACTCTCACGATCCGCTTTTCGCCGAACAGGCCGAATGGCCGCACCATCAGCACGACAAGGATCAGCACGAAGCCGGCAATCTCCTTGAGCGTGCTGGGCAGATAGCCGCCCACCAGATTTTCCAGAACGCCGATGATCAGGCCGCTCATGCCGGAGCCGATCACCGAATCGAAACCGCCCAGCACCGTGGCGGGAAAGGCTTTGAGGCCGAGTTCGTATACCGAGGGCGTAAGGCCATAAATGACCGCGAATAGCGCGCCCACCAATCCGGCCAAGGCGGAGGAGGATGCCCAGGCCACCGCCTGGATGCGCGCGGTGGATACGCCCATCAGCCGCGCCGTCTTCTCGTCATATGCGGCGGCCCGCATCGCAACGCCGAAACGGCTGTAGCGCAGGAAAAACCAGAAGCCGGCAAGGGCGAGGAACAGCATCACGAATACGCTGATCTGGCTGACGCGCAGCCCGATGCCGCCCAGATCGACGATCCTGTCGGCGCCGACGACCTCGAATTTATGCGGCGAAGCGCCCCAAACGATGGTGACGATGGAGCGCAGCACCACGGCCAAACCGATCGTCACCAGAACCACCGACAAAACCGGCTCGCCAAGCATCGGCCGCATGATCAGGCGTTCGCAGATCAGGCCGAGCAACGCGCCGACGGCAATCGCGGTCAGCACGGTCAGCGGCCCGCTCGTGCCCATCGCCGTGGCCAGCGACCAGGTGGTATAGGCCGTCAGCATTCCCATTTCGCCCTGGGCGAAATTGACGATGCCCGTCGCCTTGTAGATCACCGCGAAGCTCATCGCGGCAAGGCCGTATACAGCGCCGAGGGCCAATCCGGACACCACGAGTTCGACGAAGTATCCCATATCACGCGCCCCCATAGATGATTTCGAGTTCCCGGGCGAATTTCTTGCCGATCAGGCCGCGGCGCACCTTCTGCGTCGCCGTCAATTCGCCGTCGTCGTGATCGAGTTCCTTTTCCAGCAACACGAATTTGCGGATATTCTCCACGCGGGCGAACCGCGCATTCACATCGTTCACCACATCCTGGATGAGTTCGCGCACTTCCTGCATCTGCGTCAGGGATTTGAAGGTGGTGTATTGCAGATCGCGTTCGGCGGCCCAGCGCCCCACCGCATCGAAATCAATCTGGATCAGGCCGCCGAGGAATTTCTTGCCCTCGCCCACCACGATCGCCTCGCGGATGAACTGGCTGTCCTTCAAAGCATTCTCGATTTCGGACGGCGCGATATTCTTGCCGCCGCTGGTGATGATGATCGCTTTCTTGCGGTCCACCACGGCGATTTCGTCGGCGCCGCGCTTTTCGACGATGTCGCCGCTGGCAAGCCAGCCATCGGCGGACAGAATATCCGCGGTTCCCTTGTCATCGAACAGATAGCCCTTGAAAACGCCCGGCGAGCGCAGGAAAACCTCGCCGTCCTCGCCGAGTTTCCACTCGACGCCCTCCATCGCCGGGCCGCAGCTGCCGGCGATATAAGGCCGCCCCGGCAATTGCACGAAGGCAAGGCCGCCGGCTTCCGTAAGGCCGTAGCCCTGCCCCACCGGAAGCCCGATGATGTCGAAGAACTTCAGAGTCTCGGGCGACACCGAGGCGCCGCCGCACATGCGCGTATGGGTCCGATCCAGGCCCATATGGCGCTGCATGTTCCGGAACATCAGCAGAAACCATAAAGCGTATTCCAACTTGTCGCGCACCGCGACAAGACGGCCATGCACCGCGCGCCGATCCGACAAGACCCGTCCGCGCCGCATCGCCAGCCGATAGAGCCATTGCTGCGGCCGTCCGCTATCCTTCATACGGAATTCGAAGCTCTGCTGTAGCTTCTCCCATATGCGCGGCACGCCGAGAAAGAAGGTCGGCGCGATTTCGCGGATGTTGCTCGCCACGGTGTCGATTGATTCGGCGAAGTTCACGCAGCCGCCCGTCAACAAATGCTGAACCGTGGAATAGCCGCGTTCCGCCACATGGCAGAGCGGCAAATAGCAAACCGATTCGAACCGCTTGCCCTGCATCCGGCGCGCGGACATATAGGCATAGGCGCCGTAGACGAAATTGCGGTGCGTCAGCATGGCGCCCTTCGGCGGGCCGGTGGTGCCGGAGGTATAGACCAGGATGTTGACATCGTCGGGCACCAACGAGGCGATGGCCTCGTCCAGCCGGCGCTGCGCGTCCGGCTCCTCTTCGGCATAGCGGTCGCCAAGTTCCAGCAGATGGGCAAAAGCATGCGGCTGGCCGGGCGCGTAGCGGCGCAGGCCCTTCATATCGACGCAGAATACATGCCGCAGATGCGGCAGGCCGGAATCGCTGCGCATCGCGTCCAGCACCTTGTCAGTCTGCTCCTGATCGCCGGCGATGGCGAGCTTCGCCTGACAATGTCCGGCGATGTAGTGCACCTCGGGCCAGGGGTTGGTGGGATAAATGCCCACCACCTGCACGCCGATCATCTGCGCGCCGAGATCGGCATAAAACCATTCCGGCACATCCTCGGCGGCGATCACGATGCGATCGCCGCGCTGCAATCCGAGCTTGGTGAGGCCGAGCGCCACCCGGCGCGCATCCCGGTAGTATTCCGCCCAGGTGCGGCCGCGCCAAACGCCGCGATCCTTCTCGCGCAACGCCACCTGCTGGCCGCGCTCCTCGGCGCGGAAGCGAAGCAGCGCAGGCAAAGTGGCCTCGCCCCGGATCAGCTTGTCATGCTCAAGCATGGGCCGCCTCCTCGCCCAGATAGGCCTGAAGCACAGCGGGATTTGCCGCCACCTCCGCAGGTTCGCCCTCGGCGATCAGCGAACCGAAATCCAGCACATAGATGCGATCAGAGAGATCCATCACCACCTGCATGTCATGCTCGACCATCAGCACGGCGATGCCGAATTCGTCGCGGATATCCAGAATGAAGCGGGCAATGTCTTCCTTTTCCTCGCGGTTCATGCCGGCGACGATTTCATCCAGCAGCAGCAGGCTCGGCTCGCAGGCCAGGGCGCGGCCGAGTTCCACCCGCTTCTGCTGGCCGTATGCCAATTGCGATACCGGCTTGTCGCGCAGTTCCTCGATTTCCAAGAATTCGATGATCTGCTCCACCTTTTCGCGCGCGGCGATTTCCGCCCGGCGCGGACGCCCCCAGAACAGCAGGGCTTCCAGCACGGTGTAGCGGAAATGGGTATGCCGGCCGATCAGCAGATTCTCCACCACGCTGCCATGGCGGAACAACGCCAGATTCTGGAACGTGCGGCCGATGCCGAGACGCGCGAAATCAGACGGCTTTAGCCGCGCCACGTCGCGGCCCTGAAACAAGATTTGCCCGCCGCTTGGCGGCAGCACGCCGCTGATCAGGTTGAAGGTGGTGGTCTTGCCGGCGCCATTCGGGCCGATCAAGCTGACAATCTCGCCCGGCATGACCTTCAGGCTGACATCGGTAACCGCTCGGACGCCGCCGAAATGCTTTGAGATGCCGCGCACATCGAGCACCGGAAGCTTGGACGATGCGCTGCTCATGACAGCCACCTCTTGCGGCGTTTGTAATGCTTCACATCCTTCATATGCGTGCGCCCGGATTGTGCGGAAAGGCCAAGATAGAATTCACGCACATCCTGGTTGCGGCGCAGCTGCTCGCTGGTGCCGTCCAGCACCACGCGGCCGTTTTCCATGATGTAGGCATAGTCGGCGATGGTCAGCGCGCGGCTGGCATTCTGCTCCACCAGCAGAATCGTCAGATCCGATGTATCGCGCAGCTTGCGGATGCTGGCGAATATCTCGCTGACGATCAGCGGCGCCAGGCCAAGAGAAGGTTCGTCGAGCGCCAGCAGCTTCGGCCGGCTCATCAGCGCGCGGCCGATCGCCACCATTTGCTGCTCGCCGCCGGAAAGATAGCCCGCGATCTGCCGGCGGCGCTCCGCCAGGCGCGGAAACAAGCCGTAGACATAGTCGCGCGTCGCCGACAATTCGGCCGCGCCCCGCAGATGCGCGCCGACAATCAGATTCTCCTCGACGGTGAGCGTGCCGAACAGCCGGCGGCCTTCCGGCACCTGCACCATGCCGCGCCGCACGATGGACGGCGCCGAGGCGCGCTCGGTGGCTTCGCCGAAAAGCTGGATCGAACCCTTCTCGATCTCGCCATCCTCCGCGTCGAGCACGCCGGACACGGCCTTCAGCACGCTGGACTTCCCGGCGCCGTTCGAGCCGAGCAGCGCCACGATCTGTCCGGCGCGCACTTCCAGCGATACGTCGCGCACGGCTTCGATGGCGCCGCCATAGACGATTTGAATATTGTGGATCGCCAGCGCAGGCGACGATCCGATGTTGCGGGCCGCGGTCATTGTCGGAACCATAATTAAACCGTCGTGTCGGTCTTTCATTTAAGCGGGTATGGGGGTTCGGATCCGCCGCCGTTCCCGGGCCATCGCCCTGGCAGGTTAGGCAGCGGGGTTCAGTATCTCCTTGAGGGGGATAGATTCATCGGCGAGGAATTGCGAGTCGGCATCAATAGGGCGCGCGAGCATTCGACGCGCCAGCATGAAATCGGCGGGCCGGTTCACGGCCTCCATCGCGAGCAGGCGTCGGCCATGCAGGTAGAAGGCGCAAAAACTGCGCGCGGCCGGCTCGCCGCGCAGCACGCAGCGGTCGAAGCCGGCGGACAACCCGGCCATTTGCAGCTTGAGATCATACTGATCGGACCAGAACCATGGCAATTGGCGGTTCGGCTTGCATTTGCCGCACAACCAAGCGGCGGCGGCACGGGCCTGCTCCAAGGCGTTGGGCACCGATTCGATGCGTACCTGCCGATCATACAGCGGGTGGCGCTGCGTCGTGCAATCGCCCGCCGCCACGATGTCGGGGTCCGCCGTGCATGAATTCTCATCGACCGCCACGCCATCCCGATCCGCAAGACCTGCGGCCTGCAGCGCCTCTATATTAGGCAACATGCCGATGCCGACCACGACGAGATCGGCTTGCAATCGCGCGCCATCGCGGCAGACCACGGCCGATACAGCTTCGCCATCGGTTTCGATCGCCGCCACCTCCATGCCGGTGAGCACCTGCACGCCGGCGGCGCGATGAACGGATGCGTAGAAAGCGGCAACCGGTTCTCCAGCCACCCGCGCCAGCAAGCGCGGCTGCGCCTCCAACAGGGTCACGTCGGCGCCGAGTTCGCGCGCCGAGGCGGCAACCTCAAGTCCGACATAGCCGCCGCCGACAACGACAAGACGGGCGCCGGCATGCAGCGCTGCCCGGATCGCATCGGAATCAGCCGCCGTGCGAAGATAAAAGAGATTCGCCGGCGGGCGCTGCGGATCAAGCCCGGCGCAAACCAAGGGACGCGGCCGGCCGCCGGCGCACCAGGCCAGCTTTTCGTAGCGCAGTTCGGTTCCGTCGGCCAACGTCAAAGCGCGTTCGCCGCGATCAAGCGCCACGACGCGGCTTCCAGGACGCCAATCGACGGCCGCCGCCGCATAAGCGGATTCCGGCCGCAATTGAAGCTCGGCGGCCTCCATCTTGCCCAGCAGATAAGCCTTCGACAAAGGCGGACGCTGATAGGGCGGACGGCTTTCATCGCCCAGCAGGGTGATCGCCCCTTGCCAGCCATTCTGGCGCGCGGCTACCGCGAGCTCGCTGCCTGCATGCCCAGCCCCAACGATCACCAAGCCGCCATTCCCTGTCGCCATGTTCTCCCTGATCGCCGCGTTGATTTAAACCGTTTATAGTCCGACGCGTTGGTTTAATTATACCATGCGCCCCCTCGGATGCAATAGACTTCTGCGCGGAGCGATTCGTTGATCCACGACCGAACCGCCGGCCATGCCGGCTCTGGAGATGCCGAATGACGCGCATGCGTGCGGATGATTACGAAGAGAAGAAACGTCTCATCATCGACAAGGCGTCTGCGCTTATAGCGCGCAAGGGCTTCGACACGGCCACCATGATGGAGGTGGCGCAGGCCTGCGGCGCGTCGAAATCCCACGTTTACTACTACTTCCCAAGCAAGGAGGAGCTGCTCTACACCATCGTGGATCAGCATATTACCCAGCAGACGGCGGATCTGAAGCGCATCATCGCCCTCGATCTTCCAGCCGAGGAGCGTTTCGCACTATTCGTCGACTCGTTCGTCCAGGGGGCGGCACGCTCGCGCAGCGAACACATCATCCTGATGAACGACCTGAAATACCTGCCGAAAGACCAATACAACCATATCCGCAAGATGGAAAACGAGATCGTCGACCTGCTGCAGATGCTGCTGCGCGAAATCAACCCCGAAATCATGCGCGAGGAGCGCGTGCAAACGCCTTATGCGCTGCTGCTGTTCGGCATGATGATCTGGACCTTCACTTGGTACAAGCGCAGCGGTCCGATCGCCCCGAAGGAACTGGCGCTCCGCATCTCCGATCTCTTCGTCAACGGCTTCAAGGCGCAACCGGCCCTGCCTTCGGCGGATTGAAGCGCGGCGCGTTCCAACCGCCTAGGCCGCCAGGTAGGCGAGCGCCTTCTTGGCGGCTTCCCGTCCCGTATAGGCGCAGGCCTGCGTGCCGCCATCGCCGTAATCCTTCACGGCATCGCCCGCCAGCCAGAGATTCGCCAGCGGCGTGTCCTGCGGCATATCGAACCCGGCGCAAGAGCGCTGCGCCGGCCAATCGCCGCGCATGACGCGCACCGAAAGCATCTTGGCCTCCTTGAAGCCGGGGAACGTCTCGCGCAGGTCGGCAAGCGCCGCTTCGATCTCGCTCTTCTCGTCGAAATCGCCGATGGCCGGACACGGCACGGCATAGGCGACATATTGATACCAGCCTTCCGGCGCCAGTTCCGGACAAGTGGCGGTCAGTTCGCCCATGTTGCAGAGCCGCCGAGTGCGGCCGAAGGTAACCAAACCCGGCACATCGAGCAGGCGCTGGCGGGTGGCGAAATTGATGACGATATTCGCTGCCGGCTTCGGCGCGGATGCGGCCTGCGCGATATAAGCCTCGCCGAGCGCCGCCGCCCCCGGCAACGCCGCGGTCGCCGCCGGGCCGATATTGCTGATCACCGTAGCGGCCTCCACCCGGCGGAGCGCGCCGTCATGCTGGATGTCCAGCGCGATGATCCGCCCGTCCGCTGCATGAAGCGCCGATACCGGCGCATCGAGCCAGATTTCCCCGCCATGCCCTCGAATCGCCGCGCCGAGATCGTTCCACAATCCCACCGTGCCGCGCGGGCAGAAGCCGAAACGCTTGAACGCGCCCTTGATGGCGAAATAGGTGAGAAAGGCGCGCGCCGGCAATTCCTCCGAGTTGACGGCGAAGATCGCCGCGCAGAGATTGCGGAAAATCGCATGCACGGTTTCAGTGCTGGTATATTGCTCCAGCCATTGCCGGGTGGTCAGCTTGGCCTCGGGCAGCGCGCCGGCGCGCGCATCGGCGAATTTCGCGCCGATCTTCGCCGCCTGCTTGGTGAAAGTGCCGAGCAGCATGCCCCAGCCGCCCTTGGCCACATTGATCACCTTGCCGTCGATATAGAACACCGTCGCCGGATTCGGCTCGCGCAGATCGAGGGGCACCCCGAGCAGTTCGAAAGTTTCCTCGAACACGCCGCCCTTCTCGATGGCGATGGCGCCGATATTGACGATATGCCCGTCGATGACCTCGATGGTGGCGCGGCGGCCGTGGGGGCCGAGGCGTTCGGCGACGAGCACCTTCTTGCCGGCTGCGACCAGGCGCGCGGCGGCACTCAGGCCGCCGGCACCGGCGCCGATAACGACCGCATCGTAACGGATGGTGGCTGTGGTCATGGCTGACTCCCCCTGGAAAAATCCGTAATTCTCAATGGCGTGATTCTGCACCGCGCCGGCGCGCGCTTGCCGGGCCGGTCGGTCTGCGGCCGCGCCATCTGCGGCGCCGGACGACCCCGCAGAACCGCCGCGTCAAACATCGGCAGGGCTCACTGCAGCCCGACAATGGAGATCGAGCACACATTCTGCGACGGCTGGCCGCCGAGATTGTGGATCAGGCCGGTCGCCGGATTGCGAAGCTGGCGCGCGCCGGCGCGGCCCAGCAATTGCAAATAAATCTCGTACAGCATCCGGATGCCGCTGGCGCCGACCGGATGGCCGAAGCATTTCAGGCCGCCATCAATCTGGCAGGGCACCTTGCCTTCGGCATCGAACACGCCATCCAGCACGTCGCGCACGGCGCCGCCGGCTTCGGACAATCCCAAATCCTCCATCGTCACCAGCTCGGTGATCGAGAAGCAGTCATGCACCTCGGTCAGACTGAGTTGCCGGCGCGGATCGGTAATGCCGGCCTCGGCATAAGCCTTTCGGGCTGCGATGCGGGCAGTATGCACGTAGCTGCCGTCCCATCCGGCCGATTGCATTTCCCAGCCGTTCGACACGGCAAGCTGCAGCGCCTTGAAGGTGACCAGATCCTTCTTGCCCAGGGCATGGGCGATTTCCGGCGTCGTCACGATCACTGCCGCCGCGCCGTCCGAGACGCCGCAACAATCGAACAAGCCAAGCGGCGCGGCGATGATCGGCGCCTTCAGGCATTGCTCTTCGGTGATCGGCTTCTGCAAATGCGCCTTCGGGTTCTTCGCGCCGTTGGCATGGCTTTTCACCGAAACATGCGAGATGGCGCGCTTGAGCAAGGCGGCGTCGATGCCGTGCCGGGCGCGGTAGGCGCTGGCGAGCTGCGCGAAATTGGCCGGCGCCACCGCGTTCGGATACCATTGCGGAATATAAGTGCCGACCTGAGCCACCGGCAGGCCGCCATAGCCGGTATCCTTCAGCTTCTCGACCCCAAGCGCCAGCGCAATGTCGCAAGCGCCTGCCGCCACGGCATAAACTGCGGAACGCACCGCCTCGGAACCGCCGGCGCAGAAATTCTCCACCCGCGTTACGCCTATATTGGGCAGACGCAGCGCGATGCTCATCGGCGTACCGCCGCGTCCGGTGCCGACATCGTCCATATGGGTGGAATACCAGGCGGCGCCGAGCTGATCGGGCGAAATGCCGGCATCGGCCATCGCCTCGTTGTAGGCCTCCACCATGAGATCCTCGGGGCTGGCGTCCCAGCGTTCGCCGAACTTGCTGCATCCCATGCCGAGTATGGCGACCTTGTCCTTGATGCCTGTGGCCATGCGGGCCTCCCTAGCTGGCGGAAGCGGCGCGCACCGGCGTCGCCTTCCAGAAATAGCGGATGAAGTGGCGGCGGTCGTCGATATCCTTGATGCGGAAAACCATTTCCATCTTGCTGCCGGAATCGATCTCGCCGACATCGAGATCGGTGAAATCCATCAGGATTCGCCCGCCGCCCTCGAAATCAATCTGGCCATAATGATGCGGCGGTGCCGGATGATAGGAGAGATACTCGGCCGACCAGGAAAGGATATGCGCGGCGCGATCCGCCAATTTGTATGGCTGCTGCGTATCTTGCAGCGGTTTTTGCGGATCGTAGGATACCCGCGAGGGCGGAAAATGCACGCTGCCGGTCACTTCGCAACGGCCGGCCACCAGGCCAAGCAATGCCGTGCGATGGCGCCAAGCCGTCGACAACGCGGTCTTGCGATCCTGCTCGCCGCGCATGCCGCGTTCGAGCTGCAACTGCCCTTTGAAGGCAAGGAATTTGGTATAGTTATGCTCTTCCACGCCGCGAGCCAGCCACTGGCTCACGCCGCGCGCCGGCCGGAAAGCGTCGATCGCATCCGTGACGCGGAAAACCAGCGCCTGCGCGCCGCTGCCGAACTGCGCGGCCAGAATCACCTGGCCCGGTCGGGCGCGTTCGAGAATATGGGCCAGCATCAACAGGCCGTGCGGCAGACCGCTATCGCCGATCCGGTCGAACAGAGCATCGGCCACAGCCTCGGCGCGGATGCCGCAGGTCTTGGCAAGTTGGGCATCCATCTTGGCAAAACTGGAAGGGAAGATGAAATGATCCACCGCGCCGGCATCCATGCCAGCCTGCTTCAGCGCAGCCTGAATGGCCCGGGGCACCAGCTTGCCGATGCCTTCGTCGCGGACCCAGCGTTCCTCCCAGTGGTAATCGACATCCTCGCCGGCGGCGCGGAAATGATCGACGAAATCCACCGACAAGGCTCCGCTGCCGAGGAATTCGGCGATCACCTTGTCGCGGCCGATCAGCAGGGCGGCTGCCGCATCGCCGTAATCGAGCTCCTGCTGGCTGCCGGCGCGGGTCTTGCGGGCATCCGCCGCCAGCACCAGCACATCGCCCTCGCCGGACCGCGCCCGCGCCACGGCCTGCACCACCGCCGAAAGCGCCGCCCGCTGCGATCCGCCCATATCCATCGCATCCGCGTCGTCGGCGAGCGTCAGCGCGCCGGCCACCACGCCGGCATTCAGGCGCTCGGCAAAGGGCAACGTGTCGGACGCGAGAAAGACGCTGCGGACATGGCTGCGAGCTTCCGTCGGTCCCAGGCAGTCGCGCGCCGCGGCCACGGCCATGGTGATGCTGTCCTCGTCCCAGTTGGCCAGCGAACGGCTGCCCTTGCGGCCGACGAATTGCGGCGCGTACCAGGCGTTTGCCTGCGCCGCGGCTTGGCGCAGGAAGCGGAGACGCGGCACATAGCCGCCATAGCCGGTGATGCCGATCATGCGGGACGCTTTCTCTGGGAGGCGGCGTCGAATTGCGCCGCGAGGAATTGGCCGGCCGCCGCGATGGCGCGGCGCGCCTCGGGCAGATCGGCGGGAAATTGCTGAAAGACATGGATCATGCCTGGCCAAATCTGAAGTTCGGCCGCCGCCCCGGCGGCGCGAGCCCTGGCCGCGAAATCCTCGGAATCGCTCACCACGGTTTCGCGCTCTCCCACCTGAAGCAGCATTGGCGGCAATGCGGCAAGCTGCGCCGCTTCCGCGAAAAGCGGCGATATCAGCGGATCGGCCGGATCGCCTTTGCCGCCCAGATAATTTGCCGCCATCGCGCGGATCATCGGACGTTGGTGGATGGGATCGAGCGCGGCCCGCGTCTCATACGCCGAGCCGGAAGCGGTGAGATCCGTCCATACCGAGAAGCCGAGCGCGGCGCAGGGCATGGCGCGCCCTTGCATCTGGAGCCAGAGCAGCAGGGACAAGGCCAGCCCGCCGCCCGCGGAATCGCCCGCCAGCGCAATCTGTTCCGGCTGGAAACCCTGCGCCAGCAGCCAGCCAAGCGCGATGCGGGCATCCTCATGCGCCGCCGGATAGCGATGCTCCGGCGCAAGCCGGTAGCCGACGCCAAGCACGCGGGCGCCGGCCGCCGCCGACAGGCAGGCCATCAATTCCCGGTGCGAAGCGAGCGAGCCGACCTGGAAGCCGCCGCCATGGAAATAGAGAATGACGCGGTCGGCGCGCGCCCCTGGCGCCGCGATCCACTGGCACGGTACGCCGCCGGCCTCCGCCGCTTCCGCCGCGGCATCGCCCGTGGCGCTGAACAGCGCATCCCAATCGGCGCGCATCCGCGCCACCGGCGTATCGCGCCGCCAACGGCCATAGACCGCCTTCACGCGCTCGATCACGCCTTCGACGCCCGGTTGCGGCTCGCTCATGCCCCGCACCCCATGCCGCCCGACACGCCAAGCACCTCGCCGGTGACGAAACCCGCTTCCGCCGAGGCAAGAAAGGCTACGGCCGCCGCCACTTCTTCCGGCGCGCCAAGCCGGCCCGCCAGGGTCGCTCCGGTCATCGCCTCCAGCAGCTTTTCGCCGCCCAGCTCCAATGCCTTGCGCAGCAGCGGCGTATCGACCGGACCGGGCGCCACCACATTGGCGGTGATGCCCTTCCGGCCGTTTTCCCGCGCGATGGAGCGCGTGAAGGCGATCACGCCGCCCTTGGCGGCGGCATAAACCGAACCGCCGCGCGAGCCGAGGCGGCCCGCCTCGGAAGCGACATTGATGATACGCCCGTAACCCGCCGCCTGCATGGCGGGCAGCACGGCATGGGTGGTGTTGAATACCGATTCGAGATTCACCGCCAGCAGCCGGCGCCATTCCTCCGGCCTCGACTTGGTGAAAAAGCCATGCTGGTCCACGCCGGCGCAATTGACCAGAATGGCAAAGGGGCCATGCCGCTCCACCGCCGAGCCGACGCGCTCGAAATCGGCGACATCCAACGCCACGCCGACCGCGCCGAGATCGGCCGCCAAGCGCGCGGCGGCATCGCCCTGCAGATCCGCGATCACCACTTCGGCGCCTTCGGCGGCAAAGCGGCGCGCAATGGCGGCACCGATGCCGCTGCCGCCGCCGGCAACCAGGGCCCGGCGGCCGGCAAGGCTTTGCTGCGGCAGGGCCTCAGCCATCAGCGCCCCGTGAAGCGCGGCGCGCGCTTCTCTATCACCGCCGTCAGGCCTTCGCGCGCATCCGCCATGCCGGACAATGTAGCCTGAGTCTGATTCTCCTCCGGCATCGCGGCTTCCACGCCCTGGCCGATGCCGTTCCACAACAGCCGCTTGGTGTTCGCCAGCGCCGCCCGCGCGCCGGCCGCGAGTTGGCGCGCCAGGGCGAAGCCTTCGGCAACGAGCGTTTCGTCCGGCACCACGCGCGTGATCAGCCCGATGCGCAGGGCTTCCTCCGCCTCGATCACCGGATTGAGCATCAGAATTTCCATCGCCCGGCGCATGCCGACCAGTTGCGTCAGCGTGACGGAGACGCCCGCATCCGGCACCATGCCGACCCGCGTGGCGCCAGCGAGGAAGCGCGCCGATTTGGCGGCGACGACGAAATCGGCGGAGCAGACCAGACCCATGCCGCCGCCGCCGGCGGCATAGCCGTGCACGGCGGCGATCACCGGCGGGTTGAGGCGGATCATGCCCGCCGCCACTAGTTGCAGGTATGCGGTGGCCACTCGGATGTAATGCGGCAGTTCCTCGCCCTTGGAGAGGAAGGTATGCACATCGCCGCCGGCGCAGAAATTCTTGCCCTCGCCGGTAATGAGCACGGCACGCACCCGGCCATCGCCATGCACAAGCATGATAACCTCATGCAGCGCCTTGAGCAGTTCGATATTCAATCCGTTGGCGGCATCTGGCCGGTTGAGGCGGATATGCGCCACCCCGTCCGGATGCAGCTCGAGCAGGGCAGGGCCTTCGCCGACCAGCATGAGCGGAGAATCGTTCTGCGGCACAGGCGTCTCCATCAGATCAGGAAGGCCATCGAATAGAGGGCCGTATGGTTGTTCACCAGCATCACCTTCTTGCGCGCCATGCGCAGGTCGCCATCGACGCGCCGCAAGATGTACTCGTTGCGCGCGGCCCATATCGTGTCGCCGCGCGTATGCGATTCGAAGATCATGGCGTTGGCGGCGGCAATGATTTCGCAGCCGTCATCCGAAAGCACCTCGGCATTGGAAACCAGGCGCCGCAGGCGCGATTGCGGCGTTTGGCTGAACCGCTTGCCGGTATGGTATTGGCGAACGCGCAACGCGATGCGAGATCGGTTGTCGTAGATGATCGACATCTTCTGCTCAGGGTCGATGTCGTCGCCATTGGCGGGAATCCAGTAAACGCCGTCATCGGTCCACAGGCTTTCCCAGGCATCGTACTGGTGTTCATCCTGCAGACGCGCCTCGCGATAGATGAATTGCGTCACCTCATCGAGCGTGGCGCGCTGCTCAGCCGCCATTGCCATCACGCGGTCTCCATCAGCGATCGGTAATGGCGCCAGATGCCCCGCGTCGGCACTTCGTCGGTGTTGTCGCCGATCAGAAGGCCGTCCGCGTCGCGGCGTTCGCGATGCTTGCCCCGGCCGAGATAAAGCCATTCCGGGCTATGCATTTGCACGCCCATCTGCGTGCGCTCGTACATCTCGGCATCGTCGGCCAGCAGGAAACCGGCCGGACCTACCGAGCCCATCGTCTGCTGCCGCAAACGGCGGTTGAGATCCGGCGCGCCCTTGAATTGCAGGGCGGTAACGTGCTGCACGGTTTCGTTCACCGAAAGCGGCTGGATCACGAATATCTGAATTTCGGCGATGAACAGGTTCGGGAAGATCATGATATGCGGCGTACCGTCGATCATGATGCGGCGCGCCTTCTCCTCGCCATAAGCGGCATGCATCCCGGCGACGTAATCCGGCAGCTTGTCGGCCGTGGTGCCGAACCAGGAAAGCGGGATGTCGCGCTTGCGGAATTCCGGCCGCAAGTCGTTCTCGGTGTGGCCATTGCCGTAGTCCCGCGACACGGCGGTGGATTCCGCGCTGTAAAGCGAGCCGATGCCGCTCTGAGCCACCTCAAAGATCGAGGCATGAACGAAGGATGGGTGATAGCCGTCGGTCTCGTTCTCCACCAGGAATTTCCAGTTGGCCTTGACCTTGTGCTTCAAAAAGCCGGCGGTGATCTCGACCTCGCCTTCCGGCGAAGTCTCGCACAAGGCGTCGATGCTGCGCCGCGCCGCGCCCAGATGCTCGGCGAGCGACGGCCCCTCCGCCGCCAGCGAACCGAATACGAAACCCCGATAGCTTTCCATGCGCGGCACGCGGCCGAGCCCAAGGCCGGAGCGATCGACGCCCTCGTAGCCGGATGGAAATGGATAGCCCTTGAGCGCGCCGTCATTGGCGAAGGTCCAGCCATGATAGGGGCAAGTGAAGGAGCGCGCATTGCCCTGTTCGGTCATGCAGATGCGATTGCCGCGATGCGGGCACCGATTATGCAGCAGATGGATGCGCCCCGCCTTGTCGCGCGTCATGATCACCGGCTCGGGGCCGATGGATTTCATCGCATAATCGTTGGCATTGGGCACTTCGCTCTCGTGGCCCACATAGACCCAGCCGCGGTACCAGATTTTCCGCAATTCCTCCTGGTAGATGGCGGGATTGGTGTAGAGCGAGCCATGCACCCGCTCGTCGCGGATCAGCCATTGCCAATCCGGCCGCTCACCGGAGGGCGGAGCCGGAGTCGAAACGCACCCGTTCAAATCGAACCTCCCCGAGGGTTGCCTGAATTTGTCATTGCTGAAATAATAGACCGACGGGACGGACTATGTCAACACCGTCCGGAACGGACTGCGTCTACACCGTCATCCGCCCCTTTGCCTAAATGAGATGCCGATGCCCAAAGCTGTTTTCATCGACCATGCGGGCGCCGCCTTCGAGGTGGATGCGCCGCTGAACAAAAGTTTGATGCAAGTCGCGCTCGACAACGGCGTGCCCGGCATCCTTGGCGATTGCGGCGGCTCCTGCAGCTGCGCCACCTGCCATGGCTATGTGGATGAGCGTTGGGCAAGCCAGCTGCCGCCGCAATCCGAAACCGAGATTTTCATGCTCGAGGGCGTGCCAGAGCGCCACGAAAACAGCCGGCTCTGCTGTCAGATACGCATGACGCCTGAACTGGACGGCATTGTGGTGCGGCTACCGGCCGAGCAGGTCTAGGCCCGCGCCCTACGGTCTGGCGCGCGGCCGCCAATGCCCGGCGGTGCGCGGAACCACGTCAGGCTTGAGCCGCCAATCCTTGCCGAATTCCTCCAGGCGATGCATCGGCAGCGGCGCAAGGCTCTCGATCCGCCGCAATCTTTGCTCATAGGCATCCAGATAGGCCGCGCGCTGCGCCGCATCCGTGTAATGGATCGACCAAGCCATGAAGGGCGGCAGCGCCTCCAGCCCGCTATAGCCGAAGGTGCCGTAGTTCAAATGCCAGAGGATCACATCCCGCGCCCCTAGCAGCCCATCGGGCTCGACCATCTCGGCCTGGCAACCCGTGGTCATGGCGAGCATGGCCCGGCGTCCCTTGAGGCCGCCATTGTCGAAGCGCATTCCGCCGCTGCCATAGACGGTGCCATTGGCGAAGACCCGGTCGATCCAGCCCTTCAGGATCGCCGGCACCGAGAACCACCATAGGGGAAATTGCAGGATCAGCAGATCGCACCAGAGCAGCTTGTCGATTTCCGCCTGGATGTCGGGCGAGAAGCCCTGCTTTTGCGAGGCTTGCTTCTGCTCGCGGTCATACTGCAAAGCATCGGGGAAGCGGCGGGCGGTAAAATCCTCGCCGGAAGCCACCGGATTGAATTTCATCGCATAGAGATCGGAAACCCGCACCTCATGTCCGCTGGCAAGCAGCGCCGAAACCCCGCGATCAAGCAGCGCGCGGCCGAAGGAATGCGGCTCGGGATGGGCAAAGACGATCAATGTCTTCATGTCGCGCCTCGTCGCCCGCCTGCCGGGCAACCGGCCCTGCTAGCAGAACTTATAAACCGACACGTCGGTCTTTAGCGTGCAGTATTGCATCCTCGCTTTCCGGGCACAATGCTTCAAGCAAGCCGTGCCCCGTAAACAGGGCGGGGCTGGGCCGGGCATCATCTCCGAAGCTCAGCAGGCGGCTCCAGCCGAGGCAAGCAAATCCGGGTATTCGTTCGCGAAGGCAAGCATTTGCTTGCGAATCTCAGCGAAATCCGCCGCATCCATCGGCAACGAAAGGAACAAATCTCCCCTGGCGCAAACCAACATCCCGTTCAGCAGGCAATGCATGTGAAACAATTGGCCGAGCGCTCGGCTGGCTTTTGGAATATCGGTAGGCTTTTCAATCTTCTTGCCGCTGAAATGCAGGCTGAACATCGAACCCAGGCCGACGCATTGCATCGGCAGAGCGCGCTTGGCGAATTCAGCATTCATATCGCGTCGGAACGTCTCGCTTTGGGCGAAGAACTCCTCCGCGCGCTCCACGGTAAACACCTGCCGCAAACCCGCAATGCCGGCCGCCATCGTGCAGACGTTGTTGTTGAACGTGCCCGCATGCTTCAAAGCATCGGCGCGCGAAGGATCGAAGCGATCCATGATGTCCGCCCGGCCGCCGAAAACGCCGCAAGGCAATCCACCGCCGATATACTTGCCGAGAGTCATCATATCAGGCTCGATGCCAAACAGCTTTTGCATTCCGCCGTTGCCGATGCGCGACGTTTTCACCTCGTCGAAGATCAGCATTGCGCCGGTCTTTTCCGTGGCATTCCGCAACGCTGTTAGAAATGCGGGCGCGGCGGGAATATTGCCCCCAGCCCCCAGAATCGGCTCAACGATTACGGCGGCAAGCGCATCGGCATGGGCTTCGATCAGCGCCGCCGCGCCTTCTGCGTCATTATAATCCGCCATCACGAAATCATACGGCACATTCATCGGCAAAGCGGCGTCGCCGAAGACCAGAACGCCGCCATGATACGCATGCCGGAAAACCATGATCTTGCGGCGACCGGTGACCGCAATTGCCGTGCTCAAAGCGAAAAGATTTGCTTCCGTACCCGAATTGCAGAAGCGCAGGCGCTCCAAAGCCGGGAAACGGCCTTGCAGCAATAAGGCCAGTCGCGCCTCCAGGTCGGTAGGGGCCGCAAGCACCATGCCTCGATCCAAAACGTCGCGTATGGCCTGCAGAATACGCGGCTCGTCATGGCCGTAGAGGCCTGCGGAGAACTCTCCCACGCAATCCAGATATTCGTGTCCATCCACATCCGTCAGCCGCGCGCCGCGGCCATGCGCCATGCTGAGCGGGAAGGGTTCGAAATGCAGCACCGAGCGGGTATTGCCGCCCGGCAATGCCTCAGCCGCCCTTCGCCGCGCCGCCGCGCTATTCGGATTGGCCTGAGCAAAGCGATTGCGCAACAGGCGCAACGCCTCATCTATACCGGCCTCGAATGTGTCGCCGCTCATGCTTTCGCCGATTCATCCATATAGTCACGCATCCGGAAATACCCTTCCGCCGCCGGCAGAAACCAGGGTTGGCCGTTATACAGCGGGAAAGCGCGCATGGGCAGAGCCTCGAATGGCAAATTGCCCGCCAGCCGGTTGGCGATGCGGTTTGCCAGCATGCTGCCGAGAAACGGCATCATCGACACCCCGCTGCCATTGCAGCCGACGGCGAAGTGAATGCCATCGGTTTCGCCGGCATGCGGCAGCGAATCGAACGTGAAAGCCACATTCCCCTGCCATGCATGCGTAACGCGAACGCCATCCAGATCCGGAAATCGCCGCAACAATTCGGCATGCAGAATACGCGCATGCTCCTCCTGCGGCACATGGCGGAAACGCGTGCGGCCGCCGAACAATATCCGCTTGCCATCGGGCGAAACACGATAATAGTGCAGCAGCCGTCGCGTTTCCGAAATGGTTCGGCCATTGGGCGAAAAGCGCCTCGTCACATCCGGCGGCAATTCCTCGGTCGCGATCATATTGCTCACCACCGGCAAGAGCCGCCGGCGCAAACGCGGCACCAGCCCATCGGTGTAGCCATTGGTGGCGATAATGACATGCCGCGCCCGCAAGACGCCCTGTTCGCTCTGCAGCAACCAATCATCGCCGCGTTTCTGCAATCCAAGCGCACGGTTGTTTCCGCTGAGCACGATGCTGTTGCGTTTGCGGCAGGCATTCAGCAAACCGCCGTAGAACAACGCCGGATGCAATTTGCCGGCCTCGGGAAAAACCATGCCGCCATGATAATATTGCGTGCCGATTTCGCTGCTTTGCTCCTCGCGGCTAATGAGCCGGCAATCGACGAATCCATTGGCCGCGAGCTTTTCCAGGCGCTGCTTCAATTCTTCGAAATGCGAAGCCGCGCAAGCCCCCAAAAACCGGCCGCGCCGCTCGTAATGGCAATCTATGCCTTCCTGTTCGATGAGGCGGCCGAGATGCTGATACGCATCCTTCGCCCATTGCACGACAAGGCCGATTACATCCGAACTGTAATTCAGGCTTTTGCCTGTGAAGCTTTTGCCGACGCTGAGGCCGGCGCTGACGGCGCCGCCGCTGCGCGTACTGGCGCCGCCGCCGAACAGGCCCGCCTCCAGAACCACGGAAGAAAAACCGAAATCCGACAAGCTGCGCGCCGCGCTAAGGCCGGCGTAACCGCCGCCTATGATCGCTACATCCACCTGCCCCGGCAGATTGCTGGCAACCACCTCGACGGGACGAAAGCGTTCCCACCAATAGGGTTCGAAGCTGTGGGAGGGATGCAGAAAATCGAAAGACTTATAACGACTCATTTTTTGATTCCAGGCCAAAAGCAAACGATGTAATCTGACTTTCCGCGCATTGCCGCTTGAAATCAAAGTCATAATGCGCGGATGAACATTCCCATTTGTTATGTGCCCCCTTTTGCCCAGATACAGGCGCCATGCCCCTCTCCCACCGTCAACTGCAAGCCTTCTGCGCCTTCATAGATACCGGCTCGGTCACCGCCGCCGCCGAACGCCTGCGGCTTTCTCAACCGGCGGTCAGTAAATTGCTGACCGCGCTGGAATATGATGTGGGGTTTTCGCTGTTCTCCCGCGAACGCAAACGCCTGGTGCCGAATAACGAGGCATTGCTGCTTTATGGCGAGGCCTCGCGCATATTCTCCGGCCTTTCCGAGATCGAGGCCTTCGCCAAGGATATCCGGTCGCGCACGGCCGGCCTGCTGCATATTATTTCCAGCCCGGCCTTCGGCGACAGCTTCCTACCTTCCGTGCTCGGACAGTTCATTTCCCTGCACTCGAAGGCGAAGATCGTGTCGCATGTGCGCAGTTCCAGCATCATCAATCAGCGCATCGTGAACCAGCAGGCCGATCTGGGCTTCTCGATGATGCCTTTCGAGCATCCAGCGGTGGCTTCCGAACTGCTTTGCGAAGTCCCCGCCGTTTGCATAGTCCCTGAGCGCCACAGGCTTGCCTCGCAAGCCTCGATAAGTGCCAAGGATTTGGCTGGCGAGCAATTCCTGTCGTTTCCGCTGGATGGCCGCATGCGCCATCTGGTGGATGCGGTTTTCGACCAGCGCGGCATCAATCGCCAGCTGAATTTCGAGGTCTATTCATCCTCCGAAGCCTGCGCCATGGTCGCTCACAATCTAGGCGTCGCGCTGGTGGATCCGTTCACCGCCTTCGCCGCCACGCGCTGGCAGCCGATCGTGCAGAAAAGATTCCAGCCGGAAATCTACTATACCTTTCGGCTGATGCGCCCGCGCTATCGCGAAACCTCTCTGCTCGCCGAAGAATTCCTGAATCTGATGCGGGAAAAATTGCAGGATTTCTTGGCCGAGGCCAGCCGCTCTCTGAACAAGCCGCGGCTGCGCTAGCCCTCAGGCGAAATCCTTCTCCACGAAGAATTCCAAACCCACCGTGCGCTCCAGCAGCAAAACCACAAGGAAAGTCACCACAACAGTGCCGGTGGATATCGCCGCCAGAACAGGCGAAGCGCTATCCTGAATGAAAGAGTAAATCTGCACCGGCAGCGTGATGATGTCCGGACCGATCAGAAACATGCTGACCGTCACTTCATCGAATGAGATGATGAAGGAAAACAATAAAGCCGTGACGATGCCTGACTTGCTGAGCGGCAGGATCACATCCCGGATCGTCTGCCATTCTCCCGCGCCCAGCACATTGGCCGCCTCGAGCAATTCGGTATCTATCTTCTTCAACGATATGAAGATCGGCCGATAGGCGAATGGCAGAGTGAGAATCAAATGCGCCAGCACAATGCCCAATCCGGTGCCCAACAAGCCCAAGCTCGCCATCACCGCAACCATGGCAACGCCGAGCGCCGCATGAGGAAAGAAAAGCGGAGAAAATATTACGGTTTCCAGCATATTGGCCATTTTCGGCACGTACCGTATGCAATAGAACGCCGTCAGGAAACTGATCGCCGTAATCGCCATCGCGGTGGCAGCCGCGATCCACAGACTGGTGAAGAAGGCCGCCGGCCATCTCGGATCGGAAACCGCCTCGACATACCAGCGCAGGCTCACGCCTTCCGGGGGAAATTGGATATAGCCGGCCGAGGTGAAGGAAGCGCCGACCACGATCAGGATCGGTGCCGGCAGGAACAACAGCAGGGCGATCCCGAGCTGACGGGTGAACGGATGCAATTTTCGCATGATCAACTCTCCTGCCCTTTCAGGACCCGACGCTCAACCATCTTTATCAGTATCAGAACGCCCAGACTGAGCGTCAGCAGGCTGATCGACCACGCGGAGGCCTTATTGAGATTGAAATTGTAAACAACCTCTTGGTAGATTTGCGTTCCGGCAAAATGCTGCCTGATGCCGCCAAGCAGGATCGGCGTGACAATCGCGCCCATGGTCGCCAGAAAAATAACGATGATGCTGGTGAAGACGCCTGGAAACGACAACGGCAATACGACGCGTCGGAAAGTCTGAAACCGATTGCCGCCCAGCACTCGGCTGGCTTCCTCGAGATTGGGGTCGATCTGCAGCAATGCGGATAAAGTGGAGATCACGGCGAACGGCACCAGCACATGAGTAAGCCCAATCACCACGCCAAGATCGTTGAACATAAGCTTGAGCGGCGCGTCGATCAGTCCGGCCCAGGCAAGCACTTCGTTGATGAAGCCCTTCGGGCCCAGCACCACCATCCAGCCATAGGTGCGAACCACGAGGCTGACCAGCCATGGCACCAACACCACGATCATCAGGCTGTTGCGCCAACTGCCCGCGCGCCACAACAGCAGCGCGATCGGATAACCCAGAATCACCGAGAGCAGCGACACGACAATCGCGGTAATCAGCGTGCGCATGAAAGCAACCTGATAATCCGGTCGATCCAGTATCTGCCGGAAATACTTCAGCGATATGCCGTCATGGTCGATCAAGGCGGCGCCGAATAGTTGCAGCACTGAAATCACGAAAGTGGCCAGCAGAATCGCCACCGGCAGCAGCATGAGGATTTTCCATCCCCCCAGGCTTCTGAAAGCATTCATGCCTATTCCTCCCCGCGCAGCGGCGGCGGAACCAGCGATGAGGCGCTGGTAAATTTATCCATCGCGCACGCAACGTCGATCAGGCCGTTTTCATCGGCCCAGCGGCCAACGACATGCAGGCCGATTGGCAATCCATTGCTGTGCAGGCCATGCGGCATGCTCAGCGCCGGATGGCCCGTAAGATTGTAAGGGATCGTGTAGGGATACCACTCGTCGCGCAGACTGCCCACCGGCTGTCCATCCACCAGCAATGGATCGAACTGATTCTGCTCGATCGGCAAAGCCGTAGCCGCGGTCGTCGGCATCAGCAAATAGTCGGCACGCTGGAACAATGCTTCCACGCGATTATAAAGCTGCGTGCGCGCCAGCAGATCAGAACCGACGGTAGTGATTTCGATTTGACCGGCCTCCTCCACCACGCGCACAAAAGACGGGTCGAGATCGGCTTTGTGGTCGCGCAGCGCATTGGCATAGCGGGAGGATTGGTTGACGCGCAGCAACCGACGCGCCACATCAAGGTCCCAATCGAAATTGCCGCCGTCGAATTCCTCGATGATCGCGCCGGCAGCCTCCAACTTGCCCGCGCAATCCAGCAGGGCTGCCTCGACTTGCGGATCCAGATATCGGTTGGAGTATCGCCGAATCAGCAGAAAGCGTTTTCCCGCAACGCTGGTTTCGCCCGCATCCCGCTGCTGCAAAGGCGGAAAGAAGCGGCTCCAGGGGTCGCTCGGATGAGAATGGCTCATAACGGCCAGACCAATACCCAAGTCTTCCGGATGGCGGGCCATAATGCCGTTATAGACCATCAGGTTGAAGGAATCCGAGGTGGGGAAATTCGGCACTCGGCCAAGCGTCGGCTTCAAACCGTAGATGCCGCAAACGCCAGCCGGAATGCGGCTGGATCCGGCGCCATCGGTGGTGAGCGCAATCGGCCCAAGGCCAAGCGCGATAGCCACGGCGGCGCCGCCGCTGGAACCGCCGCAGGAATGCCGCAGGCTCCAAGGATTGGCCGTGCGGCCATGGAGCGGGCTATCGGTGAGAATTTTGTGCCCGAATTCCGGCGTTGTCGTCTTTCCATAGATATTCGCGCCGGCGCCGCGGATCAGCGTTACGCAGGCTGAATCGGCCGACGGCATATTGTTTGCCATTAGCTTGGAGCCGAAGGCCGTCGGCATGCCGGCGACATTCAGCAAATCCTTCACCGATACCGGAATGCCGGTCAGCGGCAGCGCATTGCCCGCGGCCAAAGCGGCGTCGGCCGCCTCCGCGTTGGCAAGGGCGCGCGCCTCATCCACATGCGCAAAAGCGTTGTAAACCTGAAACCGCTTTATTCGAGCCAGCAGCTCCTGCGCCATTTCGCGCGCTGAAAATTTACGGCTCGACAATCCCTGCCGGATTTTTGCAATCGGCTGTCCGGCTAGGCCGTACGCAACCTCCGCCATGATCAGGCCCGCCCCGCAAATATCCGAATCTTCTCCCGCGCTATGGCCAATTGGCATGCCTGTCCTGGCCGCACAAGATTGCCGTCCAGATCATGGGTCATCATCAAGGATGTAACCGAAGCCTGTCCGACCGATAGGCTGACCCGCGCCACCGCCCCCAAAGGCAATACATCCAGCACTTGCCCCGGCAGGTTTACGGCATATTCCGCTGCGCCATTTCGCGAACTTACGGCAACATCCTCCAAACGGAAGCAGATCATGCAATCCATGCCGGTTTCAAGTTTCGCATCGGCCAATTGCCTGGCGGGCAAACGAATCAGGCCGGCGGGGCTCTGAATTTCAGCGTGATCTGCCGTCACGCCGGCGATGCTGCCTTCCAGCGCATTTATATCGCCGATGAAGCGGGAAACGAAAAAGTTGCTGGGCGTCTCGTATATCTGCCGCGGTGCGCCAACCTGCTGAACCTCGCCCTTATTCATCACCACGATGGTATCCGACATCACCGTGGCCTCTTCCTGATCGTGAGTCACATAGATGAAGGTAGTATCCAGGCTTTTTTGGATGCGCTTGAGCTCGTATTGCAGCTGCTTCTTGAGTTGCAGATCGAGCGCGCTGAGCGGTTCGTCGAGCAACAGGATCGAAGGTTCCAGCACAAGCGAACGCGCCAATGCCACGCGCTGCTTCTGGCCGCCGGATAATTGGTTGATCCGCCGCTCTTCGAATCCGCGCAATCCGACCAGATCGAGAAACCGCGCCACGCGCTCCTGAATTTCACCGGCGGGCCGCCGCCGCAATCTCAAGCCGTAGGCGACATTCTCGAAGACCGGCAAATGCGGAAACAATGCCAGATTCTGAAACACCATGCCGATCGGCCGATCTTGCGGCGCAACGCCGGCGGTGGGCTTGCCATTGATGCGGATTTCACCGCTGTTGGGCTCGATGAAGCCGGCAAGCAGACGCAGCAATGTGGTCTTGCCGCAGCCGGATGGCCCAAGCAGCGTAACGAAGCTGCCCGGCTCGATCCGCAGCGATACATTCTTCAGTACTTCGGTATTGCCGTAATATTTCCCCACACCCGTGATGTCGATGCTGCCCGTCTTATTTTTATCTGTCATTGCCTGCCCACAGCTACGAAAGGGTGGCGCGCCACTCTAGCGGCGCGCCGGAACGAGATGCGACGAAACCTCAACGCGGAGCCGTCGCCATCAACTTTTCCACCATGTTGACGCGCTCCTCATTCTCCTGGACCACCTTGGTCCAATCCGGCGCGTAAAGCTGCTTCATCAACTCATCGCGCGAGACGCCGAGGCTCGCTTCAAACTCCGGCGACAGCTTAGCGGTCTTATTGGTGGGAATCCCGCCGCCCAATTCGGCCGCCACCACTTGCGGCTCGGCCTTCATCGAGAAATCCAGGAACTTCGCCGTTTCAGCGCGATTCTTCACCCCCTTGGGCACCACGATGGCATAGGCCAGCATCAGAGCGCCTTCCTTGGGGATCACCATATCAACATTCTTCACGCCCTCGCGCTTCAAATGCCAGATGCGGGTGGAGTAGAACGGCACAGCCGCCACCTCGCCGCGCGTCAGCAGCGTATTCATATGCGCAAGAGAGGTATACGTGGCCAAAGTATTGCCGATGATCTTTTCCAACACCGGCAATCCCGGCTTGATATCGTCCGCGCTGCCGCCATTGGCCTTGGCCAGCATCACCAGATCATAGGGCGCGGCATAGACCGGCCGGGTAATCGCCAGCTTGCCCTTCCACTTCGGATCGGCAAGATTGTTCCAGGATGCGAAATCCTCCTTCTTCGCCAAATCCGTATTGAAGCCGATGGCGTAATAGGCGAAATAGGACGGCAGCGCGACGATTTTCTTGTTTTTATCGCGGATTACGATAGCGTCGGGAATTTCCTTCGCATGCGGCAATTCATTGTCGCTGAAGGACTCCAACAGGCCCTGCATGGACAAGGCAACGGCTTCGAAATAGGTCACCGTGACGGTGTTGTATTGCGATGCCGCAGCCGGCGAGCGCACCACGCCCGCGGTATTCGGCACTTCAGCAATCTTGACCGGAATCTTGGTCGCTTCGAAGAATGGATCGGCAAATGCCTTGCGCGTGGTTGCCGCGCCGCCCCCGCCCCAAGTGGCATGCACGAGTTCAGCCGCCGTTGCGATTTTCGCGGCATTGCTCGCCAGCACCAATGCGGCGGCAATGCAAATCGTTTTCTTCAGCATGTTGTTCGTCTCCCCGACATAGCTTCAATAAGCAGGATGCATGATCAAGGCAAACAATCTTGCTGTAAAATTCATATTGCGACCTTGTTTATATCTATTTGTTATGTTCCGCCAGCCGCCGGCCCAATCGATTCTGGAGGGCGCGCATTCCCTTATTTCCTTCTGGAATGCGCATAAATCAACAAAAGATCGGATCGCGCGGCATGCCGGCCCGATTGCATTTCCCGCGTTTGCGCAAGGCTAATCTGCGTTTTCGAAAAATATAACAAAATAGAATGATCCGCAGCCGATTAAGAATTTTACTTTCAGAAGTCACCGACTCATACTGCAACGGCGCGAATAAAACAGCCAATATGCGAGGCGCCGGGAAGTGCTGCCGTGCCATTGAAGGTTATGAAGTTTTCCGATCGTGCCGAGCAACTGCTTGCCGGCCAATCCGGGACCTGGACCGTGCATGTCAAGGCGCAGCAAAGACGCGCGGCCGGTCGCGATGTAATCCTGCTGACAATCGGAACGCCCGATCAAGCGCCGCCAGCGGAGGCAATCGCCGGCACCATCAAGGCCCTGCAGCAGGGCAAGGTCGGTTATGCGCCGATCACAGGCGACATGGCCGTTCGGCAGGCGCTGGCGGAACGCATCGCGCGCCGCAGCGGCGTTGCCTGTTCGGCCGGCAACATCGCCATCACGCCCGGCGCGCAGGGTGCGGCTTTCTTCAGCATGCTGGCAATGGCCCAGCAGGGCGACGAAGTGATTGTGCCGGAGCCGATGTATGCGCCCTATCCAAGCGTGGTAACCGCCAGCGGAGCCCGATTAGTGCCGGTGCCGACGCGGGCCGATAGCGGCTTCCAACTCGATCCCGCAGCCATAGAAGCGGCCATCACGCCGCAAAGCCGCGTCGTCTGGATCAATTCGCCGAATAATCCGACCGGCGCCGTTTACGGCGCGGAAGCCATCCAGCGCCTAGGCAAGATTTGTCAAAGACACGGCCTTTGGCTTTTATCCGACGAAGTATATGAAGATCTTGCATACGGCCAACGTCCACTCGGCATATGGTCGCTGCAGGATTTATCGACCCGCGTCGCAATCGGCAGCTTATCGAAATCCCACGCCATTCCGGGTTTTCGCTTGGGTTGGGTGGCTGGGCCTGAGGCATTGATCGAGCGGCTGCAATGGCTGCTGCTGGCCGGACAATATGGCGCTCCGCCTTTCATCCAGCAGGGCGCATTATCGACCCTGCAATCCTCCATCGACGGCAATTCCGCCATGGCCGCGATCTATGCCGAGCGGGCCAAAGCCATGGTGGCCGCCTTGCAGTTGGCCCGCGGCTGCCGCCCGATTGCTCCGCAAGGCGGCATGTTCGTTCTGCTGGATATACGCGGCACCGGGCTTTCCGCGCAGGAATTCGCCGAACAATTGTTGATGCAGCAAGATGTGGCCTTGCTGCCGTGCGATGGTTTCGGCCCCAGCTTGGCCGGCCATCTGCGCATCTCGTTGGGCGCGGCAAGCGAGGTCTTGCAAAAAGCCGCCAACCGGATTGCCCGCTTCTGCGATGATATTGCCGTCAGCGGCGCGAAATGAACGATACGTTCGACATCGCCATCATTGGCGGCGGCATCGCCGGCGCATCATTGGCCTATTTTCTTGCCGGCCAGCGCCGCGTTGCGTTGCTGGAACGGGAAGAGCATGTCGGTTATCACGCCACAGGCCGTTCGGCGGCGGTCTTTACGCCCGGTTACGGCGCTCCGCTGGTGCAGCAGCTCAGCCGCGCCAGCGCCGATTTTCTTCACAGCCCGCCGGCGGATTTCGTCTCGGAACCGTTGCTCAATAAACGTGGGGATTTGCTGATTGCCGGGGCAGAGCATGCCGATCGTCTGAGGGAATATGCAGCCGCCCGCTCCGAAGCCGGCGCCGCCTTGCGGGCTCTGGATCGCGATGCCGCTTGCGCCTTGCTGCCTTTGTTGCGGCGCGACAAACTGGCCTGCGCCTATTTCGATTCCGCCGTATTCGACATTGATGTGAATGCGCTGCATCAGGCGTATTTGCGAGGCGCACGGGCGCGCGGTCTGGCGCTGTTTGCCGATCGCCGCCTGCTCAGCCTCGCACATACGCAAAACGCCTGGCGCCTCGAAACCAGCCAAGGCCCGTTGCACGCGGCAATCCTGATCAACGCCGCCGGCGCCTGGGCCGACGAGATCGCGGAAATCGCGGGCGTCGCCCGCTTGGGTCTGCTGCCGAAGCGGCGCACCGCGATCCTGCTCGACCTGCCGGCGGGGCTGACGCCCGATGGCTGGCCGCTGACCGCCGATACAGGCATCGGCTTTTACATCAAACCCGATGCCGGCAAGCTCTTGGCCTCGCCCATGGATGCCTCGCCATGCGAGCCCTGCGATGCGCGGCCGGATGAAATGGATATCGCCATTTGCGTCGATCGCGTGCAGACGATGCTGGACTTGCCGGTGCGGCGCGTCTTCCGGGCCTGGGCCGGATTGCGGTCTTTCCTGCCCGATGAAGCCCCGGTCGCTGGCTTTGACCCGGCCAGGCCGGATTTCTTCTGGCTGGCCGGCCAAGGCGGCTTCGGCATCCAGACTTCGCCGGCTTTGGGCCTGGCCGCCGCCGCCCTGCTGCTGGATCGGCCCTTGCCCGAAAATCTACATATGCACGGCATAACAAAGGCCGCGCTGGCGCCGGAGCGCCTTCGCCATAAGCGGCCATAGGGGAATCTGCCATGAGGATTTTCATCGCTGGACTGGCCACCGAAAGCAATAGCTTCGCTCCGCTGCCGACGGGTTGGCAAGGATTTCAGGAAGGCGGCGTCTTTCATGGCGATGCCACGCGCCATGAGCCGTTGCACTTCACCGCCCCATTGCATGAATGGCGAAGGCTGGGCGAAACCGATGGCCATCAAGTGCTGGAAGGCCTGATGGCGGCGGCCCAGCCGGCCGGCCCGACGGTGCGGGCGGTATATGAGAGCCTGCGCGATGAAATGGCGGAGAATCTGCGCGCGGCTTTGCCTGTGGATGCGGTGTTGCTGAATTTGCATGGCGCCATGATTGCCTATGGTTACGACGATTGCGAAGGCGATCTCTTGGCCATTCTGCGCGACATTGCCGGGCCGAAGGCGGTCATTGGCGCCGAATTGGATTTGCATTGCCATCTCACGCAACAGATGCTGGACAATGCCGACCTGCTGATCGCCTATAAGGAATATCCCCATGTGGACGCCGTGCAGCGGGCCGGCGAACTCTATCGCCTGGCCATGGCCTCGGCCGCCAATGAAGTGAAGCCCGTAACCTCGGTATATGATTGCCGCATGATTGGCGGCTGGCATACCACGCGCGAGCCCATGAGCGGCTTTGTCCGCCGCATGCAGGAGCAGGAAGGCCGGGGCGGCATCCTGTCGGTCAGCTTCGGCCATGGCTTCGGCTTCGGCGATGTGGCCGATTTAGGCGCGAAACTCTGGGTCATCAGCAACAATGCGCCCGATGCCGGAAAGGCATTGGCCGCCGCGCTCGGACGCGAGATTTTCGCCCTGCGCGAACAGACCCGCACGGTGCATCTCAATATCGACGAAGCTCTGGATCGTGCATCGGCAAGCGCGCACGGGCCGGTCGTGATCGCCGATGTCAATGATAATCCCGGCGCCGGCGCCAGCGGCGACAGCACCTTCATCCTGCGCCGCATGCTGGAGCGCGGCATCCGCTCCGCGGCATGCGGCGTTTACTGGGACCCGGTCGCGGCGCAAATCTGCTGCGATGCGGGCGTGGGGGCCAGATTGCGGTTGCGGCTGGGCGGCAAGCTGGGGCCGGCCTCGGGCCAGCCGCTCGATTTGGTCGCCACCGTGCGCGCCGTAAAGGATGAGCATTTCCAAACGTCCATGGGCGGCCAGCGCGCGGCTTTCGGCCGTTCGGCGCATATCGAAGCAGACGGCATCGACATCGTTATTTGCAGCATACGCGGCCAGACCTTCAATCCCGATGCCTTTACAGGCATGGGGGTTGAACTCACTGGCAAGAAGATCGTCGTCGTGAAGTCGATGCAGCATTTTCATCGCGGCTTCGCGCCCATCGCGAGCGGCATTCTGTATGTGAAAACCGAAGGCGGCATCGCGCATGACGCCGCCTCCAATCCTTACAGTAAACGCGACGGCAATTATTGGCCGCGCATCGCCGATCCGTTTTCCGAAGCCGTTTGAGCAGAGGTTAGCGGCATGAACGCGGCAACCGCATTCTCCAAAAGCTATGCCGAGGCGCGCGAGCGTTTCCTGTCCGCTGCCCGCAAGGCCGGCCTGTCCTTGGAAAATCATGTCAATCCGGTAGGTAAAGGCGCGCAGGGAGAGGAGTTGGCCACCGATGTTGCGATCTTCGGCGCGGCCGATTGGAACAAGGCCATCCTGGTTTCCTCCGGCACGCATGGGGTGGAAGGGTTCTGCGGCAGCGGCTGTCAGGGCAGTCTGCTGCGCGACGAAGGCATTTCACGCCTGCTGGAACGCGAACGCATCGCGCTGATTCTGGTGCATGCGATCAATCCTTATGGCTTTTCCCACCTGCATCGCACCAACGAAGACAATATCGACCTCAACCGCAACTTCTATAATCATGCCGCCGGCTATCCCGCGAATGATGGTTATGACGCATTGCATGAATGGCTGATGCCGGCTGCCTGGCCGCCCGATATCGCCAACGAACAAGCCTTGATGGCCGCTCAAAGCGAATTGCGGCCTGAATTGCGCGCGCGGCTAAGCAGCGGGCAAGTCAGCCATCCCGATGGCTTATTCTACGCTGGCCGCCAGCCGGCCTGGAGCAACCGCACGATCCGCGATCTGCTGCGAAGGCATGCCGGCGCGCGCCAAACCCTGGCCTGGATCGACATCCATACCGGATTGGGCCCTTACGGCCATGGCGAAAAGATTTTCGGCAGCGCCGATGAGGCGACCGTTGCCCGCGCGCGTCGCTGGTGGGGTAAGGATCTCATCCAGTCTTCCAATCCCGACTCGGTGGTTTCGCGCATCGCAGGCTACATAACCCCATCGGCACTGCAGGAATGCCCGAATGCCGCCGTTACGGCGATGACGCTGGAATACGGCACCCTGCCGCAGAATGCCGTGCGCCTGGGCCTGCGCGGCGATGCCTGGCTGCGGCGGCATCCGGATGCGCCGGAATCGTTGCGGCGCGAAATAAAACAAATGCTTCGCGATGCTTTCTACATTGATAGCGATGACTGGAAAGGTATGATCCTGGGGCAATTCAGGGCCGTGATGCTGCAAACCATCTACGGCTTGGCCGAATAAAAGCCCAAGGGTCGTTAAGATGCAGCAGCCCCCTCCCGCCTTTCCCGGCATGCGCGAAGACGAGGTGGACACGCCCGCTCTGCTCATTGATCTCGATGCCTTCGAATACAACCTCGCCCTCATGGCGAAAATCGCCGCTGCCGGCGGCATTAAGCTGCGCCCCCATGCCAAAACCCATAAATCGCCGGTGATCGCCCATCAGCAGATCGCCCGCGGCGCCGTAGGCCAATGCGTGCAGAAAGTGGCGGAGGCGGAGATGCTGGCTTGGGGCGGCGTGAAGGATATCTTGGTCAGCAACCAGGTTGTTGGGGCTGGCAAGCTGGCGCGCTTCGCCGCATTGACGCGGATCGCGGATGTGGCGATCTGCGCCGACCATATCGCGCAGATCAAGGCGCTTGAAGCCGCGGCGGAAGCAGCAGCAACCCGCCTGCATGTGTTGCTGGAAATCGACGTAGGTATGAAGCGCTGCGGCGTGGCGCCGGGTCCGGAAGCCGTTGCCCTCTGCCAATACATCGCGGCATCGCGCCATCTGATCTTCGGCGGTTTGCAGGCCTATCACGGCAGCGCCCAGCATAAACGCAGCTTCGCCGAGCGTCAGGCCGCCATATCGGATGCCGCGGCGCTTACCGCGGACACCATCTCCGCTTTGCGCAAGGTAGGATTGCAATGCCCCATCGTTGGCGGCGGCGGCACGGGCAGCTTTGAATTCGAGACCGCTTCGGGCGTCTACACCGAGCTGCAGGTTGGCAGCTATTGCTTCATGGATGCGGATTATGGCCGCAATCTGGATCGCGACGGCGCGCCGATCTCGCTGTTCCGGCAATCGCTATTCGTGCTGAGCACGGTAATGAGCCGGCCGAATCGCTCGCTGGCGGTGATTGATGCAGGCTTGAAGGCTTTCGCGGTGGATAGCGGCCTGCCGTTGATTTGGCAGAGAAGCGATATCCAGTTCGCCGGCGCATCCGACGAACATGGCAAATTGACTTGCGGCGACGCCATGGACGCGCCGCTTCTGGGAGAGAAACTGCGCTTGGTGCCCGGGCATTGCGATCCCACCGTGGACCGTTACGATTGGTATGTCGGCATCCGCAAAGGCCGCGTGGAATGCCTCTGGCCGATAGCGGCCCGAGGCGCGTTCTGGTAATAGCGTCGGTTTGCTCCCTGCCCTTCCTGATCGCCGAGGATTGGTTTCAAGTCATGAAAACGGTTGTTGGCATTCTGAAGCCCGGCAGCGCGCCGGAAAGTCTCGCCGCCGAGCAAGGCGATTACGACGCCCGGTTCCGGGCGCTGTTCGGCGAAGACGATTTCGACTTCGTGACCTATGACGTTGAAAACAACGTATTCCCCGAAAACGCCCAGGCGGCGGATGCCTGGATCATCACCGGCTCGCGGCATGGCGTTTACGAGCCGCATCCATGGATCAAGCCGCTGGAAAGCTTTATCCAAGGCATTCAGGCGGCGCGCCGCCCGTTGGTCGGCATCTGCTTCGGCCATCAGATCGTCGCCCAGGCGCTCGGCGGCAAGGTGGAGCGCGCCGCGCATGGCTGGATCACCGGGCCGCAATTCTACGCTGATGCCGCCGGGCAGCAGGCTTTGATAAATGCCTGGCACCGCGATCAGGTCGTCGCGGTTCCGCCAGAGGCCGAGGTGATTCTTACGGGCGAGAATTGCCCGGTTGCCGGCCTTCGCTATCCAGGCCCGATCATCACCTTGCAAGCGCATCCGGAATTCGGGCAGGAATATCTGCTGGGCCTGCTGAAAGAACGCGGCGACAGCCTGCCGCAGGCGATGCGCAAGGATATCGCACAGCGCGCCGCGCAATATGCGCCGGACCTGAGCGCTGTCCTGCCCCTCATGCGCGATGCATTGCTGGGGCGGATTACAGGCTGACTCGCTTGCATCCATAAAAAACGGCCCGCTTCCGTGCAAACGGAAGCGGGCCGCCGGCAACTTGCAGGATCAGGCCAGATCGAAGCGATCCAGATTCATCACCTTGCTCCAGGCCCGCACGAAATCGCGTACGAACTTCTCCTGGGCATTGGCGCTGCCGTAAACCTCGGCCAACGCGCGCAACTGGGAATCCGAACCGAACACCAGGTCCACCCGCGTCGCCGTCCATTTAACCGCACCGCTTTTGCGGTCGCGGCCCTCATACAGATTGTCGCCGGCCGGCTTCCACTCCGTGCTCATGTCGAGCAGGTTGACGAAGAAGTCGTTGCTCAGCGTGAAGCTGCGCTTGGTGAGAACGCCATGCTTGCTGCCGCCCGCATTGGCCCCCAGCATGCGCAGGCCGCCGATCAGCACGGTCATCTCCGGCACGTTCAGGGTGAGCAGCTGCGCCTTGTCGATCAGCAATTCCTCGGGCGATACGCTGTATTTGCCCTTGAGGTAATTGCGGAAGCCATCGGCGATCGGCTCCAGCACCGCGAAGGAAGCCGCGTCGGTCTGTTCCGCCGCTGCATCCATGCGGCCCGGCGAGAAAGGCACGGCAACCGCAACGCCCGCCGCCTTCGCCGCCTGCTCGATGGCCGCCGCCCCGCCCAGCACGATCAGATCGGCCAGCGAAACCTTCTTGCCGCCGCTCTGTGCCGCATTGAAAGCAGACTGGATGCCTTCCAGCGCCTTCAGCACCTTGGCCAATTGCGCCGGCTGGTTCGCCTCCCAATCCTTCTGCGGCGCCAGGCGAATGCGCGCGCCATTGGCGCCGCCGCGCTTGTCGGACCCGCGGAAAGTGGAAGCCGAAGCCCAAGCGGTGGAAACCAATTCGCCCACCGTCAGACCGGAAGCCAGCAGTTGCGCCTTAAGCGCCGCGATATCGGCGGCGTCGATCAGCGGATGATCGGCCGCCGGAATCGGATCCTGCCAGATCAATGCCTCGGCCGGCACTTCCGGACCGAGATAGCGGGCGCGCGGCCCCATATCGCGGTGGGTCAGCTTGAACCAGGCCCGTGCGAAGGCATCGGCGAACTGGTCCGGATTCTCCATGAAGCGCCGCGAAATCTTCTCATAGGCCGGATCGAAGCGCAGCGCGAGATCGGTGGTGAGCATGGCGGGCGCATGGCGCTTGGACGGATCATGCGCATCCGGCACGGTGCCGGCGCCGCTGCCATGCTTGGGCGTCCATTGATGCGCGCCGGCAGGGCTCTTGGTCAATTCCCATTCATAGCCGAACAGATTCCAGAAGAAATTGTTGCTCCATTTGGTCGGCGTGGTGGTCCAGATGACTTCCAGCCCGCTGGTGATGGCATCGCCGCCCTTGCCGCTGCCGTAGCTGCTTTGCCAGCCCAGGCCCTGCAATTCCATCGGCGCGGCTTCCGGCTCGGGGCCGACATGGCTGGCCGGACCGGCGCCATGGGTTTTGCCGAAAGTATGGCCGCCGGCGATCAGCGCCACGGTTTCCTCGTCGTCCATCGCCATGCGGGCGAAGGTCTCGCGGATATCCTTGGCGGCGGCCAGCGGATCGGGATTGCCGTTCGGGCCTTCCGGATTCACATAGATCAGGCCCATCTGCACGGCTGCCAGCGGGTTCTCCAAATCGCGCTCGCCGGAATAGCGCTTGTCATCGAGCCATTTGCTCTCCTTGCCCCAATACACATCCTGGTCCGGCTCCCACACATCGGCGCGGCCGCCGCCGAAGCCGAAGGTTTTGAAGCCCATGCTTTCCAGCGCCACATTGCCGGTGAGGATCATCAGATCGGCCCAGGAAATCTTGTCGCCGTATTTCTGCTTGATCGGCCAGAGCAGCCGGCGCGCCTTGTCGAGGCTCACATTATCCGGCCAGCTATTGAGCGGCGCGAAGCGCTGCTGACCCCGGCCGCCGCCGCCGCGGCCATCGCCGGTGCGATAGGTGCCGGCGCTATGCCAGGCCATGCGGATGAAAAGCGGGCCGTAATGCCCGAAATCCGCCGGCCACCAATCCTGCGATTGCGTCATCAAATCGCGCAGGTCTTTCTTCAGCGCCTGGTAATCCAGGCTCTTGAAAGCCGCCGCGTAATCGAAGCCCTCGCCCATCGGATCGGATTTTTCCGAATGCTGGCGCAGCAAGTCCAGACGCAGCTGGTTCGGCCACCAATCGCGGTTGGACGTGCCGCCGCTGGCGGGCTGATGGAATGGGCATTTTGCTTCTGTCGACATGGGGCTCCTCCCAATAAGTCATCAATGATTGGCTTGAAAACGAATTCTAGAATCATTCTAAAATACGTTTTGAAATAATGCCATCGAAAAAAATATATAATTTATTGCTGAAAACGGGGAATTATACACATGTACAAGCCCGCCTCAGGCATTCGCTGCCTGAGGCGGGCTTAAGTAGACCAGCGATTTAGGGAGGCTCAAGCGCCGGCGAGATAGCCGTTCATCGCCGCCATGAAGCCGGCGAAATTATCCCACGGGATCATGTGGCCGGCATTCGGCACCCGCACATGCTGCAAGCCGGGCTTGAGGCGCTGCAGCTCCGCCACATCGTCGTCGCGGATCACATCGCCGCGCTCCGCCGTCATCAGCAATGTAGGCGCGGCAATCGCCGATAGATCGGCATGGATGTCATCCTGATGGAAGCCATCGTAGGAAACCCGGATCGCCTGCTCCGAACAGGTATGCAGCCATTCCGCCCGCAAGCGCAGGTCCGCCTCGGTCCAGCTCGGCAGGAAAGCCTGCATCGCCTTCCAATCGGCGCCCTTGCTGGCAAGCCGGATGGAATCGACATACCAGGCCAGATTGGCCGGATAGGCCCGGCGGCCAGGGCCGGATACCGGCGGGTCCACCCACACCATGCGGGCGATATCCTTGGGCTGACGCCGCGCGGCGCGGATGGCGATGCGCGCGCCCATGGAATGCCCCGCCACGATGCAGGGCCCAAGGCCCAGCCCGGCGATCAGGCCGGTCA
>JAYSEE010000001.1:3800-7550 GCA_041914045.1 Ferrovibrio sp. | reverse complement strand
CGGCGCAGGCATCCAGCCCATAATCCAAACCATCATGGGAGTCCGAAAGCCCGCGGCCGCGCACGTCCAGGGTATAGACATCGAAATGCTCGGCCAGGGCTTCCGACACGAAGCCCCAGGTTATCGCCGGGCTGGTGATGCCCGGCACCAGAACCAGCGGCGTGCCCTTGCCGCCATGGCGCAGATAATGCTGGCGGATGCCATTGGCGTGCAGATTGGCGCCATAGAGAAACCGCGCAGTCATACTCAGCTCACCACGGTGGTGGCGTCGTATTCATAAACCCAGCCGGCCTTCAGGCCGGTGGCCTGCGGATTGATCAGGCCGCGCACATAGAATTCGATATCGCGGCGCAGGCGCGCCCAGGGCGAGATCAGATGATTGGTCTTGCCCTGCTCGCGCGCCTTGAGCTGCACTTCGCTGGTGCGCGGCTTGCGCAAATCCTCGTAGCGGCGCAGCGCGCTTGCCACATCCGCTTCGCGATCCAGCGCCGCGCCCAGCACATAGCCGTCCTCGATCGCCATGGCCGCGCCCTGGGAAAGATAAGGCAGCATCGGATGCGCCGCATCGCCCAGGATGGTGACATGGCCCTTGCTCCAGGCCGGCATCGGATCGCGGTCGAACAGGCCCCATTTGAAAATGAAATCGGCCTTGGAAAACAGCTTATGCAGCTTGGGATGCCAATCCTTATAGGCTTCGATCACTTCTTCCTTGGTGGCCGGCGTATTCCAGGATTCGGCCGTCCAGGCTTCGGTTTCGTGGCAGGCCACCACGTTCACGCCTTTGCCGCCCTTCACGTAATAAGTGACGATATGGCCGTTCGGCCCCAGCCACATCGACGAAGCCGGCAGCACCAGATCGAAATCCGGCTGATCGAACGGCACCACCATGCGCCAGCACATATTGTTGGTGAAGCGCGGCTTCTCGGGCCCGAACAGCTTGTCGCGCACCACCGAATGGATGCCGTCGGCGCCCACCACCACATCGGCCTCGATGCTGCTGCCATCGGCGAAGGCGGCATAGGCCACGCCGTTGCGCGTGCCGGCATCGGTGCAGCGCGTGCCTAGGCGAAAGATGTTTTCAGGCAGCGCCTTATGCAGAATGCCGTGCAGATCGGCGCGATGCACATGCATGTATTTCGCGCCATAGAGATTGTCGCAGACATCCAGCGGCGTTTTGAATATCTGCTTGCCGCTGCGCCAATCCAAACCCACGATCGCCTGCGGCAGGAAGCTGACGGCGCGCAACTCGCTCTCCAGGCCCAGGCCGCGCATCACCTTCACGGCATTGGGGGTCATCTGGATGCCGGCGCCCACTTCGCCCAATTCCGGCGCCTGTTCGTGGATGCTTACCTCATGGCCGCGCTGGCGCAATGCATTCGCCACAGCCAGGCCGCCGATGCCACCGCCGATTACGGCTACGCGCAAATCTCGAGTCATCTCCGTACCCTTCCCTTCAATACAACTTCGAAGCAACGAAAAACTCAGCCGCCGAGATACGCCTTCAGCAGCGACGGATTGTTGAGTATCGCCTTGGCGTCGTCCTCGGCCACGATCCGCCCGGTGCCCACCACATAAGCGCGATTGGCCAGCTTGAGCGCCATTTCCACATTCTGCTCCACCAGCAGCACCGACACGCCCTTGCCATGCACGGTGCGGATGATGCTGCCCACCTGCTGGATCAGGATCGGGCTCAGGCCCAGCGAGGGCTCGTCGAACATGATCAGCTTAGGCTCCGACATCAGCGCGCGGCCGATGGCCAGCATCTGCTGCTGGCCGCCGCTGAGCCGACCGGCCATTTCCGAACGCCGTTCCTTCAGCACCGGAAAATCCGCGTAGGTTTCCTCAAGCTTCTGCTTGATGCGGTTGCGGTCGGTTTGCAGGAAAGCGCCGAGCTCGAGATTCTCCTGCACCGTCATATGCGGCCAGACCTTGCGCTCTTCCGGGCAATGCGCGATGCCGGCTTTCACCACTTCGGCCGGCGAGCCGCCGTTGATCTTGCGATCCTCGAACAGGATTTCGCCGGCGCTGGGCTGCAGCAGGGCGGAAATCGTGCGCAGCACCGTGGTCTTGCCGGCGCCGTTCGGCCCCACCAGAGCCACCACTTCGCCCTTGCCCACGGTGATGGAAACCTGATGCAAAGCCGGCACCGGGCCGTAGCCGGCGGAAACGTCCTTCAAACTAAGCATGGGCCGGGGCCTCCTCGATTTCGAGACTGCCGCCGAGATAGGCCTCGATCACCTTGGCATTGGCGCGAATCTCGGCCGGCGTACCCTCCGCGATCTTCTCGCCGAAATTCAGCACCACAATGCGGTCGGACACTTCCATCACCACGCTCATATCATGCTCCACCAGCAGAATGGTGATGCCCATTTCGCGGCGGATCTGCCGCAGCAATTCCACCAGACGCGCCGATTCTTCCGGGTTGAGGCCCGCCGCCGGCTCATCCAGCAGCAGCAGACGCGGCGATGCGGAAAGGCCGATGGCGATTTCCAGCACGCGCAGCTTGCCATAGGCGAGATTCTTCGCCTCTTCCTCGGCCAGCGCCTGCAAGCCCACCATATGCAGGATTTCCTGCACCCTGGCCTCGGTTTCGGCGCTGCGCTTGCGGGCAGCGGCGGTGTTGAGCATGGTTTCCCAGAAATTGCCGCGATTGCGCAGGTAATGCGCCGCGCGCAGATTGTCGATTACGCTGAGGCCGGGAAACACGTTGGTGATCTGGAAGCTGCGCACGATGCCCAGCTGCGCCACCTGATGCGGCTTGAAACGGCCGATCTCGGTGCCCTCGAAAGTCACCGTGCCGTCATCGGGCTCCAGAAAGCCGGTGATCATGTTGAACATCGTGGTCTTGCCGGCGCCGTTCGGGCCGATCAGGCTGACGATCTCGCCGGCCTTGACCTCGAAGCTGACATTCTTCGCCGCCTGCAAACCGCCGAACCGACGGGAGATATCCTCTACCTTGAGCATGCTCATGGTTCAGCCCCCCGCCGCTTCGGTTTGCGGCTTCGCGCCGGCCGGCTTGGCGATGCGCCGCCGGAAAACCAGGCCGGCGATGCCGTTGGGCATGAACAGCACCACCACGATCAGCAGCAGGCCGAACACGCTGAGACGCACTTCATTCACGAAGCGCAGATATTCCAGCGCCAGGCCGATCACGACCGCGCCGAAAATCGGCCCCAGCACCGTGCCCTTGCCGCCCAGAGCCACCACCATCAGCATGGTGACCATGAAGCTGAAGCCGAACACTTCCGGTCCCACGAAGCTGATGTAATGCGCATAGAACGAGCCGGCCAATCCGGCGAAGAAGGCGCCGGCGACGAAGGTGCCGAGCGCATAGCGGAAGGGATTGATGCCCACCGATTTGGCCAGCCGCCGGTTCTCGCGGATGGCGATGGCGGCCGAGCCGTAGCTGGAGCGCGCGAAACGCAGCACGCAAATCAGCGTGACGACCAGCAAGGCCAGGCCGAGATAATAATAGGCGATCTTCGAATTGATGCTGTAGACCGCATCGCCGATCGAGAGCGAAGGCACAGGGATATTGGAAAAGCCGAGCGGGCCGCGCGTCACTTCCACCCAGTTCAGTACGATCAGGCGCATCACCTCTGTGAAGGCGAGCGTGATCAGCACGAAATAATGGCCTTCCAGCCGCAATGTGATGGCGCCGATCGCCAGACCGAACAGCGCCGCCAGCAGGCCTGCCAGCGGCAGGCAAATCCAGAACGGCACCTGGAACTGCGTGGAGAGGATGGCCGA
>JAYSEE010000001.1:0-3790 GCA_041914045.1 Ferrovibrio sp. | reverse complement strand
CGCGCCGATGCCGAGGAAGGCGGCATGGCCCAGCGGCAATTCGCCCACATAGCCCACGGTGAGATTCAGGCTGGAACTCAGAATGGCGTAGAAGAACACCATGATCATGACATGCATGAAAAACTGGTTCGGCAGCGCGAAAGGCAATGCCAGCGCGATCAGCAGACCGCCCAGCAGGATTTTGTTTTCGAGCGCTTTCATCGTTCGCGCGCTCCGGCCAGGCCGAACAGGCCCGAAGGCTTAACCAGCAGCAATACGATCACCATCAAGAAACCGATCACATCCATGTAGCCGGTGGAGACGAAGCCGCCCCACAAGCTTTCCACCACGCCCAGCAGCAGGCCGCCGGCAATCGCGCCGGCAAAGCTGCCCATGCCGCCCAGGATCACCACCACGAAGGCTTTCACGGTGGCCAATTCGGCCGTGGTGGGATGCACCACGAAAACCGCGCCGAGCAGGATGCCGGACAAGGCGGCCAAAGTGGTGCCGAGCGCGAAAGTGAAGCGATAAGTGCGGGCGATCGGAATGCCGACCAGCGCCGCCGCCTCCTTCTGCTGGAACACCGCGCGCATGGCGCTGCCCCGGCGGGTATGGTTGATCATGTAATGCACCGCGGCGATGGCCACCACGGAAACCGCGATGGTGATGACGCGCACCTTGGTGATCACCACCGGACCGAACAGCAGCGGCTTGGGATCAATGCCGGTGAGGATGTTCTTGGGATCGGTGCCGAACACCATCAGCATGGTATTCACCATGAACACCGACAGGCCGATGGTGACCAGCGCGGTGGAAATCATCGGCGCGTCGCGCATGCGGCCCAGCAAGGCCCAGTCCACGGCCATGCCGAAGAACCACATGGCGATCAGCACCAGGGGAATCGCCATGAAAAAGGGAATGCCGAGGAAATGCGTCAATACGAAAGTGAGCATTCCCCCGAGCACGAAGAACTCGCCATGCGCGAAATTGACGATCTGCATCATCCCGAAAATCAGGGTGAGGCCGAGCGCAGTCAGCGCATAGAAGCAGCCTGACACAAGCCCATTGACAATGAATTGGATGGTTACATCGAACACGTTTTCATCCCACTATCGGTGAACCAGCATCAGGCTGCTGCAATGCTCAATTGGCCGGCTTTTCCATCAAGGCCGAAGCCTTGACGATCGGCTGACCGCCCATCAATTCGACCAGGAACACATTCTGGCCGTAGACCTGCCCCTTGTCGTCGAAGCGCAGGCGGCCGTTGACGCCGGTAAAGTCGGTCTGCGGCAGCGCATCGCGGATCTTGGCCGGCTCGGCCGCGCCCGCGCGCTTAATCGCCTGGGCGATGATGTGCATCGTGTTGTAGCCCGACATGGAATACTTGCCGGGGGCTTCGTTGTAAGCGTCCTTGAACTTGCCGACGAACACCTTGTTCAGGTCGCCGTCGATGGTCGGAGCATAGGCCACGCCGGCCAGCAGGCCGTCCGAGGCCGCGCCGGCCAGATTGATGAAGGTGGGCGTGGCCCAGGCGCCGACGCCGAAGATCTTGGAATTCATGCTGAGTTCCCTGGCCTGCTTGACCAGGGTAGCGGCAGCCTGGGTTTCGGCGGCAACCACCACCAGGTCCGGCTTGGCGGCGCGCACCTTGGTCAGCGGGGTGTAGAAATCGGCATGGCTGTATTCGAAGAATTCAGTGCCGACGGTCTTGGCGCCCTGGCCTTCCAGAACCTTCTTGAACGAGTCGACGGTGCCGCGGCCCCAATCGTCATTCGCCGCCATGAAGAACACGGTCTTGAACTTCAGGTCGTTGTAGAGCGACTTGGAGAAGGCCACCGCCAGCATCGCGTCGGTTTCCGCGTTGCGGAAGAACCAGCGATTGCCGGCCTCGGTCAGGCGCGGCAGCGAGGACACGCCGGTCACCAGCGGAATCTGGTTCTTCTCGGCCACCGGCATCACCGCCTGGGTGGCGCCGCTGCAGAAAGCGCCCATCAGCACCGGCACCTTGTCGGCGGTGATCAGCTTTTCCGCCGCGCTCACCGATTCCGCCGGCTTGCAGGCGCCGTCGGCGATCACCATTTCGATCTGCTTGCCGAGCACGCCGCCGGCATCGTTGATCTCCTTGACCGCCAGACGGGCGCCCTTGATCACGTTGTTGCCGTCGAATGCCACGCCGCCGGTGAGCGGCTGAATCACGCCAACCTTGATCGTCTGCGCCGAGGCTGCGCCGGCAAACAGCGCCACGCCCATTGCGCAAGTCATCACTGCCTTCAACATTTCAAACCCCCTTATTGCCAAGTTGAACCCAACGGTATGGTCTTGCCGATTCCAATCGCGGAACGGCGCGGACTTCGCTTCTGGCAGGGGTTTTCAAGATATCGCCTCGGCCCCGACATTGCGCGGGCATCCTTCGGAAGCCCGCTGAACATGCGGCCCTACGCGCCATCTTCACCACCCCGTCCAATTAATTAATTACCTATTTAATTTGATACTTCTTTACAGGTCCGCGTCAAGAAATTTCTTCACTGCCGCATTTATCCGCATCCTGCACAATTGAAAACCAGAAAAACGACGGAAATTCGTGCAACAGACCATTTTTGTGCGGTGCGGAATTCACGCGCAGACTGAAAACGATCTTGACCGGATCGCACTTCCTGCCCTTATAATTAAAACATCAATTAATAAGGCGGCCGCTTTGACCAATCCCCTGCATTCCCTTTCCGTGATCGAGTTGCGCGATGCCTATCGGCGCAAGAATCTCTCGCCGCGCCAGATAGTTGACGCAGCCCTGGCGCAGATCGAGCGGCTGGAGCCCCGGCTGAACTGCTTCGCTTACCGGGCGAGCCCCGCCGATCTGCGCGCGCAGGCCGAAGAATCGGAAGCGCGCTGGGCGCGCAATGCGCCGCTCGGCCCGCTGGACGGCATCCCCCTGACGGTGAAGGACGCCTTGCGCAGCAAGGATTGGCCCACCCTGATCGGCTCGGACACCATCGACCCGAACCAGACCTGGAACGAGGATTCGCCGGCCGTGGCGCGGGCGCGCGAATCCGGCGCCATCCTGCTCGGCAAAACCACCACGCCGGAATTCGGCTGGAAAGCCGTAACCGACAGCCCGAAATACGGCATCACCCGCAATCCATGGAATTTCGAGCGTACGCCGGGCGGTTCCAGCGGCGGCTCGGCGGCGGCGCTGGCGGCCGGCATCGGCCATGTCGCCATCGGCACCGATGCCGGCGGTTCGGTGCGGATTCCGGCCGCCTTTTGCGGACTTGCGGCCTTAAAGGCCACCGCCGGACGCATTCCCACCTATCCGCCCAGCGCGCTCTGGCGCATGGGCCATATCGGCCCGATCTGCCGCACCGCGGCCGACATGGCGCTGATGCTGCAATTGCTGTCGCGGCCCGATCCGCGCGACTGGACGGCCCTGCCGCCCACCGATGAGGATTTCGAGGCGCCGCGCGAAAGCCTGCGCGGCCTGCGCATCGCCTACAGCCCGACATTGGGCTATGCGCAAGTCGATCCCGAGATCGCCGATATCGTGGCCAAGGCGATAGACCGCCTGTCGCAAGCCGGCGCGATGATCGAGGAAGTGACCGCCCCCTTCCCCGATCCCACCGATGCAGTGCTGACTTTGTTCGCCGCCGGCTTGCTGCATTCGCAGCGCCATCTCGATGCCGCCGGCCGCGCCAAGCTGGATCGGGGCCTCAACGAGGTGCGGGAACGATATGCCGGACTGGACCGCAGCGGCTACATGACGGCTATCGACCGCCAGATCGCGCTGGGCCGGCATAACCGGCTGTTCCATCAGACC